>CAZUBF010000029.1:28579-28902 GCA_964618555.1 uncultured Azohydromonas sp.
GTCGGCGATGTACACCTCGTCGCGCGTGATGCGCTTCTCGACCAGCTTCAGGCCCAGGTCCTGGCAGATCGCGAAGATCGTGTCGCGCGTGATGCCGTTGAGCGCGCCGGCCGACAGGTCGGGCGTGTAGACCGCGCCCTTCTTCACGACGAACAGGTTCTCGCCGGCGCCTTCGCTGACGAAGCCGGCGCTGTCGAGCAGCAGCGCCTCGTCGTAGCCCTCGTCGGTGGCCTCCATGTTGGCCAGGATCGAGTTGGTGTAGTTGCTCACCGCCTTGGCCTGCGTCATCGTGATGTTGACGTGGTGGCGCGTGTAGCTGCTGG
>CAZUBF010000030.1:0-28728 GCA_964618555.1 uncultured Azohydromonas sp.
GCCATCAGCTCCAGCGCGCGCACCAGCGCCGAGTGGTCCAGCTCGGCCATGCCGTTGGCGGCGCAGGCCTGCATCAGCTGCGCGGCGTGGGCCGTGCCCGGCAGCGCCACGCCCAGCGTCCGCGCGCCGGCCAGCGCCAGGCTCAGGTCCTTCTGGTGCAGCTGGATGCGGAATCCCGGGGCGAAGGTCCTCTTGATCATGCGTTCGCCATGCACTTCCAGGATGCGGCTGGCGGCGAAGCCGCCCATCAGCGCCTGGCGCACCTTGGCCGGGTCGGCGCCGGCCTTGCTGGCAAAGACCAGCGCTTCGCCGACCGCGGCGATGTTCAGCGCGACGATGATCTGGTTGGCCACCTTGGTGGTCTGGCCGTCGCCGTTGCCGCCCACCAGCGTGATGTTCTTGCCCATCAGTTCGAACAGCGGGCGCACGCGATCGAACGCGGCTTCGGGGCCACCGACCATGATC
Organism: uncultured Azohydromonas sp.; assembly: GCA_964618555.1. Lineage (GTDB taxonomy): Bacteria > Pseudomonadota > Gammaproteobacteria > Burkholderiales > Burkholderiaceae_C > Calidifontimicrobium. The sequence goes on from CAZUBF010000030.1 coordinate 466, forward strand.
GTCAGGCTCGCCGCCTTGGCGCCGACTTCGCCGCCCGAGACCGGCGCGTCGAGGTAGTCGCAGCCCAGCGCGTTGATCTTCCCGGCGAACGCCTTGGTCTCGATCGGGCTGATCGAGCTCATGTCGACCACCGTCTTGCCCGGCGCCAGCCCCTCGGCCACGCCGCCCTCGCCGAACAGCACCGCGGCCACGTCGGGCGTGTCGGGCACCATCGTGAAGATCACCTCGGCGCTGGCCGCCACCTGCTTGCCGCTGGCGCACACGCTGGCGCGCTCGGCAATGTCGGCCGGCACCTTGCCACGGGTGTGCACGTACAACTCGTGGCCGGCAGCGATCAGGTGCGCGCACATCGGCGCACCCATGATGCCCAGGCCGATGAAGCCGATCTTGCGGGGGGTCGTCGTCATCTCGTGTCTCCTCGGTTCGTTTCAGTGGGCGAAGGCCTGGCGCCAGCCGAGCCCCGCTTCCGTCGTCGTCGCGGGCTTGTACTCGCAGCCGACCCAGCCGGCGTAGCCGATGCGGTCGAGGTGCGCGAACAGGAAGGCCCAGTTGAGTTCGCCGGTGCCGGGCTCGTGGCGCCCGGGGTTGTCGGCGAGCTGGATGTGCGCGATGCGCGCCAGGTGCTTGTGCAGCGTCGCGGCGATCTCGCCTTCCATGCGCTGCGCGTGGTAGATGTCGTACTGCACGCAGGCGTTGGCGGCGCCGACCTCGTCGAGGATCGCCAGCGCCTGCGCGGTGCGGTTCAGGTAGAAGCCGGGAATGTCGTAGGTGTTGATCGGCTCGACCAGCAGCTTCAGCCCGGCCTTGTCGAGCTCGGCGGCGGCGTAGGCCAGGTTGGCGACGAAGGTGGCGCGCAATTCGGCGTCGGCCACGCCGGCCGGCGCCTTGCCGGCCAGGCAGTTGAGCTGCGGCACGCCGAGCGCACTCGCGTACTCGACCGCGCGGCCGACGCCGGCGCGGAATTCGGCCACCCGCGCCGGGTCGCACGCGATGCCGCGGTCGCCGGCGTCCCAGTCGCCGGCCGGCAGGTTGTGCAGCACCAGCTTCAGTCCGTGGGCGTCGAGCCGGGCCTTGATCTCGGCGGCCGGGAACGCGTACGGGAACAGGAACTCGACGGCGTCGAAGCCGGCCCGGGCGGCGCGCTCGAAGCGCTCGAGGAACGGCACCTCGTTGAACAGCATCGTCAGGTTGGCGGCGAACTTGGGCATATCGATCCTCCAGTGTCTTCGGCCGGTGCTTCGCACGTTAACTCGGCTTGGCCAGGTCGGCCTGCGACGCCAGCCCTTCGGGCTAGTCCAGCAGCGCGACCGCGGTGGGCACGTCGCGCTTGTCGGCGGCGAGGCCCTCGAACTCGACCACGTTGTCGATCTCGGTGCCCATCGCGATGTTGGTCACGCGCTCGAGGATCACCTCGATGACCACCGGCACCCGGTGCTCGGCCATCCAGGCCTCGGCCTGGCGGATCGCCGGCGCGATCTCCTCCTGGCGGTGCACGCGGATCGCCTTGCAGCCCAGCCCCTCGACGACCTTGACGTGGTCGACGCCGTAGCCGGCCGAGGCTTCGCCGGCCGGGGTGTTGATGTTCTCGAAGCCGAGCTGCACGCAGTAGTCCATCGTGAAGCCGCGCTGCGCCTGGCGGATCAGGCCGAGGTAGCTGTTGTTGACGACGATGTGGATGTAGGGCAGCTTGAACTGCGCGCCCACCGCCAGCTCCTCGAGCATGAACTGGAAGTCGTAGTCGCCCGACAGCGCGACCAGCTTGCGCTGCGGGTCGGCGGCGCGCACGCCGAGCGCGGCCGGCACCGTCCAGCCCAGCGGCCCGGCCTGGCCGCAGTTGATCCAGCGCCGCGGCCCGTAGACGTGCAGGAACTGCGCCGCGGCGATCTGCGACAGCCCGATCGTCGAGACGTAGGTGACGTCCTTGCCGAAGGCGTTGTTCATGCACTGGTAGACGCGCTGCGGCTTCATCGGCACGTCGTCGAAGTTGGTCTTGCGCAGGTACTGCAGGCTCGCCTTGCGGCCCTGGCACTCGGCGGCCCAGCCCGACCAATCGGGCAGCCGGCCGGCGGCCTTCCACTCGCGAGCGACCTCGACGAACAGGTCGAGCGCGGCCTTGGCGTCGCTGACGATGCCGTAGTCGGGCGCGAACACGCGGCCGATCTGGGTCGGCTCGATGTCGACGTGGATGAACTTGCGGCCCTTGCAGTAGACCTCGGGGCTGCCGGTGTGGCGATTCGCCCAGCGGTTGCCGATGCCGAGCACGAAGTCGCTCGCCAGCAGGTTCGCGTTGCCGTAGCGGTGGCTGGTCTGCAGCCCGCACATGCCGGCCATCAGCGGGTGGTCGTCGGGGATCGTGCCCCAGCCCATCAGCGTCGGGATGACCGGGATGCCGGCGGCTTCGGCGAACTGCACCAGTTGGTCGGAGGCGTCGGCGTTGACGATGCCGCCGCCGGCGACGATCAGCGGCCGCTCGGCGCCGGCCAGCATCTCGAGCGCCTTCTCGACCTGCCTGCGCGAGGCGGCCGGCTTGTAGACCGCCAGCGGCTCGTAGGTGTCGATGTCGAACTCGATCTCGGTCATCTGGACGTCGAACGGCAGGTCGATCAGCACCGGCCCCGGGCGGCCCGAGCGCATCAGGTGGAAGGCCTGCTGGAAGGCACGCGGCACCTGCGCCGGTTCCAGCACCGTGGTCGCCCACTTGGTGACCGGCTTGGCGATCGACGCGATGTCGACCGCCTGGAAGTCCTCCTTGTGCAGCCGCGCGCGCGGCGCCTGGCCGGTGACGCACAGGATCGGGATCGAGTCGGCCTGCGCCGAGTACAGGCCGGTGATCATGTCGGTGCCGGCCGGCCCTGAGGTGCCGATGCACACACCGATGTTGCCGGCCCTGGCCCGCGTGTAGCCCTCGGCCATGTGCGACGCGCCTTCGACATGGCGCGCGAGCACGTGGGCGATCGTCTGCCGCTCGCGCAGCTGCGCGTACAGCGGGTTGATCGCCGCACCGGGCACGCCGAACGCCTGCGTCACGCCCTCCTTCTCCATCACCAGCACCGCGGCCATCGCGGCCTTCATCTTCGCCATGACTCGTCTCCGACAGGTCGATGGCCGCGATGGTCGCCGCGGCATCGCGCAAGCGGAACCGTCGCGCGTGCAGATCAGCTATTCCGCCGCGGAATACCGGCCCGGTATCATCCTCCGGTGGATCGAGTCGTCGGCATCCGCCTGTTCATCCGCGTCGTCGAGACCGGCAGCTTCAGCCGCGCCGCCGCCGACCTGGGCATCACGCAGCCGACCGCGACCAAACACGTCGCGGCGCTCGAGTCCAAGCTCGGCGCGCGGCTGTTCCACCGCAGCACGCGCGGGGTCACGCCCACCGAGGTCGGCCACGCGTACTACGACAAGTGCAAGCTGATCGCGCACGAGCTCGACGAGGCCGACAACCTGGCCGCGCTGATGAGCTCGCGCGTGCAGGGCGTGCTGCGCATCAGCACCTCGGTGGCCTTCGGCCGCCGCGTGATGACGCCGCTGGTGCTGCGCTTCATGCAGCAGCACCCCGGGCTGCAGGTCGACCTGGGCTTCGACGACCGCTACGTCAACCTCGTCGAACAGGGCGTCGACCTGGCGATCCGCATGGGCCGGCTCGCCGACTCGCAGCTCGGCGCGCGCTACCTCGGCATCAACCCCTGGGTGCTGGTCGCCTCGCCCGCCTACCTTGCCAGCCGGGGGCTGCCGGCGCACCCGCAGGACCTCGCGCAGCACGACGCGCTGATCTACAGCAGCGTGCAAGGCGACGAGCGCTGGCACTTCGCCGGCGCCGACGGGCGCGCGCTGCAAGTGCCCGTCAAGGGCCCGCTGCGCAGCAACAACCTGTCGGCGCTGCTCGCCGCGGCGCGCGCCGGCTTCGGGCTGGCGGTGCTGCCGTGGTACGTGGCACACGACGCGGTGCACGACGGTGCGGTGCAGCCGCTGCTGGCCGACTGGTCGCTGCCGGCGCAGGAGATCCACGCGGTGTACACGTCGCCGCGGCTGGTGCCGACCAAGGTGCGCGACTTCGTCGACTGGCTTCAGAGCCGGTTTCCCGACCGGTGGTGGGCCGGCGAGATGCCGGCCTGACCGCCTGCCCCGCGCGCCGCCGGCACGCGGTCCGCGCGCGGCTGCCGCAGAATGTCCCCTCCCCGCCGGCCGGCACTGCCGCGCCCGATCCGACCGCGAAAGGAGCATGACCATGTCCGACCTGTCGATGCTGATCAACGGATTGAAGGTCCCGGCCGAAGGCAACGCCACCTTCGAACGCCGCAACCCCCTCGACGGCGGTGTCGCCACGCGCGCACCCGCGGCGTCGCCGTCCGACGCGGTGAAGGCCGTCGAAGCCGCCGCGCAGGCCTTCAAGGCCTGGAGCGAGACCGGCCCGGGCGAGCGCCGCGCGCTGCTGCTGCGGGCCGCCGACGCACTCGAGGCGAAGACGCCGGCGTTCGTCGAGGCCGTGTCGGCCGAGACCGGCGCCACCGGCATGTGGGCCGGCTTCAACGTGCACCTGGCCGCCAGCATGCTCCGCGAGGCCGCGGCACTGACGACGCAGGTCGCCGGCGAGGTGATCCCGTCCGACGTGCCCGGCTCGCTGGCGATGGGCGTGCGCCAACCCGCCGGCGTGGTGCTCGGCATCGCGCCGTGGAACGCGCCGGTGATCCTGGGCGTTCGCGCCGTCGCCACCCCGCTGGCGTGCGGCAACACCGTGGTGCTCAAGGGCAGCGAGAACTGCCCGCGCACGCACGCGCTGATCGCCGAGGCGCTCCAGGACGCGGGTCTTCCGGCCGGCGTCGTCAACTACGTCACCAACGCGCCGGCCGACGCCGGCGCGGTGGTCGAGGCGATGGTCGCGCACCCGGCGGTGCGCCGCGTCAACTTCACCGGCAGCACGCGCGTGGGCAGGATCATCGCGATGACCTGCGCCAAGCACCTGAAGCCGGTGGTGCTCGAGCTCGGCGGTAAGGCGCCGCTGGTGATCCTCGACGACGCCGACCTCGACGACGCGGTCAACGCCGCGGCGTTCGGCTGCTTCGCCAACAGCGGACAGATCTGCATGTCGACCGAGCGCATCGTCGTCGACCGCAAGGTCGCCGACGACTTCGTCGCCCGCTTCGCCGCCAAGGCGAAGGCGCTGCCGCTGGGCGACCCGCGCCGGCCCGACCCGGTGGTGCTCGGCTCGGTGATCGGCATGAACACCGTCGAGCACTGCAACGCGCTGATCGACGACGCACTCGCCCGCGGCGCGAAGCTGGTGTGCGGCGGCAAGGCCGACAGCACGCTGATGCCGGCCACGGTGCTCGACCACGTGACCCCGGCGATGCGCATCTACCGCGAGGAGACCTTCGGCCCGGTGAAGTGCGTGGTGCGCGTCGACGGCGTCGAAGCGGCCATCGCCTGCGCCAACGACAACGAGTACGGCCTGAGCGCCGCGGTGTTCGGGCGCGACGTCGCGCGCGCCTTCAACGTCGCGCGGCGCATCGACTCGGGGATCTGTCACGTCAACGGCCCCACCGTGCACGACGAAGCGCAGATGCCGTTCGGCGGCGTCAAGGGCTCGGGCATCGGCCGCTTCGGCGGCAAGGCCGGCATCGCCGAGTTCACCGACTTGCGCTGGATCACGGTGCAGACGACGCCGCGGCACTATCCGTTTTGACGCCACACCACCCGACGCGCCTTCGTCGACCTCCCCTCGAGGGGCGCTGCCAGCGCACCGGTGACGCCGGGTGCGCGGCGGCGGCCCGGCAGGCCCGGCTTCGTGCGCCGCGGGTTGCGCGAGGCACGGCGGTCGAGGTGCCATCGCCCCCGGGACGCCTACGGCGCCCCTCCCTTCTGCAACCGAACGCCCTCATGCACCCCACGCGAACCGCACCCGTCCGATGAGCGCCGCTGACTCCACCCCGGCGCCGGCGACGAAGGCGCGGCAGTCCAAGCCCCCCGAATTGCCCGACCCGCGTCACGCCGCGCGGCTGCCGCCGGGCATCGACGCGAAGGCGCTGTCGCGCATCCGCCACGCGCTGCACCACCTGCCGCAGGTGGTGCGGCCGGCCGACTTCCTGGTCGACCCCGGCACCGACCCCGAGGCGCACCTCGACGCGCTCGGGCTGGTGATGCTGCAAAAGCCGGTGCCCGGGCAGCGACCGAGCCGCTGGATCGCGCCCGACGACATCGCGCCCGCGCTCGCCCACCTGCAGGCCGTCGGAGGCGGCGCCGACGCGCGGCCGCGCATGCTCGAGCGCTTCGCCGCGCTCGAGACGATGGCGGTGACGCGCCGCGCCGGTCGCTGGACGCGGCTGATCCGCCACACGCTCACGCTGTCCGAGCCGGGCTGGAAGCTGCCGATCTACCACCGCGTGCCGGTGGCGCACGACGCGGTGTGGGCCTTCTTCCGAGACGGCGATGCCGCCGCGCTGCAGGCGCAGTTGGGCCCGCCGGCTCAGCACCCGCAGGCGCCGCAGGTGGTGACACACGTCGAGTCGCTGATCGGCGACGCGCGCCGGCGCGCGCCGCAGCACCTGGCGTCGCTGCTGCCGCGGCTGCAGGCCGAGTGCGCGTCGCCGCTGCCGCTGGACGAATTGCTGGCCGCGTGCACGCGTGCCGAGCAGCGCTGGGCGCAGCAAGCGGCCGAGCTCGACGCGCTCGACGGGCTGGCCGGCGAGCTCGCGTTCCACGGCTACCCCGCCACCTTCCCGAAGGCGCGCACGCTGCAGCGTCGCGTGCGCCTGTTCGTCGGCCCGCCCAACAGCGGCAAGACGCACGCCGCGTTCGAGCGGCTGGCGCAGGCGCTCGAAGGTGCCTACCTCGCGCCGCTGCGCCTGCTCGCGCTCGAGGGCCGCGACCGGCTGATGGCGCGCGGCGTGCCCTGCTCGCTGCTGACCGGCGAGGAGAACGTGCCGGCGCCCGGGGCGCGCGTCGTCTCGAGCACGATCGAGATGATGAGCACGCAGCGCGAGATCGACGTCGCCGTCGTCGACGAGGCGCAGATGATCTTCGACGCCTCGCGCGGCTGGGCCTGGACGCAGGCCATCGTCGCGGTGCCGGCGCGCGAGGTCATCGTGATCTGCTCGGCGTTCGCGGTGCCGGCCATCGAGCGGCTGTTCGGGCTGTGCGGCGAGCGCTGCGAGGTGCAGCACTTCGAGCGCAAGCAGCACGTGCAGCTGCTGCCGCGTCCGGTGCCGATGGAGCAGCTCGCGCTGGGCGACGCGGTCGTCGCGTTCAGCCGGCGCGAGGTGCTGATGCTTCGCGACCGCATCGCCGGCGCCGGCCACCCGGTGTCGGTGATCTACGGCGCGCTGCCGCCCGAGGTGCGCCGCCGCGAGGCCGAGCGCTTCGCCGAAGGCGCCTCGCACATCCTGGTGGCCACCGACGCCATCGGCATGGGGCTGAACCTGCCGATCCGGCGCGTGCTGTTCTCGACGCTGGTGAAGTTCGACGGCGTCGCCGACCGGTCGCTCGACGTGTCCGAGACGCACCAGATCGCCGGCCGGGCCGGACGCTTCGGCATGCACGAGGAGGGCTTCGTCGGCGTGCTCGACGGCGCCGAGCCCGAGGCGCTGGCGGCGCTGCAGGAACTGCTGCCGCAGCAGCCGCGCGCGCCGCGCGACTTCAAGGCCCCGGTGGCGCCCAATCCCTGGCACGTGGCGACGATCGCCGGGCGGCTGCAGCGCACGCGGCTGCGCGAGGTGCTGGCGGTGTTCGTCGAGCAGCTGCGGCTGGACGACGCGCACTTCGCGGTCGCGCCGCTGGAGCAGATGCTCGACCTGGCCGGCCAGCTCGACGAGCGCGCCCCGGCGCTGCCGCTGGCCATGCGCTTCACCTACGCGCAGGCGCCGGTGGACACGCGCACGGCGCAGCTCGTCGAGGCCTACCTCGACTGGGCCGAGTCGCACGCGCGCACCGGGCGGGCGGGCAGGCCGGCCTTCCTCGACGAAGTCGACGGCCACAGCCGGCTCGACCGCATGGAGCAGGCGCTGCGCGCGTGCACGCTGTGGCTGTGGCTGGGGCTGCGCTTCGAGGGCGTGTACGGCCACGTCGACGAGGTGCTGGCGCTGCGCGGCGCGCTCAACGACGGCATCGAGCGCCAGCTCAAGGGCAAGCGCCCGCTGGCCGAGCGCCGCATGCGGCGCGGGCGGCCACGCTGATCGGCCGGCCGCGCAGGGCAAGCGTCAAGTTGCCACAAGGTGCGCGGAAGGAGCCGGTCGGCTGCAATCGTCGTCCCTTGCGTCGGGGACACCGATGCGCACCGACCTTTCCATGGCCGCGAGCGCCGGGGCCGCGACGGTCACCATGGGGTACCGAGTGCGTCTGCGGCTCGACAACGCATGCGGCAAGTGCACTCCCTGCACACTGTCGATCCACCTTACACCACCGTGGTCCCGTCCGCGCCGCCGAGCCCCAAGTCATTGAAAGTAATCACATTGTTCGCCTGGCACGGAATCTGCTTGAAGCAACTGGATGCGCACTCGCGGCGGATCTCGCCGCTAGCGCGGTACCCAAGTCACCGCTCGAACAGGAGCCCAGATATGCGTACGAAGCAGACTCTTCCCCGCGTCGCGGCGGCTGCGGCCATCGCAACAATCGCCCTCGTGGGTTTGGCTTCTCATGCACATGCCGGCGCGATCCACAGCGCCGTCGGTGGTGTCATCAACAGCGGCGGACCCGGGTTCGGCGATTTGAGCTACACATGGAGCCAGGCGGGTTTGAGCGCCGGTTACACGAGCGGAGTGACCGACTTTGATGCGTACATTGCCAGCGGGCCGACGCACACGGTCACCTTCAACCCGTTTGAGTGGTTCAGCAATCTAAACAGCACCAGTGCCAGCGTCACTTACGACCTGGGCTCGAGCCGTCTCCTGGATGCCATCGCACTCTGGAATGAAGAGTCGTCGGGCATCGGCCTCCTCGACTTGCTGTACTCGACCGATGGCACGACCTTCACCCCCCTGCTGTCCGGCTTGACGCCGACCGACCACGGCTTGGCCGACTACGCCGCGGACGTGTTCTCCTTCGGTGCCGTGACCGCGCGTTATGTCCGCCTGGACATGTCGAACTGCCCGCAGCCTAATGTCGGTACCTTCGCTGGCTGTGCCATCGGCGAGGTCGCCTTTCGCGCTGCGGACAATGGTGTACCCGAACCGGCAACCATGGCCCTGGTCGGCTTGGCATTGGCCGGCGCGGGCTTCGCGCGTCGTCGGATGAAGGCCGACTGACCGACTCGCTCAAGAGCCCGTAGGGCGGGGTGGAGGTCACTCCGCCCGCGTCGTTCTCCATCCATCGACGCTTCAGTCGATCGGTCTGCGGGTTCGAGCTGCGTACATGATCACGCGGGGATTTCCCGGTCAGGATCGGATGAGTGACCCGTCGGCCGGTTCCCGGGGCCCCGCCATCGGAATCCAAGGCGTTGGGGGCGGATCGCCAGCGCGGACCTGTGTGCTTGAACCCTCTGGGACGTCACTCATCGGACCTGGGTGAACGCGGGTCGCACCATGCAACGGTGTGCCGTGCGCGGGTCGGCGTGAGGTCTCGACGGCTCGCCGAGTTGTTGCGTGCCACGCTGACTTCCAGACGGTCGACGTCAGCCGGATCCCGGGCCCTGGAATCCGCCGGCGCGGCAGGTCAGCACGAGCGTGTCGCGGTACGCCGGCGCGCCGGGCTCGAGGGGTTGCACCGGCGTGGTCTCGGGGATCATGCGCGCGTCGTCGAGCCACAGCGCGCTCCACGGCTCGGCCAGCGTGAAGCGCAGCCCCTGCGGGCCGTCGGCATGGAACACCCGGGTCTCGCCGCCCTTGACGTTGACGCGTCGCACCAGCACGACGACGACCAGGTCGACGCCGTCGCGGTGCGCGCCCTCGGGCGTCGGCCGTCCGATGCCCGCCGACGCGTCGATGCGAAAGGGGTGCGCCTCGACGTACCACGGCTGCGCACCGCGCAGCGCGCTGGCGCGCGCCGCGGCGACGCGCAGCAGCCGCGTCCACATCACGTCGCCGGCCAGCGCCGGCTCGACGGGCTCGAACCAGCGTTCGAAGCCGCCGTGCAGCGCGTTGTATTCGAGCGGCTGCCAGTGCGCGCGGTGCGGCGCCTGGCGCACGTCGTCGCCGTCGACGACGAAACACGCGTGCCGCCGGCGGCGGTAGCGGCCGCCGTCGCGCAGGTGGGTGTCGTCGGGCAGCCGGTCCCAGTACGGCCACCAGGCGTCGAGCCGCTCGCGCGCAACGCCGCCGAGCAGCGTGCGCAGCCCGGCGGCGTCGGTCACCGCGTGGCCGCGCTCGCGCAGCGCCGCGTCGAGCGCGTCGGGCGCCGTCAGCGGCGGCACGAGCCGGTCGGCCACGGCGCTCACGCGCCGCCCCAGCGCCGCCGCGCCAGCGCGGCGCCCTGCACCAGCGCGCGCAGCTTGGCCTCGGCGATGGCACGGTCCATCGGCGCCATGCCGCAGTTGGTGCAGGCGATCAATCGCGGCGCCGGCACGTGGCGCAGCGCGGTGCCGAGCGTGTCGGCCACCTCGTCGGCAGTCTCGACGCGGTCGCTGGCCACGTCGATCGCACCGACCATCACCTCCTTGCCCTCGAGCAGCGCCATCAGCTGCGGCGGCACGTGCGAGTGGATGCATTCGAGGCTGACCTGGTCGATCGAGCTCGCCGCCAGCGCCGGGAACACCTGCTCGTACTGGCGCCACTCGTCGCCGAGCGTCTTCTTCCACGCGACGTTGGCGTCGATGCCGTAGCCGTAGCAGATGTGCACCGCGGTCTTGCAGGTCAGGCCCTGCGCCGCGCGCTCGAGCGCCTTCACGCCCCAGTCGGCGGCGTCGGCCATGTAGACGTTGAACGCCGGCTCGTCGAACTGGATCACGTCGATGCCGTCGGCCTGCAGCGCCAGCGCCTCGCGGTTCAGCAGCTCGGCGAACGCCATCGCCAGTGCGACGCGGTCGCCGTAGTGGCGGTCGGCCACCGTGTCGACGATGGTCATCGGCCCGGGCAGCGTGAACTTGGTGCGCCGCGTCGTGTGCGCGCGCAGCAGCCGGGCCTCGGCCTCGTGCACGCGGCCCTTCAGGCGCAGCGGCGCGACGACCTGCGGCACCATCGCCTTGTAACGGTCGGCGCGGATGCCCATCTCGACCTTGTGTTCGAAGTCGATGCCGTCGACCCGCTCGAGGAAGCCGTGCACGAAGTGCTGGCGCGCCTGCTCGCCGTCGCCGATCACGTCGAGCCCGGCGTCCTCCTGGTGCTTGATCCACAGCAGCGTCGCGTCGAGCTGGGCCTGCGCCAGGTCCGCCCCCTCGGCCTTCCAGCGCGGCCACAGCCTGTGTGTCTCGGCCAGCCACCCGGGCTTGGGCAGGCTGCCGGCGATCGTCGTGTCGAACATCGTCCTGGCTCCTTCGCGCCCAGCATAGCCGCAGCGGCGCCCGTCGCGCCGAGCGCGCCACTCGTCGCACCCGGCGCCCGATCGGTCGCACCGATGGCCGCGCGTCGCCGCGCTGGCTATGCTGCGCGCCGATGACCACCGTCGCGGCACCGCTGCCCCCCGCGCTCGACCAGCCGTTGCCGGCCGAGCTGTCGGGCCGCGCGCAGGGCTGGTTCACGCGTTACCGCCGCTGGCCGGTGTTCAGCGCGCCCTGGGTGCGCGCGCGCACGCTGGCCTGGGCGGTGCCGGTGGTCGGCGCACTGCTCTTGGTGGCCGGTATCGGGCGGGCCAACTCGGCCAGCGGATGGCCCTGGGCCGCGCTGCTGGGCTTGTCGCTGAACCTGTGGATTCCGCTGCTGCTCGGCCCGTGCCTGGGCCTGTGGGTGCGCCGGCGCGGCTGGCCCGAGCGCGTCGAGGGCTGGGCGCTGCTCGCCGCGATCTGCGTGGCCGTCCTGGCGACGATGGGCGTCGCCCGCCACGCCGCCGAGCCGCTGAAGCAGTGGATCGCCGAACGCATCGGCGACGTCGATGCCGAAGGCAAGCGCAGGCGCATCGCGCTGCACATCGGCATCCTGGTGCAGCCGATCGGCCCCGATGCGGCACCGGCGCCGCCCGACGGCCGTGACACCGACATCGCTCGCCAGGCCGACGACCCGGCCAACCTCGCGTTTCACGCCGCGGTGGCCTTCTGGCTGGCCGGCGGCTTCGCGCTGATCGGCTGGCGCCGCGAGCGCGCCGCGATGTCGGCGCTGGCACGCGAACGCGAACTGCGCGAGGCGCAGGCGCAACGCCGCGAAGCCGAATTGCGGCTGTCGGTGCTCGCCGCGCAGGTCGAGCCGCACTTCCTGTTCAACACGCTCGCCGGCGTGCGCAGCGCGATCGCCACCGACCCGGCGCGCGCGACGACGATGATCGACCGCCTCGTCGAGTACCTGCGCGCGGCGATTCCGCGGCTGCGCAGCGATGGCGCCGCCGACGCGACGCTCGGCGGGCAGTTCGAGCTGCTGCGCGCCTACCTCGGGCTGATGGCCGCGCGCATGCCGCGGCTGGCCTGGAGCGTCGACGCGCCGGCCGACCTGCTGCGCGCGCGCTGCCCGCCGCTGCTGCTGGTGTCGCTGGTCGAGAACGCGGTCAAGCACGGCGTCGAGCCGAAGGTCGGTGCGGCGCGCGTCGACGTGAGCGCCACCCGCACCGACGACGGCCGGCTGGCGATCCACGTCGCCGACGACGGCGTCGGCTTCGGCGGCGCGTCGGCCGGCACCGGACTGGGGCTGTCCAACATCCGCGAGCGGCTCGTGCAGCTGTACGGCGAACGCGCGTCGCTGGCGCTGCACAGCCGCGCCGGAGGCGGCGTCGTCGCGACCCTGACCTTGCCTCTGGACCTCCCGTGACGCCCACCGCGATCCTCGCCGACGACGAAGACCTGCCGCGTGCCGAGCTGCGCCGCATGCTGGCCGAGGCCTGGCCCGAGCTCGACGTCGTCGCCGAGTGCGAGCACGGCCCGGCGGCGATCGAGGCGATCGACGCGCACGCGCCCGACGTCGCGTTCCTCGACATCCGCATGCCCGGCGCCAGCGGGATCGACGTCGCGCGCGCGGCGAGCGGGCGCTGCCACGTCGTGTTCACGACCGCCTACGACAGCCATGCCGTGGCGGCGTTCGACGCCGGCGCGGTCGACTACCTGCTCAAGCCGGTGGCGTCCGATCGGCTGGCGCAGGCCGTGCAGCGGCTGCGTGCGCGCCTGGGTGCGCGCGAGGCGGCCCCGGCGCTGGACGCGCTGGTCGAGCAGATGCTCGCGCGGCTCGCGCCGCGCCCCGACGCCGCGGCACGGCTGCGCTGGATCAGCGCCAGCGTCGGCGACACGATCAAGATGTTCGGCATCGACGAAGTGCTGTTCTTCCAGAGCGACGAGAAGTACACGCGCGTGGTCACCGCCGGCGACGAGGCCCACGTGCGCAAGCCGCTGAAGGAGATCGCCGAGGGGCTCGACCCCGAGGTGTTCTGGCAGGTGCACCGCGGGTTGATCGTGCGTGCCGCGGCCATCGCGCGCGCGCAGCGCGACGAACTGGGTCGAGTCACGCTGCACCTGCGCGCGCACCCGGAAAGGCTCACCGTCAGCCAGGCGTATGCGTGGCGCTTCAAGGGCATGTGACGGCCGGCGAGGTGCGGCGGCCGGCCGACGTCGGCGAACGCCGGCCGCGGCGCGGGTGGCGCGTCCGGCGTCGGCGCGACGCGGCGTCGGCCACAATGACGCAGTGTCCCACCACCGAAGCGCCACCGGTCGGCGCGGGCCGCGGCACCCCCGCACCCGCCATCCCGGTGCGAGCCGCCTCGCCCGTGCGTCCGACCCGCCTGACGGCGCTGCTGCTGTGCCTGCTGCTCGCCGCCCCGGCGCTGGGCAGCGTCGAGGCGCCCGCGACGCTCGTCGCGCGCAGCGTCGACGCGATGGGGCGCGACCCCGAGGCCAGCCGCGCGCTCGCCGAGCAGGCGCTCGCGGCCGCCGGCGACGACGCCGACACCGCGGTGCACGCGCACCTGCAGCTGTGCGACTACCACTCCGAGCGCGACCGCGAGCGCGCGCTGTCCCACCTCGCCGACGCGGCGGCGTGGCTGCCGCGCCTGAAACGCTCCGGACTGCGCGCCGGGCTGCTCGCCTGCGAAGGCGAGGTGCACGAGATCGCCGGTGACAACGCACGCGCGATGGCGCTGTACGAGCAGGCGGTGACGGTGGCCGACGCTGCCGCCGACCGCGAGATGCTCGGCACCGCGCTGGTTCACCGCGGCTACCTGCGCGGACTGCAGGGCGAGTTCGCCCTCGGGTTGGCCGACCTCAAGCGCGCGGTGGCGCAGTTCGAGGCCATCGGCGCGGCGCGGCGGCTGAGCATCGCGACCAACGCGGTGGCGATCCTGTACAACCGCATGGGCGACCACGCGCAGGCGCGCCACTTCTTCGAACTCGCGCTCGAGCGCCAGCGCGCCGAGGGCCTGCTGCGCGAGCAACTGGTGACCGAGCACAACCTCGCACGCGTGCTCGAGCGACTGGCCGACTGGGACGCCGCGCAGCGCCACTTCACCAGCGTCGCCGCGCTCGGGCGCGAACTGGGCTACGCCCGCGGCGCCGCCTACGGGCTGCGCGGGCTGGCCGGCGTGGCCAACGCACGGGGGCGCGCGCAGCAGGCGCTGGACCTGCTCGCCGAAGCCGAGCGGCTGCAGCGGCGCACGCCCGACGAGCGGCTGCGCGCGCAGATCGCGCTGCAGCGCGGCGTCGCGCTGCGCCTGCTCGGCCGCCCTGCCGAGGCGGTGGCCGTGCTGCGCGACGCGCAGGCGGTGTTCGCACGCGCCGAGTCGCCGGCCGAGCTTGCCGACGCGCACGGCGAGCTGGCCGCGGCGCTGTCGGCGCTGGCCGAGTGGCGCCAGGCCTTCGACCACCAGGCGCGCTCGAAGGCCGTCTCGGAGGGACTGCTGCGGCGCCAGATCGACCAGCGCTTCGCGCACGCCAAGGTCGAGTTCGACCTGGCGGCGCGCGAGCGCGAGACCGCGGCGCTGGCGCGCGAGATGCGGGCCACCGAACGCGCGCTGGCCGCTCAGCGCCAGGCGAACACCCTGCAGACGGTCGCGCTGGTGCTCGCCGCGCTGCTCGTCGCCGCGCTGGCGATGCTCGGGCTGCGCCAGCGCCGCCACGGCCTGCGCCTGCGCGACCTGGCGATGACCGACGAACTCACCGGGCTGCCGAACCGCCGGCGCATCGTCGAGCGGCTGCAGCACATGCTCGACGACCCGGCCGGCGGCGCGGTGCTGATCGCCGACATCGACCGTTTCAAGGCGATCAACGACGAGCTCGGCCACCCGGTCGGCGACGAGGTGCTGCGCGCGGTCGCCGCGGCGCTGCGCGACACCGCCGAGCGCCATGGCGGCGGCGAGCGCGCGGTGGCCGCCGGTCGGCTCGGCGGCGAGGAGTTCCTGCTCGTCGCACCGGGCTTCGGCGCGGCGGCGGCGCACGCGCTGGCCGAGCGGCTGCGCGAGCGCGTCGCGCGGCTCGACGTCTCGCGCTGGGTGCCGCACGGGCCGGTGACGATCAGCCTGGGCATCACGGTGCGCGGCGACGGCGACGACGTGACCACGCTGCTGCGCCGCGCCGACGAGGCGCTGTACCGCGCCAAGGCCGACGGACGCAACCGCGCGGTGCTGCGAGACGGCGAAGCGGTGCCGGTGGCCTGACCGTGCTGACCGTGCAAGGGCGCCGGCGCCTCGCCCGCAGCCGGCGGCGTGGCGGTCGCCGCGGGGCCGCGCGGCGGCCCGCCGCGGCAGCCACCGGCACGGCAGGTCCCGACGAACCCCTGACTGCGGGTTGCCGCCTCGCCGGCCGCCGCGGCTAGACTGCCCCCGGCGCCCCATTGCGCGCCAGCGCTGCCGTGCCCGCGACCCCTCTTGCCGCCCCTTCGACGACGCCGTGGCGCCACGCGCTCGACGCCCTCGCGACGCTGCCCGGATGCCTGCTGGTCGTCGTCGATGCGCAGGCGCGCGTGCGCTGGATCAGCGACGCCGCGGCGGCGTTCGCCGGCGTCGACGCGGCGCAGGCGGGCGGTCAGGCGCTGCCCGCGCTGCTGCGCTGGGCGCGGCCGCAACCGCTGCACGAGGCGCTCGAGCGCGGCGACACGATCGACGGCGTCGAGTTCGACGGTGCCGACGCCGGCGGGGCCACGCTGCACGTCCGGCTGGCGCTGCGTCGGCTCGGGGTCGACGAATGCGGCGCGCCGCTGCACGCGGTCTCGCTGGTCGACCTGGGCGAGGCGCGGCGCGCGCGGCAGCTCGCCGAGAAGCTCGAGCTGGCCCAGGAGTTCGGCCGCATCGGGCTGTGGGAGCGCGACCTGCGCACCTTCGAAGGCCGCTGGGACCGCCACATGTTCCGCTTCTGGGGCCTGGACCCCGACGCCGGCATGCCCGATTACGCGACCTCGTCGCGGCAGGTGCCGGCGCAGGACCGCATCACCGAGACGTTCCTCGCGTCGCTGCGGCAGCCGGGGTCGTACGGCGCGCACTTCCGTGTCGTGCGGCCCGACGGCAGCGTGCGGCGGCTGCACTCGCAGTGGCGCGTGCTCGCCGGCGCCGACGCCCGGCCCGAGCGGGTGCTCGGCGTGATGATGGACGACACCGAGGCGTGGGAGCTGGCGCGTTCGGTCGAGTCGACGCAGCAGCAGCTGCAGCTGGCGCTGGGCGCCTCGAACATCGGCCTGTGGCGCCACGACCTGCGCACCGACCTGATGCGCTGCGACGCGCGGGCGTTCGAGATCCTGGGCCTGCCGGTGCGCGAGCAGGGCCTGCCGCTGGCCGAGCTTCGTGCGCTCGTCCACCCCGACGACCTGGCCGACCTGGAGGCGTCGGCCGCACGCACGCTGGCCACCGGCGAGCCCAGCGACGCACAGGCCCGTTACCGGCGCAGCGACGGGCAATGGCGCCACGTGCTCAGCCGCCGCGTGCTCGAGCGCGACGCCACCGGCGCCGCGGTGGCCTTCGTCGGCGTCGCGCTCGACCTGACCGAACAGGTCGAGCGCAACGCGCACGCGCTCGAGCTGGCGCAACGGCTCGACGTGGCCACGCGCGCCGCGCGCGTGGGCATCTGGACCGCGACGCTGACCACCGACGAAACCGACTGGAACGCGCAGATGTACGAGCTGTTCGACACGGTCGGCTCGGCGCGGCCGCCGTCGCTGGCGGAGTGGCTGTCGAACTGCGTGCACCCCGACGACCGCGAGCACCTGCGCTCGCTCGCCGTCGCCTACCTGAAGGCCGGCGACCATCCGCTCGAGGCCGAACTGCGCGCGCTGCGCCGCGACGGCGGCACGCGCTGGATCGTGCTGCGCGCCGACGTCGACCGCCAGCGCACCGACCGCCGGCGGCTGTTCGGCGTCGCGCTCGACGTGACCGAGCAGCACGAGGCGATGCAGGCGCTGCGCCGCGCCCACGAGCGCGCCGAGCTGATCACCCGCGGCGTGGGCATCGGCACCTGGGAGGTCGACCTCGACAGCGGCCGCACCACCTGGGACGCGCAGATGTTCGCGCTGCGCGGCCTGCCGCCGCGCGACACCCCGCCCGCCGCCGGCGAGCGCATGGCGCTGGTGCACCCCGACGACCGCGGGCGGCTGCGCCGCCAGTTCGGGCGTGCCGACGCGGCGCGCGCGTCGACGCAGGCCGAGTTCCGCGTGCGCTGGCCCGACGGCAGCTGGCGCTGGCTGGCGTCGCGCTCGGCGCTGCTGCCGGCCGGCCACGGCAGCGCCGCGCGGCGCATCGGCATCGAGTGGGACGTCACCGACGTGAAGGCCGCCGAGGCGGCGCTGCGCGACAAGCTGATCGCGCAGCGCGCCAGCGAGGCCAAGAGCCGCTTTCTCGCGCGCATGAGCCACGAGCTGCGCACGCCGCTGAACGCGGTGCTGGGTTTCGCGCAGCTGCTGCTCGACGACGAGCGCGCCAGCGACCCGGCACGGCTGCGCAACCGCCTGCTGCACATCCGCGCCGCCGGGCGGCATTTGCTGTCGCTGATCAACGACGTGCTCGACCTGTCGAGCATCGACAGCGGCGAGATGAGGCTCGAGCTCGGCGGGGTGTGGCTCGACCGGCTGGTGCACGACACGTTGCCGCTGGTCGAGGCGACCGCACGCGATCGCGGCGTGCGGCTGGACTGCGGCCGGCTCGACCTGCGCGTGCGCGCCGACGCGACGCGGCTGCGTCAGGTGCTGGTCAACCTGCTCAGCAACGCCGTCAAGTACAACCGCGACGGCGGCTGGGTGCGCGTCGAGGCGCAGCCGCGCGACGCCGACGGCGCGCGCCGCGTGGCCATCGTCGTCAGCGACAGCGGGCGCGGCCTGGACGCGGCGCAGCTGCGCCAGCTGTTCGAGCCGTTCAACCGGCTGGGCACCGAACGCGAGGGCATCGAGGGCACCGGCATCGGGCTGGCGATCGTCAAGGCGCTGGTCGAGCGCATGGGCGGGCGCGTCGCGGTGAGCAGCCGACCCGCCGAGGGCAGCCGCTTCGAGGTCGAGCTCGACGCCGCCGGCGACGACGAGCCCGACACCGCGCCGGCGCCGCTGCCCGACGAGACGCCGTCGCGTCCCGGCGCGCTGCGCCACGCCGGGCGCCTGCTGTACATCGAGGACAACCCGGTGAACCTGATGATCGTCGCCGAGCTGCTCGCGCGCCGCCGCGACCTGACCCTGGCCACCGCGCGCGACGGCGCCAGCGGCGTGCGCACCGCGCAGGCGCAGCAGCCCGACCTGGTCCTCGTCGACATGCAGCTGCCCGACTTCGACGGCCTCGAGGTACTGCGCCGCTTGCGCGCCGACGAACGCACGGCCGCGATCCCGTGCATCGCCGTGTCGGCCAACGCGATGCCCGACGACATCGACGCCGCGCTGGCCGCCGGCTTCGCCGACTACTGGACCAAGCCGCTGGACTTCCGCGCGTTCATGCGCGCGATCGAAGCCATGTTCGGGCCGTCACCCTGAGGGCCGTCGACTCGCACGACGGCGAGACCGCTCGAGGGCGACGCCGCAGGCGGCCGCGCGGCGACGGTCGGGCGACTCGGACGGCCGAGGTCGACGACGCCCCGGATCGGCGCCGACGACGGCGCGGACACGCCCGCCGGGACGACGCGAACTGCCTTGCGGCCGAGTGCAGGACCGCATCAGACCTCGGCGAGCAACCCCTTCTTGCGCAGCATCGGCTCGATGCGCGCCTCGCGCCCGCGGAACGCGACGTAGGTCGCACCCGGCTCGACGCTGTTGCCGGCGGCGTAGACGTGGCGGCGCAGGCGCTCGGCGGTGGCGCGGTCGAACGGGTCGCCGGCTTCGACGAAGGCGTCGTGAGCATCGGCGTCGAGCACCTCGGCCCACAGGTACACGTAGTAGCCGGCGGCGTAGCCCGACCCCGAGAACAGGTGCTGGAAGTGCACCAGCCGGTGGTTCATGCCGGCCTCGTGCGGCGCGCCCAGGCGCCGCAGCACGTCGCGCTCGAAGACCACCGGGTCGTCGGGCGTGCGGCCCGGGCCCGGCGCGTGCGCCTCGAGGTCGACGATCGCGCTGGCGGTGTAGCGCAGCGTCTCGTAGCCCTGGCCGAAGTGGCGCGCGGCGTGCAGGCGCTCGATCAGCGCGTCGGGGATCGGCTCGCCGGTGGCGGCGTGGCGGGCGTGGCGGCGCAGCACCTCGGGCTCGAGGGCCCAGTGCTCGAACAGCTGGCTGGGCAGTTCGACGAAGTCGCGCAGGACCTGCGTGCCCGACAGGCGCCGGTAGCGCACCTGCGACAGCAGCCCGTGCAGCGCGTGGCCGAACTCGTGGAACAGCGTGCGCACGTCGTCGAAGCCGAGCAGCGTCGGCTCGCCGGGCGACGCCTTGGCGAAGTTGTTGTTGTTCAGGATCACCGGCGTCGTGCCCAGCGCCTGCGACTGCCAGCGCAGCGCGCTCATCCACGCGCCGCTGCGCTTGCCCGGCCGCGCGAAGTTGTCGTGCAGGAACACCCCCACCGGCGCGCCGGCGGCGTCGAACACCTCGTGGGCGACGACGTCGGGGTGGTACACCGGCAGGTCGGCGCGCGGCACGAAGCGCAGCCCGAACAGGCGCTGCGCGCAGTCGAACGCCGCGGCGACCATGCGTTCGAGCGCGAAGTACGGTTTCGCCTCGGCGTCGTCGATCGCGTAGCGGCGCTGGCGCAGCCGCTCGGCCCAAAAGCGCCAGTCCCAGGCCTCGAGCGGCTCGTCGCCGCCCAGCTCGCGCTGCAGCGCGCGCAGCGCGTCGCGCTCGCGCCCGAGCGCCGCCAGCGCACGCGTCCACACGTCGTCGAGCAGGCGGCGCACGGCGCGCTGCTCGCGCGCCATCGTGTCCGCGAGCGCGTAGTCCGCATAGCAGGCGAAGCCGTGCAGCGCGGCCTGCTCGGCGCGCAGCTGCAGGATCTCGCGCACGAGGTCGCGGTTGTCGCTCGCGCCGCCGACGCCTTCGCCGCGGCCGACCCAGGCGCGCCAGACGCGCTCGCGCAGGTCGCGCCGCGGGCTGTGCGTGAGGAAAGGCACCACCAGCGAACGCGACAGCGTGACCACGTGGCCGTCGGCCAGGCCGCGGTCGACGGCGGCCTGGCGTGCCGCGGCGCGCACGCCGTCGGGCAGCCCGTCGAGGTCGGCCTCGCCGTGCAGTTCCAGCTGCCAGCGCGACTCGTCGGCCAGCACGTTCTGCGCGAACTGCGTGGTCAGCGTCGCCAGGCGCTGCACGATCTGCGCGTGGCGCGCCCGCGCCGCGGCGTCGAGCCGCGCGCCGGCGCGCACGTCGTCGAGGCGCAGCCGCTCGAGCAGGCGGCGCGTCTCGGCGTCGATGCCCAGCGCGTCGCGCCGCTCGTGCAGCGCCTCGAGGCGCGCGAACACGCCGGGGTGCGTGAGCACCGCCTGCTCGTGCGCGGCCAGCCGCGGCGCCATCTCGCGCTGCACCTGCTGCAGCGCCGGCGAGGTGTGCGACGCGGTCAGGTTGTAGAACAGGTGCGACAGCCGGGCCAGCGGCTGGCCGGCGCCGTCGAGCGCGGCCAGCACCGTCGCGGCGTCGTCGTCGGCACGCGCCGCGACGGCGTCGAGTTCGTCGCGGTGCGCGTGCATCGCCTGCTCGAAAGCCGGGGCGAAGTGCTCGGGGCGCACGCGGTCGAACGGCGGCAGACCGTGCGGCGCGGTCCAGGGCTCGAGCAGCGGGTTGCCGGTGGCGTCGGACATCACAAAGCCCCTCACTGGCCGCGGCGGATCGCGATCTCGTCGTCCTCGCGGTAGCGGCGGTTGCCGCATTCGTCGACCCACAGGTCGCGCTCGCGCTGCAGCGCCTCGGCACGCTGGTTGAGCTGCTGGTTGCGTTCGTTCCAGCGCTGCGCCTGCTCGTCGCGCGCGCGCAGCTTGTCGTTGTACGCCTTGACCTTGCCCTCGAAACTGCCGGCGACCTCGTCCTGCTCGGTGCGCAGCGCCTGGCCGTCGCGGTCGATCGCCTGGCGCTCGGTGTCGAGCTGGCGCTTCTGCCGCTCGGCGATCGGCCCCGACCGGCCGGCCGCCTGGAAGTCCTTCATGCGCTGGTTCCACGCCTCGACGCGCTCGCTGAGTTCCTTCGCGCGCGCGGCGAACTGTTGCGACGACTGGCGCATCTGCTCGATGGCGTCGCGCTCGCCCTTGAGCGACTCGGCCTCGCGCTCGATCGCGCCGCGTTCGGCGTCGTGCGCGGCGCGTTCACGCTGCAGCGCCTCGTTGTCCTTGTTCAGCCCGTCCTGGCGCTTCAGGCAGGCGCGCAGCTCGTCGCGCGTGAGCAGCGGCCCGCTCGACGAGCCCGCGCCGAGCGACGAGGTCTTCGGCGCGCCGCCTTGCGCGAACGCCGCAGCGGGCAGCCCCGTCAGCAGCGCGACGGCGAGCAGCAAAGGCAGGGCGGGAAGTCGGTTCATCGGGGTCCTCATGGCATCGCGGTGGCCGGCGCCGCCGGCAGGGCCGGCAATCATGCCACCCCCGGCGATACCCGCGCCGCGGCCGGCCATCGTGCGCCTGTCGCCCTGGCGGCAGGCCGGACGCACCGCCACGCCGACAATGCCGCGCACTCCATCTGCCGCCGCCGAGCGCCTGCACCGATGTCCAGCACCCCGCCCGATCCCCTGCCCCTGTCGGCGCTGCTCGCCCGCTTCCGCGCGCACGGCGACGGCCTGCGCTGCGAGATCGGCGCCGACTGGCTGCAGGGCCGCAGCGCGTTCGGCGGCCTCGTCGCGGCGCTGGGCGTGCACGCGCTGCGCGAGCGGCTGCGCGCCGACGGCATCGACCCACCGCCGCTGCGCGCGCTGCAGACCAGCTTCGTCGCGCCGGTCGACGCCGGCGCGGTCGAGGTCGTCGCACAGCGCCTGCGCAGCGGGCGCAGCGCGCACCAGGCGATGGCGCAGCTGCGGCAAGGCGGCCAGGTGCGCGCGGTGCTGCTGGCGGTGTTCGCCGCCGGGCGCGACAGCGCGATCGAGCCGCTGCGCCCGCGCCGCCCCGACGACGTGCCGCCGCCCGAGGCGCTGCCGGCGGTGCCCTACGTCGCCGGCGCGGCGCCGCCGTTCCTGCAGCACTTCGACATGCGCTGGGCCGGCGGGCCGCCGCCGTACAGCGGGGGAAGCGGGCACGCGAACCAGATGCACCTGCGTCTGCGCGATCCGCAGCCCGACGCCGTCGACGACGAGCTGCTCGCGGTGCTGCTGGCCGACGTCGCGCCGACGCCGGTGATCGGGCAGGCGCACGAACGCGTCCCGGCCAGTTCGGTGACCTGGGCGCTCGAGCTGCGCACCGACCCGCACCGTCGCAGCGACCCGCTGGCATGGTGGCGCGCCGACACCGAGGCGCTGGCCGTCGACGGCGGGCTGGTCAACCAGACGGCGCGGCTGTGGGCGGGCGACGGCCGCCTCGCGGCGCTGGGCACGCAGCTCGTCGCCGTGTTCGGATGACGGGTGGGCCGCGCGGCCGGCTGTGGCACAGTGCCGGCCGATGGCGCTGAAGTCGACCGTCTACAAGGCCCAGCTGGCGATCGCCGACATGGATCGCGCGGTGTACGCCGACCATGCGCTGACGCTGGCGCGCCATCCGTCGGAGAACGACGAGCGGCTGATGGTGCGGCTGCTCGCCTTCGCGCTGCACGTGCCGGCCGACGACCGGCGCGGGCGGCTCGAGATGGCGCGCGGCCTGTCGGACACCGACGAGCCCGACCTGTGGCAGCACGACCTCGACGGCACCCTGGTGCACTGGATCGAGGTCGGCCAGCCCGACGAGCGACGGCTGCTGAAGGCCTGCGGGCGCGCCGAGCGCGTCACCGTGCTGGCCTACAGCGCGTCGGTGCCGCTGTGGTGGGCGCCGCTGGCCGACCGCGTGGCGCGCTGCGCCAACCTCGCGGTCTGGCAACTGCCCAGCGAGCAGTCGAAGGCGCTCGCCGCGCTGGCGCAGCGTTCCATGCAGCTGCAGGTGACGGTGCAGGACGCGCTGGTGTGGGTCGGCGACGGCGCGCGCTCGGTCGAGCTGGCGCCCGCGCGACTGCTGCCGCGCGAAGGCGCGCGGCCGTGAAGCCCGCCGCCGACCGATGCGTGCGCTGCCTGCGGCCCTTCGCCTGGCACTGGCGTCGTCGGGGTGCGGCATGACGACGACCTCGCCGCGCGACGCCGCGCCCGACGACCCGTACCTCTGGCTCGAGGCCGTCGACGGCGAGCGCGCGCTGGACTGGGTGCGCGAGCGCAACGCGCACACGCGCACGCGGCTCGAGGCCGACCCGGGCTTCGCGACGCGACGCGAGCGCATCCTCGAGGTGCTCGACTCGAAGGCGCAGATCCCGCAGGTGGTGCGCCGCGGCGCGCACCTGTACAACTTCTGGCGCGACGCCGACCACCCGCGCGGGCTGTGGCGGCGCACGACGCCCGACGACTACCGCCGCGATGTGCCGGCGTGGGAGCTGCTGCTCGACCTCGACGCGCTCGCGCGCGACGAGGGCGAGAACTGGGTCTGGGCCGGTGCGCAGGTGCTCGGGCCGCGCTACGACCGTGCACTGCTGAAGCTGTCGCGCGGCGGCGCCGACGCCGTGGTGGTGCGCGAGTACGACCTCGCGACGCGGCGCTTCGTCGCACCCGGCGAAGGCGGCTTCGTGCTGCCCGAGGCGAAGACCGACGTCGCCTGGCTCGACGACGACACGCTGCTCGTCGGCACCGACTTCGGTGCCGCCTCGCTGACCGACTCGGGCTACCCGCGCGTGATCAAGCGCTGGCGACGCGGCCGCCCGCTGGCCGACGCGCCCACGGTGTTCGAGGGGCGCGCGCAGGACGTGTCGGTCGGCGCCTGGGTCGACCGCACGCCGGGATTCGAACGCACCTTCCTGCGCCGCGCGATCGACTTCTACCGCGAAGAGCTGTACCTGCTCGGTGCCGACGGCGTGCAGCGCATCGACAAGCCCGACGACGCCGACCTGCACTTCTGGCGCGACCGCGTGCTGGTCGAACTGCGCAGTGACTGGCCGGTGGCCGGCCGCACCTGGCCGGCAGGCTCGCTGCTGGTCGGCGACGCCGCAGCCTGGCTGCGCGGCGAGCGCCGGCTGCACGCGCTGTTCACGCCGACACCCACACGCGCGCTGGCCGGCTTCACGACGACGCGCACGCGCGTGCTGCTCGAGGTGCTCGAAGACGTGAGCAGCCGCATCGAGGCGTGGTGGCCGCAGGGCGACGGCTGGCAGGGGCGCACGCTGGACACGCCGTCGCCGGGCAGCGCGCACGTGGCCGCGCTGCACGACCCGCTGCTCGCCGACGACGCGCTCGCCGAGCGGTTCTTGCTGCAGTACACCGACTTCCTGACGCCGGACACGCTGTACCTGGGCGACGCCGGCGGCGGCGCGTTGCAGGCGCTGAAGTCGCTGCCGGCGTACTTCGACGCCGGGGCGCTGCGCGTCGAGCAGCGTTTCGTGCGCTCGCGCGACGGCGCGCGCGTGCCGTACTTCGTGGTCGGCCCGCGCGACGCGCCACCCGGGCCGCGGCCGACGCTGCTGTACGGCTACGGCGGCTTCGAGGTCTCGCTGGCGCCGTGGTACCTGGGCGCCAACGGCCGCGTCTGGCTCGAAGCCGGCGGCGTGTTCGTCGTCGCGAACATCCGCGGCGGCGGCGAGTACGCCCCGGCGTGGCACCAGGCGGCGCTGAAGGCCGGCCGGCAGCACGCGTTCGACGACTTCGTCGCCGTCGCCGAGGACCTGATCGGGCGCGGCGTCACCTCGCCGGGCCGGCTCGGCATCCAGGGCGGCAGCAACGGCGGGCTGCTGGTCGGCGCGGTGATGCTGCAGCGCCCCGAGCTGTTCGGCGCCGTCGTCTGCCAGGTGCCGCTGCTCGACATGCGCCGCTACCACCGCCTGCTCGCCGGCGCATCGTGGATCGCCGAGTACGGTGACCCCGACGACGCCGACGACTGGGCGGCGCTCGCCCGCTACAGCCCGTACCACCTTGTGCGCGCCGGCACGCGGCTGCCGCCGGTGCTGTTCACCACGTCGACGCGTGACGACCGCGTGCACCCGGGGCACGCGCGCAAGATGGCGGCGCGGATGATCGAACAGGGCCACGACGTGCTGTACTTCGAGAACATCGAAGGCGGCCACGCCGGCGCGGCCGACAACGCGCAGCGCGCCGACATGCGCGCGCTCGAATTCACCTTCCTCTGGCAGCGCCTCGGCGCGCCCCCAAGCCGATGACGGTCGTGCACGAACCCGCGCGCTCGCGCTTCGAGATGCTCGTCGACGGCGAGATCAGCGTGTGCCAGTACCGCCGCGTCGGCGACGTGGTGCAGATCGTGCACACCGAGGTGCCGCCGTCGCTGCAGGGCCGCGGCGTCGCCGCCCGGCTCGTCGAGGCGGCGCTGGCCTGGGTGCGCGCCGAGGGCCTGCGCGTGCAGCCGCTGTGCAGCTACGTCGCGGTGTACATGCGACGTCACCCCGAGACGCAGGACCTGCTCGTGCGCTGAGCGGCTGCCGACGCGGCGCCGGTCGTGATCGACCGAACGCGAACACGCATCAGCCCGCGCCGCGCTCGAGGTCCTGCAGCAGCCGCCACATCACCTTGCCCGAGCCGCTCTTGGGCAGCGCGTCGACGAACTCGACGACGCGCGGCACCTTGTACGCGGCCATGTGCTCGCGCGCCCAGTCGACGATGTCCTGCGGCTTCGCGCTGGCGCGGTGCTCGGCGCGCAGCACGACCACCGCCTTGACCGTCTCGCCGCGGTAGGCGTCGGCGGCCGAGATCACGCAGGCCTCCTGCACCAGCGGGCACTTGAACAGCATCAGCTCGACCTCGCTGGGCCAGACCTTGTAGCCGCTGGCGTTGATCATGCGCTTGAGGCGGTCGACGATGAAGAAGTAGCCCTCGTCGTCCATGCGCCCGAGGTCGCCGGAGCGGAAGAACGGCTGGCCGTCGATCTCGACGAACGCCGCGGCGGTGGCCTCGGGCTGGCGCCAGTAGCCCTTGAACACCATCGGGCCGTGGATGACGATCTCGCCGGTTTCGCCGGGGGGCAGCTCGCGCAGCGTCACCGGGTCGACGATGCGCGAGTCGACGCCGAAGATCGGCACGCCCAGGCACTGCAACTTCGTGCGCTCGGGCGGGTTGAGGTGCGACGGCGCGGCGGTCTCGGTCAGCCCGTAGCCCTCGACGAAGTCCAGGCCGAACTCGGCGCGCAGCCGCTCGGCCACCGCCTGCGGCATCGCCGCGCCGCCGCCCGACAGGTAGACCAGACTCGTGAGGTCGAAGCCGGCGTAGTTCGGGCTGCCGAACAGGTCGATGATCATCGTCGGGATGCAGGTCCAGTGCGTCACGCGGTGGCGAGCGATCAGCCGCGCGGCCAGCTCGCGGTCCCAGCGCGGCATCAACACCGACGTCGAGCCGGCGTAGACCGGCGCGAGCACGCCGTAGACCATACCGGTGATGTGGAACATCGGCACCACCGTCAGCGACACCGTCTCCGCGCCGGACCAGCCCCACTGCCCACTGGCAGCGTTGGCCATCAGCGTGCGGTGCGTGTGCATGCAGCCCTTCGGCAGCCCGGTGGTGCCCGAGGTGTAGGGCAGCAGCGCGAGGTCGTCTGCCGACACCGCCGGCGGCGTGAACGGCAGCGCGGCGCCCTGCGCCAGCGCGTCGGCCCAGCGCGTCAGCGGCAGGCCGTCGGGCAGCGGCGCCTCGGCGAGCAGCCAGTCGCGCATCGCCGCCGGCACGCCGAGCGCGGGGTCGATGCCGCCGGGCAGCGCGTCGGCGTAGCTCGCCACCACGACCTGGCGCAGCCGTTGCGCCGGCGGCAGCGCGGCGTCGGCCTGCGCGACGATGCCGGCCAGGTCGGCGGCGCAGACCGCCACCGTGGCCTGCGCGTCGGCGAGGCAGTGGCCGAGTTCGTCGGCGCGATTCATCGGGTTCACCGGCACCACCACCGCGCCCGCCTTCATCGCCGCGTAGAACGCGACCAGGAACTGCGGACAGTTCTGCAGGAACAGCGCGACGCGGTCGCCCGCGGCCACGCCCTGCGCCTGCAGCCAGGCGGCCAGCCGCTGCGCCTGGCGGTCGAGTTCGGCATAACTGAGCGCATGGCCGAGAAACACGCAGGCCGGCTTGTCGGGCCAGCGCGCGGCCGAGACCTGCAGGTTGTACCCGAGCGGCGTGGCCGGGATCGCCAGCGCGCGCGGCAGCCGGCGCGGCCAGTGGGCGTGGTGCGGACGGGGGGCGTTTGAGGCGTTCATGCGCGGCGGGGCAGGGGCGACACCCCGTCTTTTAGCTCAGCGCGTGGCGCGCGCCCATTGCCGCGTTCCCGCAGCGGTGCGGCGTCGGCGGGCGGCGCGGCGACAATACGCGGCTCGCGGCGCCTGCGGCGCGCCGCCCCACGCTGGAACCACGCCATGGCCATCATCCTGCAACACCTTCCCGTCGGCCAGAAGGTCGGCATCGCGTTCTCCGGCGGCCTGGACACCAGCGCCGCGCTGCTGTGGATGCGCCACAAGGGCGCCGTGCCCTACGCGTACACCGCCAACCTCGGCCAGCCCGACGAGCCCGACTACGACGACATCCCCAGGCGCGCGCTCGCCTACGGCGCCGAGAAGGCCCGGCTGGTCGACTGCCGCGCGCAGCTGGTGGCCGAGGGCATCGCGGCGCTGCAGTGCGGCGCGTTCCACGTGTCCACGGCCGGGCTGACCTACTTCAACACCACGCCGATCGGCCGCGCGGTGACCGGCACGATGCTGGTGGCCGCGATGAAGGACGACGACGTGCACGTGTGGGGCGACGGCAGCACCTACAAGGGCAACGACATCGAGCGCTTCTACCGCTACG
>CAZUBF010000031.1:0-28184 GCA_964618555.1 uncultured Azohydromonas sp.
ACAAGGTCAACCCGATCGACTTCGAGAACGCCGAGGGCAACTTCGGGCTGGCCAATGCGCTGCTGGCACACCTCAGCCACAAGCTGCCGATCTCGCGCTTCCAGCGCGACCTGACCGACAGCACGGTGCTGCGCAACATGGGCGTGGCGCTGGGCTACGCGGTGCTCGGGCTGGATGCGCTCGCACGCGGCCTCGGCAAGCTCGAACTGAACGCGCCGGCGCTGGCCGCCGACCTCGACGCGGCCTGGGAGGTGCTGGCCGAGGCGATCCAGACGGTGATGCGCCGCCACCGCCTGCCCGAGCCGTACGAGCGGCTGAAGGCGCTGACGCGCGGCCAGGCGGTGACGCGCGAGACGATGGCCGCGTTCATCGACGGCCTGATCGAACTGCCGGCGGCCGAGCGCGATCGGCTCAAGGCGATGACGCCGGCGGGCTACACCGGGGCGGCGGCGGCGCTGGCGCGACGCATCTGACGACCTGCTCGCGGGGATCGCCGCGGTCGCCGAACCCTGCAAACCTGTACAGTCGACCGGCGTGAACTTCGTCGACGCCCTGCGCGCAGTCAGCGCCCGCCACGACTCGATGCTGTGCGTCGGCCTCGACCCCGAGCCTGCGCGGTTCCCGCTGGCGTGGCGCGGCGACGCGGCGCGCATCTTCGACTTCTGCGCCGCCATCGTCGACGCGACGCGCGACCTGGTGTGCGCGTTCAAGCCGCAGATCGCGTACTTCGCGGCGCACCGCGCCGAGGACCAGCTGGAGCGGCTGATCGCGCACATCCACGCGACGGCACCGCAGGTGCCGGTGATCCTGGACGCCAAGCGCGGCGACATCGGCGCGACCGCCGAGCAGTACGCACGCGAGGCGTTCGAGCGCTACCGCGCCGACGCGGTGACGCTGTCGCCGTTCATGGGAATGGATTCGCTCGAGCCGTTCCTGCGTCACCGCGACAAGGGCGCGATCCTGCTGTGCCGCACCTCGAACCCGGGCGGCGACGACCTGCAGGCGCAGGCCCTCGAAGGCGGCGAACGGGTCTACGAACGCGTCGCGCGGCTGGCCGCGGGGCCGTGGAACACCAACGGCCAGCTCGGGCTGGTCGTCGGGGCGACCTACCCGGCTGAGATCGCCCGCGTGCGCGAGCTCGCACCGACGCTGCCGCTGCTGATCCCCGGCATCGGCGCGCAGGGTGGCGACGTCGACGCGACGGTGCGTGCCGGCTGGCGCCGCGACGCGCCGATCGTCGTCAACTCGTCGCGCGCGGTGCTGTACGCCGGCGAAAACGACGACTTCGCCGACGCCGCGCGCCGCACAGCGCAGACCACGCGCGATGCGCTGAACGTGGCGCGCGCCGCGGCCGTGACTTAGCGCACGCGCCGAGGCGGCGACCCGACCCCTGGTTTCAGCTTGTTGCGGAGCCGGTCGATAAGCGGACACACCGTGTTGCAACGCGTGCACGACGACCCCGGCGGCGACTTCCGCACGTTCGAGGACGTCGACGCGCCGGACCCGTTGAACGCCACCGACACCCTCGATCCGCGCCTGCAGGTCAACGCCTCGATCGCCCGCTACTTCTTCGGGACGGTCGCGGTGGCCTCGCTCGTGGGCGTCGCGATTCAGATGTGGGCAGCTGTCACGGGCACGTACGAGTGGCGGCACTTCGCGCTGGCCACCGCGTTCTTGATGACGGCAGGCATCAGCATTGCGGCGAGGCGCCTGGGCGACCGGTTTATCGCGCCGGCGCTCACGTTGACTTCCATGCTGATCGTGGCGTTGGTGGCAGCGACCACCGTGGCGCAGCAGTGGGGGCTGTCCAGCGCGTCGCTCGGGCTGTTCGGGTTGATCATCGCTGCGCTCCTGTCGATCGCGACGGTCCGTGGTGGTGTCGTCGTTGCTGCCTTCTCGGTCGTCGTCCTCGTGGCGCTGGCGTGGGCCGAGCACGCCCAACTCATCGTCGGCGCAGCGGCGGCGGACAAACCCATCTGGCTTCGATTGCTGTTGCATCTCATCGTCGTGGGATGCGGCACCGCCTGCGGCTTGCTGCTCGCGCGCGTCGTCGACCTGTACGTGCGCGCTAGCCGCGAACGGGAACAGAAGTTCTCGGACCTGCTGGGCATCGCCGCCGACGCCTACTGGGAACTCGACGCGGCGTTCAACCTGACGCACGTCGCGCACCGCCAGCTCGACGGGCGTTTTGTCGTCGACGGGCCGGCGCCCGGGGCGCCGCCGTGGGAGTTGCCATGCCTGCTGTTCGACGACGACACACTCGATGCCCTGCGCGCCGACCTCGAGGCGCGTGAGCCGTTTCG
Source organism: uncultured Azohydromonas sp. (assembly GCA_964618555.1). Lineage (GTDB taxonomy): Bacteria > Pseudomonadota > Gammaproteobacteria > Burkholderiales > Burkholderiaceae_C > Calidifontimicrobium. The sequence goes on from CAZUBF010000031.1 coordinate 2,304, forward strand.
CGACCGCGTGCTGCGCTGGCGCAACGGCGGCACGTTGCACCACCTCAGCGTCAGCGGCGAGCCGCGCCTGGACCACGGTGGCGTGTTCCGCGGCTACTGGGGCGTGGCGCGCGACGTGAGCGTCGACGTCGCCGCGCGTGCCGCGCTGGCGGCCACCGAGACGCGTTACCGCGAACTGTTCCGCCGCCTGCCCACGCCGCTGGTGCTGCATCGGCGTGGTCGCGTGCTGGACGCCAATCCCGCTGCGGTCGAGCTGTTCGGTTACCGCGACCTGCCGTCGATGCTCGGCCATCACCTCGACGCGCACGGCGAGCCCGGTGCGTCGCGCGACGCGCTGCGCGCGGCGATCGCGCAGATGGAGTCGCTGCCGGTGGGGCAGGCGATGGAGCCCGTCGAGCTGCTCGTCGAGGCGCTCGACGGCGAGCACATGCTGGTGCACGCCAGCGCGGTGCGCGTCGACGCCGCCGACGGCCCGGCCACGCTGGCGATCCTCGTCGACGAGACCGAGCGCGCCGCCACCGAGGCGGCGGTGCGCCGCTCGGAGGCGCTGCTGTCGCATCTGGTGTCGACCAGCCCCGACCTGATCACGCTGACCGAGATGGCCAGCGGCCGCTACGTGATGGTCAACGAGACCTTCGAGCAGATCCTGGGCTACACGCGCGAGGAGGTCGTCGGCCGGCGCTCGCTCGAGGTCGGCGTGTGGGCGCATCCGTCCGACCGCGACCACCTCACGCGTGCGCTGCAGGTCGACGGCGTGCAGCGCAACTGGCCTTGCGAGTTCGTGGCCAAGTCGGGGCGGCGCGTGCAGATGGTCGTCTCGGCGGCGCGCTTCACGATGGACGGGCGCGACTACATCGTGCTCAACGCGCGCGACGTCACCGCGGTCGAACGCGCGCGGCTCGAGCGCGAGGCGATCCTCGCCAACGCGTCGATCGGCATCGCGCTGACCCGCGACCAGGCCTTCCAGCTCGTCAACCCGGCGTTCGAGGAGATGCTCGGCTGGCCCGCCGGCACGCTGGTCGGCCAGCCGGCGCGTGTCGTCTGGCCCGGCGACGACGACTACGAACGCATCGGGCGCGAGCACGGCGCGGCGCTGGGCCGGGGCGAGCGTGTCGAGTTCGAGGCCGAAGTGGCGCGCCGCGACGGCCGGCGCATCGTCTGCCGCCTGCTCGCACGCGCGGTGGATCCGCACCACCCCGGCAAGGGCGGCACGGTGTGGATCGCCGAGGACGTCACCGAGCGCCGCCAGCTGCTGCAGGCGCTGGCCAAGGCGCGAGACGACGCCGAGGCGGCGAACCGCGCGAAGAGCGCGTTCCTGGCCAACACCAGCCACGAGATCCGCACGCCGCTGAACGCGCTGCTCAACCTGACGCAGATGGCGCGGCGCGCCGACATCGACGATGCGCAGCGCCACCAGTACCTCGACCTCATCGCCGACAGCGCCGAGGCGCTGGCGCCGGTGATCTCGGACATCCTCGACCTGTCGAAGATCGAGGCCGGCAAGCTCAGCGTCGAGCACGTCCCGTTCGACCTGCACTGGCTGCTGCACACGCTGCAGCGCGGCTACGCCAAGCTCGCCGAAGGCTACGGCCTGACGCTGGCGCTGGACATCGCGCCGCAGGTGCCGCAGCGTGTCGTCGGCGACCCGACGCGGGTGCGCCAGATCCTGCAGAACTACGTCAGCAACGCGCTGAAGTTCACGCCACGCGGCGGACAGGTGCGCGTCGCCGCGCACCGCCTCGACGGTCCGGGCCCGACGCGCGTGCTGTTCGACGTGCACGACACCGGGCCCGGCATCGACGTGGCGATGCAGGCGCGCCTGTTCGCGCCGTTCATGCAGGCCGACCAGTCGACCACTCGCCGCTACGGTGGCACCGGGCTGGGGCTGTCGATCTGCCGCGAACTCGCGCGCCTGATGGGCGGCGAGGTCGGCGTCGACAGCCAGCCGGGGCGCGGCAGCCGCTTCTGGGCCGAGTTGCCGTTGGAGGTCGCGGGCGACGACATGCGCATCACCGGCTTCGGCGGGCTCGACGAGGCGCCGCTGGCCGGCGCACGTGTGCTGGTGGTCGAGGACAACGAGATCAACCGGCTGATTGCCGGGCAACTGCTGCAGCACTGGGGCGTCGAGGTGGAGCAGGCCGAGAACGGCAGACAGGCGCTCGAGGCGGTCGACCGTGCCAGCGCCGTCGGCCAGCCCTTCGACGCGGTGCTGATGGACTTGCAGATGCCCGAGATGGACGGCTGCGAGGCCACACGCGCACTGCGCCGCCGCCCCGACGGCGCCAAGCTGCCCATCATCGCCTACACCGCGGCGGCGCTGGTCGGCGAGCGCGACAAGGCGTTCGAGGCCGGGATGAACGACTTCACCCCCAAGCCGGCCGACCGCGCGTTGCTGTTCCAGGTGCTGCGGCGCTGGCTGCGCCGCTGACGCGTCAGCGCCCCCGGCGCAGCAGCGCGTGCAGTGCGATCGCGCCGAAAGTCGCGGTGCCGATGCCGCCGAGCGCGAAGTCGCCGAACTTCAGCGTGAAGTCACCGGTGCCGAGCACCAGCACGACCGCCGCGGTGATCAGGTTCGCGTTGTCCGAGAAGTCGACCTGGTTGTCGACCCAGATCTTCGCGCCGGCCACCGCGATCAGGCCGAACACGACGATGCTCACGCCGCCCATCACCGCCAGCGGGATGGCCTGGATCAGCGCGCCGAACTTCGGGCTGAAGCCGAGCACGATCGCGATCAGCGCCGCGACGACGAACATCGCGGTCGAGTAGATCCGCGTGGCCGCCATCACGCCGATGTTCTCGGCATAGGTCGTCACGCCGGTGCCGCCGGACGCGCCGCTGACCATCGTCGCGATGCCGTCGCCGACGAAGGCGCGGCCCATGTACGGGTCGAGGTTGCGGCCGGTCATCGCGCTCACGGCCTTCACGTGGCCGAGGTTCTCGGCCACCAGGATGATCGCCACCGGCGCGATCAGCAGCATCGCCCGGGCGTCGAACACCGGCGCGGCGAAGGCCGGGGCCCCGAACCAGGCCGCGGCGGCGATGCCCGACGGGTCGATCGGTTTGCCCAGGCCCAGGCCGTTGGTCAGCACCGCGTAGACGACGCTGGCGACGATCAGGCCGACCAGGATCAGCAGCCGCTGCACCATGCCGCGCGTGAACACCGCCACCAGTCCGACGCAGACGAAGGTCACCGCCTGCATCCAGGCGTCGAACCCGGTGGGGGCCATGTTCTTGATCGGGATGCCGGCCAGGTTCAGGCCGATCACGGCGACGACGGCGCCGGTGACCACCGGCGGCATCAGCGCCTCGATCCACCTCGTGCCGGCGGCCATCACCACCAACCCGATCAGCGTGTACAGCACGCCGCAGGCGATGATGCCGCCCAGCGCGACGCCGAGGTTGGCGTTCGCGCCGCCGCCGGAGTAGCCGGTGGCCGCGATCACCACGCCGATGAACGCGAAGCTCGATCCGAGGTAGCTCGGCACGCGTCCGCCGACGACGAGGAAGAAGATCAGCGTGCCGATGCCGCTCATCAGGATCGCGACGTTCGGGTCGAACCCCATCAGCAGCGGCGCCAGCACGGTGGCGCCGAACATCGCGATCACGTGTTGCACGCCCAGCGCCGCGGTCTGCGGCCAGGGCAGCCGTTCGTCGGGCGCGACGACGGCGCCGGGCGCGGCCGCCACCTCGCGCCAGCGTGGAATCCAGCTCATGGGGCCCTCCGGACTCGGCTTGTCGTGATGCGGCGCGCGCCGTCGCGCGCCGCGGCGCCCGAGTGGCGCCGGCCGGAAGTGTAGGGGTGGCTCCCCGCGCCGCCCGCGCGCGTCCGCGCTCAGCTGCGGTGGAACGCGAAGCTCAGCTGCTGCGGCGTGCGCGTGGGTTGCAGCACGGGCGTGCGCGCCAGCGCGGCGCCGGCGGGCGCAGACTTGCCGGGCAGCGTTCGCTTCGGCGCGAGCGGCGGGCGCGAGGGCAGTACGGGTGGACGGATCATGCTCGGGGCTCCTCAGGCTGCGGTGTGCAGGCCCAGGTCGGTACTCGGGTGCAGCGGCGTGATGAACCCCGGCTGCGGGTCGGCGACGCCGCCTGCGATCGACGACGCGATGCGCCCCGCGATCGTTTCGGCGAAGGCGACGCCGCGGCGACCGGCGGCCGTCACGCGCAGCATCGACGACGCCCCGCCGCGGCAGCTCGGCGCGACGCGGCGTGCAGGGCGGGGCAGAGTGACGCGCAGGTGCGGCATGGCGTTGGTCTCGGCAGTGCGATCGTGCGCTGGAGGGTGCAGCTTCCGTGCCAGCGGGTGCGGATGCCGTCGGCGTGACGTCGTTCACGCCGCGCAGCGACGGTCCGACGCATTGCGGCACCCTTGTAACCGCATGCAAGCGCGCGCTGACATGCCGCGTCGGCCGGCACGCAGCGCGCCTGCGCGGACAATCGGCGCATGCAACGCGTGCTGCTGATCGCCGGTGCGGTGCTGGTCGTCGCCGGACTGCTGTGGCCCTGGCTGTCGCGACTGCCGTGGGGACGCCTGCCCGGCGACATCCACGTCGAGCGCGACGGATTCCAGTTCTTCGCGCCGATCGCCACCGGCCTCGTGACCTCGGTGGTCGTCTCGCTGCTGCTGTGGTGGTGGCGCAAGTGACCGGCGCCGACCCCGGGCGGCCGCGCGGCACCCCCCCAAGGGCGCGGGCGGCCGCGCAGACCACCGGCGTGGATCAGGCGGCCGCGCGGTATCCGCGCGGGATGGCCGCCAGCAGCCGCTGCGTGTACTCCTGCTTCGGCGCGGCGAGGATCTCGGCCGCGCTGGCTTGCTCGACGACGACGCCGTCCTTCATCACCAGCACCTCGTCGCTGATGAAGCGCACCACGGCGAGGTCGTGGCTGATGAAGATGTAGGCCAACCCCAGCTCGTCCTGCAGATCCTTCAGCAGGTTCAGCACCTGCGCCTGCACGCTGACGTCGAGTGCACTGACGGCCTCGTCGAGCACCAGCACCTCGGGGTTCAGCGTCAGGCAGCGCGCGATCGCGATGCGCTGGCGCTGGCCGCCGCTGAACTCGTGCGGGTACTTGTGGAAGGTGCGCCCCGACAGCCCGACCTTGTCGAGCAGTGTGCGCGCGCGCTGCTCGCGCTCGGCGGTGTCGCGGCCGATGCCGTGGATCGACATCGGCTCGACCAGCGTCTGGCCGATCGTGAAGCGCGGGTTCAGGCTGGCGTACGGGTTCTGGAACACGATCTGGATGCGCCGGCGCATCGCCTGGCGCTCGCGGTCGGACAGCTCGAGCAGGTTCCTTCCGTCGAAGATCACCTCGCCGCCGGTGGGCTCGTGCAGCCGCAGCAGCGTCAGCCCCATCGTCGTCTTGCCCGACCCGGACTCGCCGACCACGCCCAGCGTGTGCCCCCGGCGCAGCCGGAAGTTCACGTCCTGCACGGCCTTGAACTCGCGCCGGCCGAACAGGCCTTCGCGCAGGTAGAAACTCTTGGCCAGCGAGCGCACCTCGAGCACCACCGGCGCGTGCGGGTCCTTCGGCGCGGCCTCGGCCGACGCGGCGCCGACCGTCTCGCGACCGCCCTGCGCGGCCATGTGGTCGTCGATCACCATCAGCCGCGCCGGGTTGCCCTCCAGGCTGGGCCGGCAGGCGAGCAGCGCCTTCGTATAGCCGTCGCGCGGCGCCTCGAACAGGCGCGCCACCGGCCCCTGTTCGCGCACCTGGCCATGACGCATCACGACGACGTGATCGGCGATCTCGCCGACCACGCCAAGGTCGTGGCTGATGAACAGCACGCTCATGCGGTGCCTGTCCTTCAGCCTGGCCAGCAGCTCGAGGATCTGGCGCTGGATCGTCACGTCGAGCGCGGTGGTCGGCTCGTCGGCGATCAGCAGCTTGGGCTCGCAGGCCAGCGCCATCGCGATCATCACGCGCTGCTGCTGGCCGCCCGACAGCTCGTGGGGGTAGGCGGACAGCCGGCGCTTCGCTTCGGGGATGCCGACTTCGGCGAGCAGGCTCTCGGCGCGGGCCAGCGCGTCGCGGCGGCGCAGCCCCAGGTGCCTGACCAGCGGCTCGGCGAGCTGCTGGCCGACCGTGAACACGGGGTTCAGCGAGGTCATCGGGTCCTGGAACACGCAGGCGATCTCGCGTCCGCGGATCGCCTGCAGTTCGGGCATCGTCGCGCGCAGCAGGTCGCGGCCGTGCCAGTCGATGCGGCCCTCGCGGCGCGCGTTGTCGGGCAGCAGGTTGACGATCGACATCGCGGTCACGCTCTTGCCCGAGCCCGACTCGCCGACCAGCGCGACGGTGGTGTTCTCGGGCACGTCGAAGCTCACGCCGCGCACCGCGTCGGCCCACACCGTCTCGCCGTCGTGCTTGCCCATGCGGAACGCCACGCGCAGATCGGCGATGGTCAGCAGCGGGCGCGTCATTCGAGGCCTCGGAGTTTGGGGTCGAGCGCGTCGCGCAGCGCGTCGGTCATCAGCGAGAACGCGGTGACGAACACGGCCATGAACAGCGTCGCCGCGGCGAGCTGCCACCAGTAGCCGAGGATCAGCTCGCTCTGCGCCTCGGCGAGCATCGTGCCCCAGCTGACCTGGTCGATCGGCACGCCCAGTCCGAGGTAGCTCAGGATCACCTCGGCCTTGATGAAACCCACCGTGAGGATCGACAGCTGCACCAGGATCACGTGGCTGATGTTGGGCAGGATGTGGCGGAACATGCGGCTGGCGGCGCTGGCGCCGATGGCCTGCGCGGCGCGCACGTACTCGCGCACCGCGTGCTTCATGAACTCGGCGCGCACCAGCCGGTAGATGCCGGTCCAGCCGGTGAGCCCGAGGATCAGCACCACGGTGCCGATGCCGCGGCCGAACACCGCCGCGAACGCGAAGATGAGCAGGATGCCCGGGATCGACGTGAAGACGTTGTAGACCCACTCGAGGAAGTCGCCGACCTTGCCGCCGAAGAACCCGGCGCAGGCGCCGAGCACGGTGCCGATCAGCGTGGCCACCACCGCCGCGGCGACGCCGACGAACACCGAGATCTCGGTGCCCTTGACCGCCTTGGCCAGCACGTCGCGGCCGAGCCGGTCGGCGCCGAAGGGCAGGGTCTCGCGCTTGGGGGCCTCCTCGGTGCGGTACTTGCGCGCGCGCTCCTCCCACTCGGTGTAGCGAGGCGCAAGCGGGTCGATGTCCGACAGGTCGACGTTCGGGCCCTCGGGCACGACGATCTCGCCCACCGCCTCGGGCGGGCGCGGCCCCAGCAGCGTCGGCGGCGCGCTGGGCACACCGACCTCGCGCTGCCACTGCGACGCGACGAGCCCGGTGGCGGCCGCGGCGATCAGCAGCAGGAACGCGACGACGATGGCCAGCGACACCATGCCGACGCGGTCGGCCCTGAAGCGCCGCCACGCGGCGTGCCAGACGCCTTCGGAGCGTTCCGCCTCGGGCGCGGCGGCATAGGGAGCGACGATGCTGCTCATCGCAGCACCACCCGCGGGTCCACCAGCTTGTACAGCAGGTCGGTCAGGAGGTTGATGAACATCGTCAGCACCGCCACGTACACCGTCACCGCCTGGATCACCGGATAGTCGCTGCGGTTGACCGCCAGCAGCACCTCGCGGCCCAGGCCGGGGATCGAGAAGAACACCTCGATCAGGAACGAGCCGACGAAGATGCCCGGCAGCGCCAGCGCGACGTTGGTCAGGATCGGGATCATCGCGTTGCGCAGCACGTGCTTGAGCAGCACGCTGCGCTCGGTCAGCCCCTTCGCACGCGCGGTGCGCACGTAGTCCTGGCCGATCTCGTCGAGGAAGAAGGTGCGGTACAGCCGCGTTTGCGGCGCCAGGCCCACGGCCACCGCCAGCAGCACCGGCAGCGGCGTGTACACGCTCAGGTTGGTCCAGAAGCTGTCGCTCCAGCCCTGCACCGGGAACCACCCGAGCTGGAATCCGAAGATGTACTGGCCGACGATGATGTAGACGAGGAAGCTGATCGACAGCGCCACCGTGGTGACGACCATCACGGCGCGGTCGGTCAGCGAACCGCGCACGTAGGCCACCGCCATCGCGATCGGGATCGCCAGCGCGGTGTCGAGGATCAGGATCGGCACCATCACCGTCAGCGTCGCCGGCAGCCGCGTGGCGAACAGGTTGGCCACCGACTCGTTGGTGGCCCAGCTCTTGCCCCAGTCGAAGGTGACGATCTGCTTGACGAAGATGCCCAGCTGCACCCACCAGGGCTCGTTGAGCCCCAGCTGCTGGCGGATCGCGTTCACCTGCTCCTCGTTGGCGTTGAGCCCGCCGAGGATCTCGGCGGGATCGCCGCCGAAGAACTTGAACAGCACGAACACCAGCAGCACGACGCCGGCCAGCGTCGGGACCATCTGCCACAGGCGCCGGATCAGGTAGGCCGCCATCGATGCACCACTCCATGTGGACGCGCCGGCTCGTGGCCGGCGCGTCCCGTTCTCGGGATGCGCGAGTGTAGGGCCGCCGCCGCCCGGCCCCGCTGCGCGTTTGCCCGGTCATGCCGCCCCGCGGCACAACGGGCAATTCCGGGGGCGGGCGCGGCGCGCGCGCCGCTAGACTGCGCGCTTTTCTTCAGGCGACGCCGGCGATCCCGGCGCGTCGTGGGCGATGAGGTACCGGTTCGCAAAGCTGCTGGCGCTGATCACGAGTTGCGCGCTGGCGATGTCCGCCGCATCGGCGCAGCCGGCCAAGGTGCTGCGCTACGCGTTCCCGATCGCCGAGACCAGCTTCGATCCGGCGCAGATCACCGACCTGTACTCGCGCACCGTCGTCTCGGGCATCTTCGAGGCGCCGCTCGAGTTCGAGTTTCTCGCCAGTCCGGCGCGCATGCGCCCGAACACGCTGGCGGCGATGCCCGAGGTCTCGGACGACTGGCGCACCTTCACGTTCCGCGTCAAGCCGGGCATCTTCTTCGCCGACGACCCGGCGTTCGGGGGGCGCCCGCGCGAGCTGACCGCGGCCGACTACGTCTACTCGCTCAAGCGCCACTACGACCCGCGCTGGAAGAGCGGCAACCTGTACCTGCTCGAGAACGACAAGATCCTCGGCCTGTCGGAGCTGCGCCGCGAGGCGGTCGACGGCAAGCGGGCGTTCGACTACGACCGCGAGGTCGAGGGCCTGCGTGCGCTCGACCGCTACACCTTTCGCGTGCGGCTGGCCGAGCCGAAGCCGCGCTTCCTGTACCACTTCACCGACCCGTCCTTCACCGGCGCGCTGGCGCGCGAGGTGGTCGAGCACTACGGCGATCGCGTCGGCGAGCATCCCGTGGGCACCGGGCCGTTCCGGCTGGCGCAGTGGCGACGCAGTTCGCTGATCGCGCTCGAGCGCAACCCTGGCTACCGCGAGGTGCGCTACGACGAGCACCCCGGTACCGGGCAGCCGCGGCTCGCCGAGATCGCACGCACGTTCGCCGGCCGCCGCCTGCCGATGATCGACCGCGTCGAGATCTCGGTCATCGAGGAGCCGCAGCCGCGCTGGCTGTCGTTCCTCAACGAGGAGCAGGACCTGCAGGAGCAGGTGCCGGCCGAGTTCGCGCACATCGCGCTGCCGAACAACCAGCTCGCGCCGAACCTGGCCAAGCGCGACATCACGATGGTGCGCTACCCGCGCGCCGACGTCGCGGTGTCGTACTTCGCGATGGAGCACCCGGTGGTCGGCGGCTACGAACCGCACCAGGTCGCGCTGCGCCGCGCGATCGCGCTGGCGGTCGACGTGGATCGCGAGATCCGGCTGGTGCGCCGCGGCCAGGCGATCCCCGGGCAGTCGCCGATCGCGCCGCAGACCTGGGGCTACGACCCGGCGTTCAAGTCGGAGATGAGCGAACACAACGTCGCGCGGGCGAAGGCGCTGCTCGACCTGCACGGCTACGTCGACCGCGACGGCGACGGCTGGCGCGAGCAGCCCGGCGGCCAGCCGCTCGTGCTCGAGTACGCCACCCAGCCCGACCAGCAGTCGCGCCAGCTGATCGAGCAGTGGCGGCGCAACATGAACGCCATCGGCATCCGCATCCGCTTCGACACGCGCAAGTGGCCCGAGAACCTGAAGGCCAGCCGCGCCGGCCAGCTGATGATGTGGGGCGTGGGCTGGAGCGCCGGCGCGCCCGACGGCGACACGTTCCTCGCGCTGGGCTACGGACCGAACAGGGGCCAGGCCAACCACGCACGTTTCGACCTGCCCGAGTTCAACGCGCTGTACGAAAGGCAGCGCGGGCTGCCCGACGGGCCCGAGCGGCTGGCGCTGATGAACGAGGCGAAGAAGCTGATGATCGCGTACATGCCCTACAAGGTGCATGCGCACCGCATCTTCACCGACCTCGCGCGCCCCTGGGTCGGGGGTTACCACCGCAACATCTTCGTGCGCGAGTTCTGGAAGTACGTCGACGTCGACATGGACGAGCGTGCGCGCAGGATGGGCAGGTGAAGACCCCCCCGAAGCACCCTTCGGGCGCCTCCCCCCAAGGAGCGTCGCCGGCGCGCCGGCGGCGCCGGGTCCGCGGCGGCCGCTCGACCGGGGTGCGGCGGGTCGAGGTTCGAGCGATGTGCGAGGCGGTGGCGTGAAGGCTCTGGCCTGGCGGGCCTGGCGTCGATGGCGGGCAGCGACGGGCGTCGCGCTGCTGGCGCTCGCGCTGGTCTCGGCGGCGCAGGCGCAGGGCGGCGCGCGACCGAAGGTGCTGCGCGTCGCGTTCCCGGTGGCCGAGACCGGCTTCGACCCGGCGCGCATCGTCGACCTGTACTCGCGCACCGTCACGCCGCACATCTTCGAGGCGCTGTACGCGTACGACCACCTGGCGCGGCCGTTTCGCATCGTGCCGCTGACGGCCGCGGGCATGCCCGAGCACTCGGCCGACTTCCGCACCTGGACCGTGCGGCTCAAGCCCGGCATCTTCTTCGCCGACGACCCGGCGTTCAAGGGCCGGCGCCGCGAGCTGGTCGCCGCCGACTACGTCTACAGCTTCAAGCGCATCGTCGACCCGGCGAACAAGAGCCCCGTCGTGGCCGGCATCCTCGACCAGAAGTTCGTCGGCCTGAACGCGCTGCGCGACGACGCCGTGAAGCACAACAGGCCGTTCGACTACGACCGCCCGATCGAGGGCCTGCAGGCGCTCGACCGCCACACGATCCGATTCCAGCTCGAGGAGCCGCGCCCGCGCTTCATCGAGGTGCTCGCCACCGGCGACCTGTTCGGCGCCGTCGCGCGCGAGGTCGTCGAGCACTACGGCGACGACATCCCGGCGCACCCGGTGGGCACCGGTCCGTTCCGCCTGGCGCAGTGGCGGCGCTCGTCGCTGATCGTGCTCGAGCGCAACACGCAGTTCCGCGACATGGTCTACGACGCGCAGCCCGCGCCCGACGACGCCGACGGCCAGGCGTTGCTGGCGCGCTTCAGAGGCCGGCGCCTGCCGATGGTCGACCGTGTCGAGATCTCGATCATCGAGGAGTCGCAGCCGCGCTGGCTGGCGTTCCTCAACGGCCAGATCGACCTGATCAACGTGCCTGCCGAGTTCATCAACCAGGCGATGCCGGGCGGCCAGGTCGCGCCGAACCTGGCCAGGCAGGGCATCCGCGGGTACCGCACCGTCAACGCCGACAGTGCGTTCACCTACTTCAACATGGACGACCCGGTGCTCGGCGGCTACACGCCCGATCGCATCGCGCTGCGCCGCGCGATCGCCCTGGCGATCGACGTCGAGCGCGAGATCCGCCAGGTGCGCCGCGGACAGGCGGTGATCGCGCAGTCGCCGGTGGTGCCGCACACCAGCGGCTACGACGCGAAGTTCAAGAGCGAGAACGGCGACCACGACCCGGCACGCGCCAAGGCGCTGCTCGACCTGTACGGCTACGTCGACCGCGACGGCGACGGCTGGCGCGACCTGCCCGACGGCCGGCCGCTGGTGCTCGAGATCGCGACCCAGCCCGACCAGCTCAGCCGCCAGTTCGACGAGCTGTGGAAGAAGAACATGGAGGCCATCGGCATCCGCGTGAAGTTCTTCCCCGGCAAGTGGCCCGAGCAGCTGCGTGCCGCGCGCGCCGGCAAGCTGCAGCTGTGGACGCTGGGCAGTTCGGCCGCCGCGCCCGACGGCCAGGGCTCGCTGGCGCGGCTGTACGGGCCGCAGGCCGGCTCGCAGAACCTGGCACGCTTCAAGAACGACGCGTTCGACGCCATCTACGACCGCATGCAGGTGCTGCCCGACGGCCCCGAGCGCGACGCGCTGTTCCTCGAGGCCAAGCGCATCGCGGTGGCGTACATGCCGATGAAGTACACGGTGCACCGCATCAGCAACGACCTGACGCAGCCGCGCCTGGTCGGCTACCGCCGCCCGCTGTTCTGGCAGGAGTGGTGGCACATGGTCGACGTCGACGAGGCGGCCGGCACCGGCCGCTGAGCCGCCGCACCGTGTGCACGCCGGCCGAGGGTCCGCCACGCTGCCCGTCGCCGCGCGTCGCGGGCACACTTCGCTCATGAGCCTGCCCGAACCCCGCATCCACACCTACCTGCGCTGGCTGCGCGAGCAGCGCGGCCTGCACTTCTCGGCCGACGACCCGGCGGCCTACGACGCGCTGTGGCGCTGGTCGACGACCGACCTCGACGCCTTCTGGCGCTCGCTCTGGGACTTCTTCGACCTGCGCTCGGCCACACCCTTCGAGCGCGTGCTGGCCGACGCGAAGATGCCCGGCGCACGCTGGTTTCCCGGCGCGACGCTGAACTACGCCGGGCAGGTCATGCGCCATGCCGACGCCGCGCACGCCGCCGGCCATCCGGCGATCGTGCACGCCGACGAGGACATGCTCGCACGCGGCGAGGTCGGCCAGGTGCCCTGGCCGGGGCTGCGGCGGCAGGTCGCGTCGCTGGCCGGACGGCTGCGCGCGATGGGGGTCGCGCCCGGTGATCGCGTCGTCGCGGTGCTGCCCAACGTGCCCGAGACGGTGGTCGCGTTCCTCGCCTGCGCCAGCGTCGGCGCGGTGTGGTCGGTGTGCTCGCCCGACATGGGGCCGGTGGCGGTGCTCGACCGCTTCCGCCAGATCGAACCCAAGGTGCTGATCGCCGGCGACGGCTACGTCTTCGGCGGCGTCGCGCACGACCGCCGCGCGCTGCTGCACCAGTTGCTGGCCGAGTTGCCCAGCGTCGGCGACGTGATCGTCTGGCCCAGGCTCGACGCCGGCACCGACCCCGCCGACTTCGCCGCCGCGCACCGCCGCGCGCACGACCTGCGCGCGCTGCTCGCCGACGACGCGGCCTTCGCCGCGCTGCCGCTGCCGTTCGACCACCCGCTGTGGATCGTCTACTCGAGTGGCACCACCGGGCTGCCGAAGGCCATCGTGCACGGCCACGGCGGCATCGTGCTCGAGGCATTGAAGCTCGGCGTGCTGCACAACGACCTCGGGGCGTCGATCGACACCGGTGAGCGCTTCCACTGGTACAGCTCGACCGGCTGGATCATGTGGAACTGCCAGGTCGGCGGGCTGCTCGGCGGCAGCACGATCTGCCTGTTCGACGGCAGCCCGGCCGGCCCCGCGCGACGCCCCGACTGGACGACGCTGTGGCGCTTCGCCGGGCGGGCCGGCGCCACCTTCTTCGGCGCCGGCGCGGCGTTCTACGCGTCGTGCCTGAAGGCCGACGTGCGCCCGCAGGACGTCGCCGATCTGCGCGCGCTGCGCGCGGTCGGCAGCACCGGCTCGCCGCTGGCGGTCGAGGGCTACCGCTGGATCTGGGACCGGCTGCCGAAAGTCGGCGGCGAGCGCATCTGGCTGACGCCGATCTCCGGCGGCACCGACTTCGCCGGCGCCTTCATCGCCGGGCTGCGCACGCTGCCGGTGGTCGAGGGCGAGATGCAGTGCCGCTGCCTGGGCGCCGCGGTCGAGGCCTGGGACGAGCACGGCCGCGCGGTGGTCGACGAGGTCGGCGAGCTGGTGTGCACGCGGCCGATGCCGTCGATGCCACTGTCCCTGTGGAACGATCCCGACGGTGCGCGACTGCGCGACAGCTACTTCGCCATGTACCCCGGCGTGTGGCGCCACGGCGACTGGATCCGCATCACGCCACGCGGCGGGGCGATCATCTACGGGCGCAGCGACGCGACGATCAACCGCCACGGCATCCGCATGGGCACCGCCGAGCTGTACCGCGCCGTCGAGGCGCTGCCCGAGGTCGTCGACAGCCTGGTCGTCGACCTCGAGTTCCTCGGTCGCGAGAGCTACATGCCGCTGTTCGTCGTGCTGCGCGACGGCCGGGTGCTCGACGACGCCCTCGCGCAGCGCATCAAGGGCGTGATCCGCGAGGCGTTGTCGCCGCGCCACGTGCCCAACGAGGTGCTGCAAGTGCAGGCCGTGCCGCGCACGTTGTCGGGCAAGAAGATGGAGCTGCCGGTGAAGAAGCTGCTGCTCGGCGCCGACCCCGCGCAGGTGATGAACCGCGACGCGATGGCCAACGCCGACTGCGTCGACTGGTTCGTCGAGTTCGCGCGGCGGCGCGCGCAGGCCGGCGGCTGAGCCGCCGGCCTGCGCGCCGCTCAGCGCTGCGCCATCGCGACGATCGCCGCCGCAGGCACCGCACCCGACTGGCGCGCCACCTCGCGACCGCGCTGCAGCTTGACCAGCGTCGGGATGCTGCGGATGCCGAAGCGCGCGGCGGTGCGCTGCGCCTCGTCGCTGTTGACCTTCACCAGCACCGCGCGTCCCTTGAGCTGGCGCGCGGCGTGCTCGAACTGTGGCGCCATCGTGCGGCACGGGCCGCACCACGGGGCCCAGAAGTCGACCAGCACCGGCAGCTCGGTGGCCTGGACGAAGGCGTCGAAGCGGCCGTCGTCGAGCTCGATCGGCCCGCCGTCGAGCAGCGCGTGGCCGCACTTGCCGCACACCGGGTCGTCGGTCAGGCGCGCCGTGGGGATGCGGTTGGTGGCGCCGCAGCGGGCGCAGGCGACGTGGGCGGTGGGCGGGTCCATGAACGCGCACATGGCGCCGGCGGCGGCGTTTGCAACCCCCCGCCCGCGTGGCGGTGCGCGGGTCGCGGCCGGTCGGCGCGCCGCGCACCGCCGCGGCGTGCAATCGTGCCTCGTCGCCCGGGTCGCCGCGGCTCAGGCTGCCGCGCTTGCCCGCCGATAGCCCGACATGCCGTTCACCGACACCGAACCCCAGCCGCTCGCGCCGCCGGCGTGCCCCGCCCCGGGCCGACGGCCCGACGCCACCACGATGCCCGTCGCCGAGCTGCCGACCACGCTCGACGCGCTGTGGCAGCAGCTCAACGAGCGCCCGTCGCACCGCGCGCCGCACCTGGGCGAGGCGCTGGTCGATCGCGGGCTGATCGGCCGCGACACGCTGGCGCGCGCGTTGCGCCAGCAGGCGCACACGCGTCCGCACCGGCTGCTCGGCCAGCTGCTGGTCGACGCCGGCGCGCTGTCGCCGTCGGCGCTGCACCTCGCGCTGGCGCAGTGGCTGGGCGTGCCGGTGGTCGACCCGCGGCGCCTCGCGCCGCAGCCCGAGGCGCTGGCGCGCATCCCGGCGGCCGAGGCCGAACGCGAGGGCGTGCTGCCGCTGCTGCTGCGCGACGACACGCTCGTCGTCGCGATGCCCGACCCGTGGGACACGCGGTTGCTCGACGAACTGCGCTTCATCAGCCAGCTGCGTGTGCTGCCGGTGGTGGCGCTGCCGGGCACGCTCGCTCCGGCGGTCGCGCAGGCCTACCTCGAGGTGGCGCGACCTCGCGCCGCGACCGCGGCGCCGCCGCGCAGCACGCACGAGCTGGCCGCCGAGCTGGCACAGGCGGCTGCCGGCGAGTCCGACGCCGACGCCGGCGTCGTCTCCGAGGCCGACAACACGCTGGTGCGGCTGGTGAACCGGCTGATCGCCGACGCGATCGAGCAACGCGCCTCGGACATCCACATCGAGACCGCCGACGCGCCGCGTCCGGTGCGCGTGCGACTGCGCATCGACGGCGACCTCACGCGGGTGCTCGAGCTGCCCGCGCGTTATCGCTACGCGCTGGTGGCGCGGCTGAAGATCATGGCCAACCTCGACATCTCGGAGCATCGCAAGCCGCAGGACGGCAAGATCGACTTCGCGCGATTCGGCGGCGCGCGCGTCGAGCTGCGCATGGTCACCGTGCCCACGGTGCATGGGCTCGAGGACGTGGTGCTGCGCCTGCTGTCGGGGCTCAAGCCGATGCCGCTCGACGAGATCGGGCTGGCCGAGCGCAACCTCGCGGGGCTGCGTTCGGTGATGGCCAAGCCCTACGGGCTGATCCTGATCTGCGGGCCCACCGGCTGCGGCAAGACGACCACGCTGCACTCGGTGATGCGCGAGCTCAACACCGAGCAGCGCAAGATCTGGACCGCCGAGGACCCGGTCGAGATCACGCAGGAGGGGCTGCGCCAGGTGCAGATGAACGCGCGCATCGGCTGGACCTTTGCCGCCGCGATGCGCACCTTCCTGCGCGCCGACCCCGACGTCATCATGATCGGCGAGATGCGCGACGAGGAGACGGCGCGCATCGCCGTCGAGGCGTCGCTGACCGGACATCTGGTGATGAGCACCCTGCACACCAACTCGGCGCCCGAGAGCATCACGCGGCTGCTCGAGATCGGCCTCGATCCGTTCACGTTCTCCGACTCGCTGCTGGCGATCCTCGCGCAGCGGCTGGTGCGCCGGCTGTGCACCGCGTGCCGCGTGCGCGAGCTCTACGACGACGCGGCACTGGCGTCGCTGGCGCAGCAGTACCTCGCCAGCGGCAGCGTGCAGGACCAGAACGAGGCGCCGCTGATCGCGCGCTGGCGCCGCAGCCACGGTGACGCGCAAGGCCGGCTGTACCGCTACCACGGTGCCGGCTGCGCCGCCTGCGACGGCAGCGGCTACCGCGGTCGCATGGGGCTGCACGAGCTGATGCTCGCCGACGACCACGCGCGCGAGCTGATCCGTCACCGCGCACCGGCCGCGCAGCTGCAGGCCGCGGCGCTGGCGGCCGGCATGGTGACGCTGCGCCAGGACGGCATCGAGAAGATGCTGGCCGGCCTGACCGACCTGCGCGAGGTCATCGCGGCGAGCAATCAGTGAGCAGGTGCGGTGCCGCCGGGCGTGGGCCCGGCGCCGTCGCGGGACTGGGCCAGCACGCCTTCAGACCTGCACCGCACGAACGGCCGTGAGGCCGGATCGGCGCCGGCAAGCCGGGGCTGCCAACGCCAGTGAGCAAGAAGCCGCCGTCTGCAGGGCGGTGGCGGGGGACGCGCAGGGTGCCGCCCGACCGGCCGGCGGGAGTCGCCCGCACACCTGCGCCCGACCCTGTTGCAGCCGGCGCCCAAGCGGGTCGCTTCGGCAGCGACCGCAGCGGGCTCGCGTCAGGCCACGGTCGCTTCGTGTGCCCGTGAAGTGAGCGCCTCGGCGAACGCCGCCGCCGGCGCCGCGCGCCCGTACAGCCAGCCCTGGTGCAGTCGGCAGCCCATCGCGCGCAGGCAGTCGCGCTGCGCGGCGGTCTCGACGCCTTCGGCGATGACCTCGATGTCCAGCGCATGCGCCATCGCGACGATGGCCTGCACCAGCGCCAGGTCGTCGGCGTCGCCGGGCAGGTCGCGCACGAAGGCGCGGTCGACCTTGAGCACGTCGGGTTTGAGCCGCTTGAGGTGCGACAGCGACGAGTAGCCGGTGCCGAAGTCGTCGAGCGCGATGCCCACGCCGAGCGCGCGCAGCGGCGCGAGGCGCTCGAGCGCGGTGTCGATGTCGCCGTCGTGCGCGCCGATCAGCGCGCTCTCCGTGAGCTCGAGCACCAGCTCGCGCGGCGCGACACCGTGTCGCTGCAGCGCCGCGCGCACCTGATCGGCGAGCCGGCCGTCGCGCAGCTGCAGCGGTGACACGTTGACCGAGATCGCCCCCGGCGCCAGCCCGGCGTCGCGCCAGGCGGCGATCTGCGCGCAGGCGGCGTCGAGCGTCCATCGTCCGAGCGCGCCGATCAGCCCGCCCTGTTCGGCGGCGGCGATGAACTGGTCGGGCGGCACGAGACCGCGCCGCGGGTGCTGCCAGCGCACCAGCGCCTCGGCGCCGACGCGTTCGCCACTGGCGGCGTCGAACTGCGGCTGGTAGTGCAGCACCAGCTGGCCATGGTCGATGGCGTGCGCCAGCTCGCGTTCGAGCGCGATGCGCAGCAGGTGCTCGCCGTCTCGATCGGCCTGGTAGAAGCCGCGGCCGGCGCGGCCGCCCTGCTTGACGCGGAACATCGCCACGTCGGCGTGCTGCACCAGGCTGTCGAAGTCCTCGCCGTCGGTGGGGAACATCGCGATGCCGATGCTCGCCGAGACCTGCGCCGCTGCGCCTGCCGGTGGCAGGCGCAGCGGCTCGCCGATCGCGGCGAGCAGGCGGTCGACGGTGGCCAGCGCGGCGTCGCGGCCGTCGACCTGGGTGAGCAGCGCCAGGAACTCGTCGCCGCCGAGGCGCCCGACCAGGTCCGACTCGCGCAGCGTCGCGCTCATGCGCCGGCTCAGCGCGAGCAGCAGCTCGTCGCCGGCGGCGTGGCCGAGCGTGTCGTTGACCTGCTTGAAGCGGTCGAGATCGATGAACAGCAGCGCCATCGGCTGGTCGTCTCGGCGCGCCGATGCCAGGCGGTGCTGGAACAGCTCGCGGAACAGCGAGCGGTTCGGCAGCCCGGTGAGGTCGTCGAACATCGCGCGCATGTGCAGCTCGGCGTTCTTGCCCTCGAGCTCGTCGAACAGCGCCAGCAGCTGCCCGCGCACTTCGTTCAGGTGCTGGCCGAGCTGGCCCAGCTCGTCGCGCTGGCGCCATTCGATCGGCGGCGCCGGCTCGCGCGAAACCAGCGCGCTGGCCTGTGCCTTCAGGCGGCGGATCGGGCGCAGCAGCCGCCACGACAGCACGGCGAACAGCACCGCGACGCCGGCGGCCACCTGCGCCGGCACCAGCCACCACATGATCGCGCGCCGCTCGGCGAGCAGCTGGTCGATCTCGGTGCCGTCGAAGGCGATGCGCAGCCGCGCCACCGCCTGCCCCTCGTGCAGCACGGGCACCTCCTCGGCCACCACCGGCACGCTGGCGTCGCAGCGGCGCGCCTCGACGACCATCGGCGTGGCCACCGGCTGCAGGTCGAGCACCTCGACGGCGCACACCGACGGCTCGTCGAGCAGCTGGCGCGCGGCCGCGTGCAGCGCCGGCTCGTTGAGCGTCCACGCCGGCTCGGTCATCACCGCGGCGCCGAGCACCTGCACCGCCGCGCGGTTGCGCTGCACCAGCGGCTCGTGCGCGGCGCGCGACAGCCGCACGTCCAGCCCCATCACGACCACCGCCGGCAGCAGCACGCCGAGCGCGATGGCCAGGACCACCGTGGCGCGGATCGACAGCGTGGGCCAGCGCAGGTGCAAAGCCGACCCCGTCATCCGTGCGTCGCGCCGGCGGCACCGCGCGCCGGGGCGGGCGGCGCCACGAGCGCGCGGTCGATGCGCTCGATCCAGGCGCTCGGCACCGCGCGGTTGCAGTACAGGTGTCGCGTCGCTCCGGGCGGCGCGTCGGCCAGCGCCAGCAGCCGCGGCGGCGTCGCGCTCGCGCCCAGCGCGGCACGCAGTGCCGGCACCTCCTCGGGGCTCGCGATCATCCAGTCGGCACGGCCGGCGGCGACCATGCGCGCCAGCGCGTCGACCTCGGCCGCCGAGCGCACGACCGGCGCCGCGGCGTGCGCGATCAGGTCGTCGAAGTGCGCGCCGTAGGAGTAGCCCTCCTTGACGAGCAGGCGCATCGTGCCGGTGCGCAGCAGGTCGGCCGCACGCACGGCGCGGCCCGCCTCGGGCGGCGCGTCGGCGCGCACCAGCGCCGCCAGCGGCTGGTCGCGGTACAGCGGCGCGCTGAAGCGGCCGAGCGCCTCGCGTTCGGGCGTGCGGAACCAGCCGATGCCGCAGTGCAGGCCGTCGCCGTGCTGGATCAGCGCGAGCTGGCGCTGCGCCGGCGTCGCCTGCCAGACGTACGCGATGCCGGCGCGTTCGAGCGCGCGCGCCGCCGGCGTCGCGACGATGCCGGCGACGCGCCCGTCGGCCTCGAGCGCCGAGTGCGGCACGCGCGGCTGGTAGTGCAGCGTCAGCGCCGGCGGCTCGGCGGCCAGCGCGCCGGCCAGCGCCAGCGTGCCGAACCCGGCCCACGCCCACCCCGTTGCCCGCCGCATCGCACGCACCATGGCGCGTTTTCGGCACGTCGCGCGGCGGCGTTAGGCTCGCGGGGATGGACATCCTGCTCAGCGGCGACTTCGGCCCCGCCGAACGTGAACGATGGCGCGCCGCGCTGGCCGCGGCGATCGGTGCACGACCGTGGTGCGACGGCGAAGGCTTCGATCCGGCGGCGATCGATGTCGCGCTGGTCGCCAACCCGCCTGCCGGCCGGCTGGCCGGGCTGCCTTCGCTGAAGCTGGTGCACTCGCTGTGGGCCGGCGTCGACCGGCTGCTCGCCGACCCGACGCTGCCCCCCGGCGTGCCGCTGCTGCGCATGGTCGATCCGGCGATGAACGCGGCGATGGCCGAAACCGCGCTGTGGGCGGTGCTGGCGTTGCACCGCGGCTTCTTCGCCTACGCGCGGCGGCAGCGCGAGCGCCGCTGGCAGCCGCACGCGCAGCGCCGCGCCGACGAGCTGCGCGTGACCGTGCTCGGCCTCGGGCAGATGGGGCACGCGGCGGCGGCGCGGCTGGTTGCGCAGGGCTACCGCGTGGCCGGGTGGACGTCGCGCGCGCAGTCGCCGGTCGACGACGGCATCGCGCGCCACGCCGGCGCCGCGGCGCTGGCGCCGCTGCTGGGCGCGAGCGACGTCGTCGTCAACCTGCTGCCGCTGACCCCGGCCACGCGCGGGCTGATCGACGCGCGCTTCCTCGCCGCGCTGCCGCCCGGCGCCGGGCTGATCAACCTGGCACGCGGCGCGCACGTCGTCGAAGCCGACCTGCTGGCCGCGCTCGACGCCGGCCGGGTGCGCGACGCGGTGCTCGACGTGTTCGCCGCCGAGCCGCTGCCCGCCGACCACCCGTTCTGGCGCCATCCGCGCGTGACCGTGCTGCCGCATGTCGCCGCACTGACCGACGAGCGCAGCGCCGCGTCGGTGGTCGCCGCCAACCTCGCCGCCTGGCGTGCCGGCGCGCCGGCCGGCAAACTGACCGGCTGGGTCGACCGCGGGCGCGGGTACTGAGCCCCGTCCCGAGGCAGATCTGCGCCCGGCCTGCTGCCCGCAGGGGCAAGTCGTCCCGGGGCGGCCCGGCGACGACTCGAGCGTCGGCTCCGACGCGGCGCTCAGGCCGCGCCGGCCTCGAGCGCGAGGCGCGGGGCCGCGGCCGGGCGCAGCGCCTGCATCGTCAGCAGCGCCAGGCGGCGCAGCGCGTCCCAGGCGTCGACCGGCCAGCCGGGCTGGCGCAGGCCCTTGACGATGCCGTCGCACGCGCTCGCCGCGCGCACCAGGTCGCCCAGCGCCGCGGCGTCGACACGCGCCAGCGCGCGCTCGACCAGGCGCTCCTTCGGCCCCCACACGCGTGCCTCGCGCAGCGCCACCGGCAGCGGCCGGCCCTGCGCGACGGCGCGCTGCACCTGGTGCAGCGCGACGATGTCGGCGGCCAGCGTCCAGTGCACCAGCACCGCCGCCTCGCCTTCGGCGCGCAGGCCGTCGAGCATGCGCAGCGCGCGCGGCACCTGGGCGGCGAGCACCGCCTCGCCGAGCTTGAACACGTCGTAACGCGCGACGTTGAGCACCGCCTGTTCGACCTGCTCGAAGCCGAGCACGCCCTCGGGATGCAGCAGCGCGAGCTTGCCCAGCTCCTGATGCGCGGCCAGCAGATTGCCCTCGACGCGGTCGGCGAAGAACGCCAGCGTGCGCTCGCCCTCGTCGCCATCGGCCACCCGCTGTCCCTGCGCCGCCAGGCGCTGCGCGATCCACTGCGGCAGGTCGCGCCGCTCGACCGGATCGACGCGCACGACGACGCCGGCCGCGTCGAGTGCGGCGAACCAGCCGCTGCGAAGCTGCTGGAAGTCCAGCTTCGGCAGCTGCACCAGCGTCAGCACGTCGTCGGCGAGCGTCTCGCAGTAGCGCTGCAGCGCCTGCGCGCCGTCCTTGCCGGGTTTGCCCGAAGGGATGCGGATCTCGATCAGTTGGCGCTCGGCGAACAGGCTCATCGCCCGCGCCGCGCCGAGCACGCCGCTCCAGTCAAAGTGCGCGCCGCCGACGCTGAACACCTTGCGCTCGACGAAGCCGGCCGCGCGCGCGGCGGCCCGGATCGCATCGGCGGCCTCCTGCGCGAGCAGCAGCTCGTCGCCGTGCACCGTGTACACCCGGCGCAGCGTGCGCAACTGCGCGGCGATCTGGTCGGCGCGGACCTGCACGGCGCGTGCCCTAGGGCGCCGGACTGGCCGCGACGCGGCGCAGCACCTGCAGCGCGATGTCGGCCTCCATCGCTCGCCACAGCGACTGCTCCTCCTGCGCCTTGCCCAGCGCGGCGGTCTCGCTGTAGCTCAGGTCGCGTCCGAGCGCGATCTCGGCCGGCGGCAGCAACGGCTTGCCGCCGCGTGTGCTCAGTCGGTAGATCAGGCGCGAGTGCAGCCGCAGTTCGCGCACCTGGCCGGCGGCGGTGGTCGCGGACACGCTGCGCCGGCGTTCGTCGGCCAGCGCCTCGAGCACGACTTCGGCGTCGCGCGGGTGCGCGACCAGCGCCACGCCGTCGGGCAGCGCGCGGCGCAGCGCGTCGGCGGTGCCGGTGGCCGGCGAGAAGCCGACCAGCGCCAGGCGCCTGAACGGCAGCGCCGGGGCGCGTCGCAGTTCGAAGCCGCAGCCGGCGAGCAGCGCCGTCGATGCCAGCAACCAGCAGCGGCGCGACGGCATCACGCGACGACGTTGACCAGCCGCCCCGGCACGATGACGATCTTCTTCGGCGCGCGGCCCTCGGCGAAGCGGGCGCACTCGGGGCTGGCCAGCGCGGCGGCCTCGATCGCGGCGCGGTCGGCCTGCGCGCTGACGCGCACCGATCCGCGGTGCTTGCCGTTGACCTGCAGCACCAGCTCGATCTCGTCGAGCGCCAGCGCCCTCTCGTCGACCTGCGGCCACGGCGCGTCGATCAGGTCGCCCAGCGCGGCCGCATATCCGAGCTGCGTCCACAGCACGTGCGCGATGTGCGGCGCGGCCGGGTACAGCGCGCGCAGCAGGATGCCGAAGCAATCGCGCAGCACCGCGGCGTCGCCCGGCGTGTCGTGCAGCGCGACGTCGTCGATCGCGTTGAGCATCTTCATCGCGCCGGAGACCACGGTGTTGTACTGAAGCCGCTCGTAGTCGTGCGTGACCTGGCGCAGCAGCAGGTGGATCTCACGGCGCAACGCGCCGGCCGCAGGGCCGGCGCCCTCGAAGGCATCACCGGCCGCCGCGATGCGCGGCTGCAGCTTCACCCCCGCATTCCACAAGCGGCGCAGGAAGCGGTAGCAGCCCTCGGCGCCGCTGTCGCTCCAGGCCGCGCTCTGGTCCGGCGGGCCGGCGAACATCGTGAACACGCGTGCGGTGTCGGCGCCGAACTTCGCGATGATGTCCTTGGGCTCGACGACGTTGTTCTTGCTCTTGGACATCTTCTCGATGCCACCGAGCTGCACCGGCAGGCCGTCGCCCTTCGCGGTGGCCGAGACGGGCGCGCCGCGTTCGTCGTAGCGGATGTCGACCTCGCTGGGGTAGAACCAGCGCTTCTTGCCGGACTCGTCCTCGCGGTAGAAGCATTCGTTGAGCAGCATGCCCTGCGTGAACAGGCGCGTGAACGGCTCGTCGAACTTCACCAGGCCCAGGTCGCGCATCGCCTTGGTCCAGAAGCGTGCGTACAGCAGGTGCAGCACCGCGTGCTCGATGCCGCCGATGTACTGGTCCATCGGCATCCAGTAGTCGTTGCGCGCGTCGACCATCGCATCGTCGCTGCCCGGGCAGCAGTAGCGCATGTAGTACCAGGCGCTGTCGACGAAGGTGTCCATCGTGTCGGTCTCGCGCCGCGCGGGCGCCCCGCACTTCGGGCAGGCGACGTTCAGGAAGGACTCGCACCTGACCAGCGGGCTGCCGCTGCCGTCGGGCACCAGGTCCTCGGGCAGCAGCACCGGCAGGTCCTTCTCGGGCACCGGCACGTCGCCACACCCGGGCCGCTCGCGGCCCGGCTCGCTGCTGCCTGTGCAGTGGATGATCGGGATCGGCGTGCCCCAGTAGCGCTGGCGGCTGATG
Organism: uncultured Azohydromonas sp.; assembly: GCA_964618555.1. Taxonomy (GTDB): domain Bacteria; phylum Pseudomonadota; class Gammaproteobacteria; order Burkholderiales; family Burkholderiaceae_C; genus Calidifontimicrobium. Next base: position 26,499 of record CAZUBF010000031.1, read on the forward strand.
CCCCAGTCGCGCAGCCGCCAGGTCACCTTCTTCTCGCCCAGCCCGCGCTGCGCCAGCGACTGCGCGACGGCATCGACCGCAGCCCCGTGCTTCAACCCGCTCCAGACGCCGGAGTTGACGGTGATGCCGCGCTGCTTGTCGGCATACCAGTCCTGCCAGCGGCCGTAGTCGAAGGTCTCGCCGTCGATGGCGATGACCTGCAGGATGTCGATGCCGTACTTCTTCGCGAACGCGAAGTCGCGTTCGTCGTGCGCCGGCACGCCCATCACGGCGCCGTCGCCGTAGCCCATCAGCACGTAGTTGCCCACCCACAGCGGCACCGGCTGCCCGGTCAGCGGGTGCGTCACCGTCAGGCCCAGCGGCAGGCCGGCCTTCTCGCGCAGCGCCAACTCGGCCTCTGTCTGCCCGCCCTTGCGGCATTCCTCGATGAAGGCCGCCACCGCGGGGTCGCTCTGGGCGGCCTGCAGCGCGATCGGGTGCTCGGGGGCGACGGCGCAGAACGTGACGCCCATGATGGTGTCGGCGCGGGTCGTGAACACGAACAGGCGCCCGTCGCCCAGCAACGCGCCGTTCCGATCGCGGATGTCGTGCGGAAAGGCGAAGCGCACGCCTGCGCTCTTGCCGATCCAGTGCTCCTGCATCAGCCGAACGCGCTCCGGCCAGCCGGCGAGGAAATGGCGGGCCTGCGGATCGTTGACGCCGGCGAGCAGCTCGTCGGCGTACTTGGTGATCGCGAGGTAGTAGCCGGGGATCTCGCGCTTCTCGACGAGCGCGTTGCTGCGCCAGCCGCGGCCGTCGACGACCTGCTCGTTGGCCAGCACGGTCTGGTCCACCGGGTCCCAGTTGACGACCTGGGTCTTCTTGTAGGCGATGCCCTTCTCGAGCATCTTCAGGAAGAACCACTGGTTCCACCTGTAGTAGCCCGGGTCGCAGGTCGCCAGCTCGCGGTCCCAGTCGAAGGCCAGGCCCAGCGGCTGCATCTGGCTCTTCATGTCGGCGATGTTCGCCCGCGTCCACTGTGCCGGCGCGACGCCGTTGTCCATCGCCGCGTTCTCGGCCGGCAGGCCGAAGGCGTCCCAGCCCATGGGCATCAGCACGTTGAAGCCCTTCATGCGCAGCTGGCGCGCCATCATGTCGTTGATGGTGTAGTTGCGCACGTGCCCCATGTGCAGCTTGCCGCTGGGGTAGGGCAGCATCGAGCAGGCGTAGTACTTGGGCTTGGCGTCGTCCTCGCGCACGCGGTACAGGCCGCGCTCGGCCCAGTGGCGCTGCGCCGTGGCCTCGACCTCGGCGGGGGCGTATTTCTCGTTCATGCGGTGGATTGTAGGGAGCGGGGTCAGCGCGGCGCCTCGGTGACGAAGCCCACGCGGCTCAGCCCGGCGCGCTGCACCCGCGCGATCAGCTCGGCGACCTCGCCGTACGGCACCGCGCGGTCGGCGCGCAGCTGCACCTCGGTGAGCGGGTCGCGGCGCGCCGCGTCGGCCAGGCGCGCGGCGAGCGTGTCGGCATCGACCGGTTCGTCGCCCAGGTGCAGGCGACCGTCGCGGTCGATCGCGACGGCGACGAACGCCGCCGGGGCCTCGCCCCTGCCGGCGTCGGCGCGCGGCAGGTCCAGCTTCAGCGCCGGCGCGATCAGCGGCGCGGTGATGATGAAGATCACCAGCAGCACCAGCATCACGTCGATCA
>CAZUBF010000032.1:0-28066 GCA_964618555.1 uncultured Azohydromonas sp.
CATTCCCGGCTACCAGGCGAGCTTCCCCGAGATCCACAAGGTGCCGATGATCTCGGGCCAGAGCGAGAAGTACCTCGCCGCCGCGCTGCAGGCGTACAGGAAGGGCGAGCGCCGGCACCCGACGATGCGCGGCATCTCGGCGTCGCTGAGCGACAAGGACATCGCCGACCTCGCCGCCTACTACGCCGACCACGGCGCTGCCAACCCCGAGGTGCCCGAGACGGCCGCGGCGGCGCCGGCGAAGGTGGCCGAACTGCTCACCAAGGGCGCGTGCGTGTCGTGCCACGGCGCGAACTTCAACAAGCCGATCGACGGCAGCTACCCGAAGATCGCCGGCCAGCACGCCGACTACCTGGCCGTCGCGCTGCGTGCCTACCGCACCACCGGCAACGCCAACGTCGGGCGCGCCAACCCGGTCATGGCCGGCATGGTGCAGCAGTTCAGCAACGCCGAGCTGAAGGCGATGGCCGAGTACCTGGCGTCGCTGCCCGGCGACCTGCGCACGGTGCCGCAGCCGCGTTTCCGCTGACCTCGCACCGACCCCGCACGAAGCCGCCCCCCGGGCGGCTTCGTCGTTCCTGGCCGCCGCGGCTGTGCCAACATCGCGCCGCACGAACTCCGACGACGAGGCCACGATGATCGAACTGACGCTGCCGACCATGACCTGCGGGCACTGCGTGAAGACCGTCACCGAGACGATCCGCCGCGTCGATGCCCAGGCGCAGGTGACCATCGACCTGGCGACCCACCTTGTGCGCATCGAGACCACACAGCCCGCCGAGCCCTTCCGCGCCGCGCTGGCCGAGGAGGGCTACGCGCCGGGTTGACCGAGGCACGCTCGGAGCGCCTCCGGCCCGGCCCGGCCTGCCGCGTCGGCGATGCCGGCCACGGGTTTGCCCCGCCGGCACGATCCGGGCGCTTGCCTACACTCGCCGCCGTGCCATGCCTGCCGCGAGGGCCGCGATGAAGACGCTCGAGTTCCTGCGACCGCTGCTCTGGCTCGCCGGGCTGTGCGCGGCCCTGTGGGCGGCGCCCGCCGCCGCGCAGACGCTGCGCTGGGCCAGCCAGGGCGACCCGCAGACCATGGACCCGCACTCGCAGAACGAGTCCATGACGAACATGATGAACGGCCAGGTCTACGAGCGGCTGGTACGCCGCGACCGGCAGCTCAACATCGTGCCCAGCCTGGCCACCGAGTGGCAGCAGGTCGGCCCGCTGCTGTGGCGCTTCAAGCTGCGCCCCGGGGTGAAGTTCCACGACGGCAGCGGCTTCGGCGCCGACGACGTCGTGTACTCGGTGCAGCGCGCGCAGGCGCCGACCTCGCAGATCGCCAACTACGCCAGCGGCGTCGGCCGGCCGGTGAAGGTCGACGACCTGACGGTCGAGTTCCACCTGGACAAGGTCAACCCGATCTTCCTGCAGCACCTCGACGCGCTGTGGATGATGAGCAAGTCGTGGTCCGAGAAGCACGGCGTGACGCGCCCGCTCGACTTCAAGAACAAGGAGGAGAGCCACGCGTCGCTGCACGCCAACGGCACCGGACCGTACCTGCTCGTCAGCCGCCAGCCCGGCATCCGCACCACCTACCGGCGCCACCCCGCCTGGTGGGACCGGCACGAGGGCAACGTGCAGGAGATCGTATTCACGCCGATCGCCAACGACGCGACGCGGCTGGCGGCGCTGGTGTCGGGCGAAATCGACTTCGTGCTCGACCCGGCGCCGCGCGACGTGCCGCGGCTGCGCGCCACGCCGGGCGTGAAGGTGATTGATGGGCCGGAGAACCGCATCGTCTTCATCGGCATGGACCAGCACCGCGACGAACTGCTGCACGGCAGCGTCAAGGATCGCAACCCGTTCAAGGACGTGCGCGTGCGCCGCGCGCTGTACCACGCGGTCGACGTCGAGACGATGCGCACGCGGCTGATGAACGGCCAGAGCCAGCCCACCGGCGGGCTCACGCCGTCGCCGCTGGGCAGCTACCAAGACGCCGACATCGAGAAGCGCCTGCCGCACGACCCGGCGCTGGCGCGCCGGCTGCTGGCCGAGGCCGGCTATCCGAACGGCTTCGAGGTCACGCTCGACTGCCCGAACAACCGCTACGTCAACGACGAGGAGATCTGCATCGCGCTGGCCGGCATGTGGGCGCAGATCGGCGTGCGCGTGCGCGTCAACGCGATGCCGCGCGCGACCTACTTCCCGAAGCTCGAGAAGTTCGACACCAGCCTGTACATGCTCGGCTGGGGCGGCGCGGTGACCGACGCCGAGACGACGCTGACGCCGGTGATGCGCAACCCCGGCGACAAGGGCGTGGGCGCCTACAACTACGGCCGCTCGCGCAACGACCGGTTCGACGCACTGGCCGCCGCGTCGAGCGTGGAGGCCGACCCGGCCAGGCGCGAGCAGCTCGTGAAGGCGGCGCTGCGCGAGTTCAAGGAGCAGGTGCACGCCATCCCGCTGCACCGGCAGGTGATCCCGTGGGCCGCGCGCACGCACGTCGACGTCGTGCACCGCGCCGACAACTGGTTCGAGGTGCACTGGGTGCACCTGCGGCCGCGCTGAGCGGCACGCCGCCGCCTCAGCCGAAGTACGCCTTGCGCACGTACTGGTCGACCATCCGCTCGGTGTTGAAGAACGACCCGTTGAGCGCGATGGCGTGCTTCATCACGTCGACGTAGCGGTCGCGGTCGCGGTAGTACAGCGGCAGGATCTCGTTCTCGAGCTTGTTGTACAGCGCCGCGGCGTCGGCGGCGCGGTCCTCGCCGACGACGCTGGGGTGGCCGTTGTCGATGGCCCAGCCGGTGACGCCCTCGATGCAACCCTCCATCCACCAGCCGTCGAGCACCGACAGCTGCGGCACGCCGTTCATCGCCGCCTTCATGCCGCTGGTGCCCGAGGCCTCGAGCGGCGGCAGCGGCGTGTTCAGCCACAGGTCGACGCCCGAGACCATGAGCCGCGCGAGCGCCATGTCGTAGTCCTCGAGCCAGACCACCTCGAGCTTGCCGCGCAGCGCGGCGATGTGCTCGAAGACGCGGCGGATCAGGTCCTTGCCGCCGCCGTCGCGCGGGTGCGCCTTGCCGGCGTAGACGATCTGGATCGGCCCGGCGGCGTGGTGCAGCGCGAGCAGGCGCTGCAGGTCGTGGAACAGCAGGTCGGGGCGCTTGTACGGCGTCGCGCGGCGCGCGAAGCCGAGCGTGAACACGTTGGCGAACAGCCCGGCGCCGGTGCGCGCGTTGACTTCGGCCACCAGCGCCTCCTTGGCCTGCTGGTGCGCGGCCCACAGCGCCTGGCGCGGGATGCCCAGCGCGTAGCGCAGGCTGGCGTTGTCGTCGCGCCAGGCGGTGATGTGCCGGTCGAACAGCGCCTGCAGCGGCGGCGCGGTCCAGAAGCCGGCGTGCACGCCGTTGGTGATCGAGTCGACCTTGTACTGCGTGAACATCTGACGCGACACCTCGCCGTGGCGCTTGGCCACGCCGTTGACGTAGTGGCTGTTGTCCAGCGCGAGGTAGGTCATGTTCAGCTTGCCGTCCAGGCAGAACTCGATGGCACTGCGGTCGTAGGCGTGGCCGTAGCAGGTCAGCACCTCGCGCAGCAGGTGCAGCGGGTACTGGTCGTGGCCGGCCGGCACCGGCGTGTGCGTGGTGAACACGCACAGCGGGCGCACCGCCTCCGACAGGTCGCGCGTGACCTCGGTCTGGCCGCGGCGCAGCATCTCCTCGTGGCCGAGCTCGAGCACCAGCAGCGCCGCGTGCCCCTCGTTCATGTGGAAGCGCGTCAGCCCGTCGTAGCCGAGCGCGCGCAGCATGCGCACGCCGCCGATGCCCAGCACGATCTCCTGGCGCAGCCGGTAGCGCTCGTCGCCGCCGTACAGGTGGTCGGTGATGCGCCGGTCGTCGTCGGCGTTGTCGGGCAGGTCGGCGTCGAGCAGCAGCACCGGCACCGCGTGAGCGCCATGGCCCTGGATCTCGTCGCGCCAGGCGCGCAGCAGCACGTCGCGCCCGGCGATGTTCACGCGCACGCGCGCCGGCATCTCGGTCAGCGCGTCCTCGGGACGCCAGGTCCAGGGTTCCTCGCGCTGCTGGCCGGAAGCGTCGAGCCGCTGGCGGAAGTAGCCCTGGCGGTGCACCAGCGACACCGCGACCATCGGCACCCCGCCGTCGGCGGCCGAGCGGATCGTGTCGCCGGCGAGCACGCCCAGGCCGCCGCTGTAGGTGGGCAGCGCGTCGGCCAGCGCGATCTCCATCGAGAAGTAGGCGATGCGGGTGTTGGCGGGCATGATCCGGTGGCGTTCGGCGCCGTCGCGACTCTAACCCGAGCGCCGGTGCGTGGCGCTCAATCCTCGGCGGCGTCGAGCAGCCCTTCGCGGATGGCCCAGCGCACCACCGCGGCGATGTCGGCCAGGCCGAGCTTGGCCATGAGCCGGCTGCGGTACGTGTCGACCGTCTTCGGCGACAGGTGCAACGCCTCGCCGATCGCCGCGCTGGACGCGCCTCTGGCGACCAGCAGCAGCACCTGCCGTTCGCGCGGCGACAGCGCATCGAGCGAACTCGCCGCCGGCGTGTCGCCCGTCAGCACGCTCGCCGCGAACTCCGCCGCCTGTGGCGAGAGGTATCGCCGACCGGCCTCGACGGCGTCGATGGCCTGCAGCAGCTCCGCGCTCGGCGAGCCCTTGAGCAGGTAGGCGCAGGCGCCGTGGCGCATCGCTTCGGCGACGTGGCGAGGCTGGTCGGACATGGTCAGCACGATCGCTCGCACCGGCAGCTGCCGCCGCTGCAACTCGGCCAGCAGCTCGAACCCAGAGCGCTGCCCCAGGCGCAGGTCGACCACGACGATGTCCGGGCGCAGCCGCGCCAGCTCGGACAACGCAGGCGTCGGCCCGGCGGCTTCGCCGACGATCGAGTGCCCCCCCGCCTCGAGCACGAGGCGCAGGCCGTCGCGCACGATCGCGTGGTCATCGATCAGGTAGATGCGGCTCATCGGCGGGCATCCACTGCAGTGCCACGATGGTGCCACGCCCGGCGCTGCTGTGCACGTGCAGCGACGCGCCGATCGCCATCGCGCGCTCACGCATGCCGACCATGCCCAGGTGCCCGGGGCGGCCGGCGTGCAGCGGTGGTGCGCCGCCGACACCGTCGTCGCGAACGGCCAGCCGCAGCTCGCCGTCGTCGCCGTCGAGCTGCACGACGACGGTCGACGCTTCGGCGTGCTGTAGCGCGTTGACCAGCGCCTCGCGGGCGATCATGAAGGCGGCGTACTCGACGTCGGCGGGCCAGCGTTGCTCGGCCAGCCGTGCCGGCGCTTCGAGGCGCAGCGTCGGGCGGCCCTCGAACGGGCGCTGGCGCTGCAGTTCGTTGTCCAGCGCCGGCGCCAGACCGTGGTCGTCGAGCAGCGGCGGGCGCAGTTCGCCGAGCACGCCGCGGATCTGGCGGTTCGCCGTCTCGACCAGCACGTCCAGTCGCTCGCGCTGTCTCGCAGCCAGCGGGTCGGCCAGCGCCGGCAGGGCCTCCCAGTGCAGGCGAAGCGCGGTCAGCGTCTGGCCGAGTTCGTCGTGCAGGGTCTGCGCCAGGCGCCGCGTGGTCTGCTTCTCCTGCGCCAGCAGCCGCCGCGCGAGCTGCACCAGCTCGCTGCGCGTGGCCTCGAGCGCGCGCTCGTGCGCGGCGCGCTCGGTCACGTCGCGCAGGATCGCCGTGAGCACGGGCTGCCCGTGCACGACGGCCTGCGAGATCGACGCCTCCAGCTCGATCGGGCGTCCGTCGGCGGCGCGACCCTGCACCCGGCCCGAGGCCATCGGGCGCTGCGGGACGCCGGAGCGCACGAAGGCGTCGATCTGCGCCTGGTGCCCGAGCCGGGCGGGCTCGGGCAGCAGCTGCTGCACGGGCTGGCCCAGCACCCGGGCGGCGGGCACCCCGAAGATGCGCTCGGCGGCCGGGTTGAACAGCGTCACACCCCCGGACGCGTCGACCGAGACGATGGCGTCGCTGGCGCCGCCGACGACCGCCGACAGCCTCGCCTGGCTGTCGGCCAGCGCCTGCTCGGCCTGGTGGCGCTCGGTGACGTCGACGTAGGTCAGCACTGCACCGGCAAAGCCGCCTTCGCCGTCGCGCAGCGGCAGTGCGTTGACCGACGCGATGCGGCGCTGACCGTCGCGGCGCTCGACGCCGATGATCAGGCCGCGCACCTCGCTGCGGCCGTGGCGCAGCTGTTCGAAGGGGTGGTCGCACAGCGGGAAGTCGCCGCCTTCGGGCTGCACGCGACGCCACGATACCTGGTCGTACCGGCGGCCGAGCAGATCGGGCATCGTCACGCCGAGGATGTGCAGCGCCGCGCGGTTGGCCAGGGTGTAGCGGCCCTCGGCGTCGATCATCACCAAGCCCTCGGCCATCGTCTGGACGACGCGCTCGAGCTGCTCGCGGCTGTCGCGCAGCGCCAGCTCGGCCTGCTTGCGCGCGGTGACGTCCATGCCGACGCCGACCAGCCGCCGCGCGCCGCCGTCGCCGTGCAGCGCGCGGCCGTACGCGGCGTGCCAGCGCACCGTCTGCGCCTGCGCGATGCGGAACTCGGTGCGCAAGGGCACGTCCTCGTGCAGCGCGGCGCGCAGCGCCTCGCGCACCGCCTCGCGGTCGTCGGCGTGGATCAGCTCGAACATCGCGTCGACGGTGCGCGGCAGCCGCTCGCGCTCGACGCCGAACAGGTCTTCGTAGCCGGGCCACCAGGTCACGCCCGGCGCGCCGCCACCGCCGTCGATCTCCCAGGTGCCGACATGCGCGGCCTCGATGGCCAGGCGCAGGTGGGCTTCGCTGCGCTCGAGCGCGCGATACAGCTCGCGCTGCTCGCTGAGGTCGCGCAGGATCATCCCGTAGCGTGCCGAGCCCGGCGCGAGCCCGAGGGCGTAGATCGAACCCTCGAACCAGCGCGGGGCCCGGCCGGCGACGCCGACCGACGCCGCCACCGCGCAGCGCCCGGCACGCAGCGCGTGCGCGAGCCAGCTGCCGGTCACGTCGTCGGCGCAGCCGAGCAGTGCGCCCACCGGGCGGCCGATCGCGTCGGCGGCCGCGTGGCCGGTCAGCCGCTCGGCGCCTCGGCTCCACTCGAGCACCCGGCCTTCATGGTCCAGCGTCGCGAGCAAGGTGTCGACCGCGGCATTGGCCAGCGCGCGCAGCCGCCCGGCCATGGCGTCGGCGCGGGCGCGCGCGAGATGCTCGGCGCGGATGTCCTGCACCACCGCGATCGCGCCGTCGACGCGGCCCTCGGCGCCCGTCATCGGAACGAGTTGCCACTGCACGGCGACGCGGCTGCCGTCGGGACGCAGCGCGTCGAATCGCGCAGCCACCTCGCCGGGAGGGTCGGCGAGCTGTCCGAACAAGCGCAGGAATTCGCCGCGCTCGGCGGCATCGAACAGGAACTCGGCGGCGATGCGCCCGCGCACCTGGTCGGTGGTCCAGCCGAGCAGCCGCGTGTAGCTGGGGTTGAGGTACTCGACGCGCAGGTCGCGGTCGACCAGCGCGACGCCGACCGGCAGGTGGTCGATCACGCGCTTGAGGTCGCGTGCGCCGCGCGCCAGCCGGTTCAACAGCGCTTCGGGTCCCGTCAGGGCCGGCGCCGCGGCCAGCTCGCGCGCGATGGCGTCGACGCCTTCGGCCATCGACGGTGGTGGCGGCGTCGCACGCAGTTGCGCCAGCGCGTGGTCGAGCGCCTGCCCCCAGGGGCGCAGGACGCGCAGCGCCAGCAGGTAGCCGAGCAGACCCAGCGCCAGTGCCGCGGGCACCGACCACAGCAGCACCGATCGCATCACCCGGTGTGCGGGCTGCAGTGCCGCGTCGCGTTCTTGCAGCACGAGCACCTGCCAGGGAAGCGACGTCGCGGCGCTGCCGCCGACGTCGCGCCGTGCCGCGAAGTAGCGCCGCCCGTCGGCGTCCTGCACGCCCTGGCCTGCGAACGCCCAGGGCTGGAGCCCGCGCGGCGGGGCGGCACCCAGCACGGGCTGGCCGTCGGCACGCGACAGCATGTAGGCGTGCAGGCCGAGTTCGCGCGCGGCATCGGTGGCGCCGGTGGCCACCTCGAGCAGATCCTCGACCCACGCGGCATCCAGGTGCGCGACGAGCACGCCGGCCAGTCGGCCCTGAGCATCTCGCACCGGCTCGCCGATGCCGAGCAGTTGCATTGCGCTCTGGCCTGTGGCTTCGTGCCCGGGCGCCAGCTGCGCCGGCGCGGCCGCGATGCCGATCCAGCGGTCGTGCCTGGCGTGCTCGAAGGCGGGCTGGCCGACGAGCGATTGGCCTTCCAGCCGGCCCTGCGTGGCAGCGATGACGCGGCCGTCGGGGCTGGCCAGGCCGATCCACACGAAGCGCGGCATGCGATCGACCAGCAGCCCGAGCTCGGCGCGAACGCCGGACGGCGACCCGGTGTGCGCGAGCTGCGGTGCGCGCGCGAGCAGCTGCACCTCGACTTGCGCGGCGTCGAGCACCTCGCCGAGCGCCTGGGCCAGCGTCGCGGCGCGGTGCTCGACGCGCAGGTGCGTGCGCTGGGACAGGTCGGCAACCAGGCGCGTCTGCGTGATCGCCAGCGCCAATGCCGTCGTCACGAGCACGGCCAGCGCGGGCAGCAGCGCGTAGCGCACCGGCAACGCCCAGCGTGCGGGCGTCGCCGACGGCCGCTCGTGCAGGTCCGGGGCAGCGTCGTTCATGGCCACGGCGTCGGGTGAGCGTTGGATGCGGACATGGCCCGACAAGGTGCATCTCGCGCAGCGTCGGGCCGTGTAGGGGATTCTTGATGGATGCGGTGCGGGAGGCCTTGATGCCGGGTGCCTGAAGGTTGAGCGCGCGCGTGCGCGGTCGATCATGTCCGCAACTGCCCTCACCTGAACCTGGACCGCACGATGCCCGTCCTGTCTGCCGATGTGCGTCCGACCGTGCTCGTCGTCGACGACGTTGCCGACAACCTGCTCGTCGTCAGCGACCTGCTGCGTGAGGCCGGGTATGCGGTGCGCGCTGCCAACTCCGGGCCGGCGGCGTTGCGCTACGCGGCGCAGCCCCCGCAACCCGACCTGATCCTGCTCGACGTGATGATGCCCGACATGGACGGCTACGAGGTGATGCGTCGTCTGCAGGCCGACGCGGCCACCGCCGACATTCCGGTGATCTTCGTCACCGCGCGCGGCAGCGACGCCGACGAGGAGCGGGGGCTGGCGATGGGCGCCGCCGACTACGTGAGCAAGCCGATCCGGCCGCTGGTGGCGCTGGCGCGCGTGCGCGCGCAGATCGAGGCGCACCGTGCGCGGCGCCAGCTGCGCGAGCACAACGACCAGCTGGCGCAGGAGCTCGGCCAGCGCATGGCCGAGTGCGTGCTGGCGCGCAAGGTCGGCATCCGCGCCCTCGCGCACCTGGCCGAACTGCGCGACCCGGAAACCGGCAACCACATCCTGCGCACCCAGGGCTACGTGCGCGAACTGGCCGTCGAGCTTGCGCGCCGGCCGCGCCATGTCACGGCGCTCGACGAGCGCAACATCGAACTGCTCGTCGAGTCGGCGCCGCTGCACGACATCGGCAAGGTCGGGATCCCCGACCGCATCCTGCTCAAGCCCGGGCCGCTGACCGCCGACGAGTGGCGGGTGATGCGCACCCACACGACGATCGGCGCGATGGCCATCGAGCTGGCCGAGCGCGACACCGACCAGCCCACCGACTTCCTGGCCACCGCCAAGCAGATCGCGCTGTCTCACCACGAGCGCTGGGACGGCGGCGGCTATCCCCACGGGCTGGTCGGCACCGCGATCCCGCTGGTCGCACGCATCATGGCCGTCGCCGACGTGTTCGACGCACTGATCTCGCCGCGCGTGTACAAGAGCGCCATCGCCTTCGACGAGGCGTTCGCGCTGGTTGTCGCCGGCAGCGGCACGCAGTTCGATCCCGAGGTCGTCGACGCCTTCCGCGCGCGATTCGACCCGTTGGTCGACATCGCGCGGCGCCTCGCGGAGCCCGAGCCGACGCTGGCGGCATGAACGCCATGGCGCCGACCCAGCCGCTGCGCTGGCACCTGGTGCCGCTGTACGCGACCTGCGCGTCGGTGTGGATCGTCGGCTCCGACTGGCTGCTCGCGCAGCTGGTGGCCGACGCGTCTGCGCGCGAGCTGGCAGCCACGCTCAAGGGGTGGCTGTTCGTGGCCGTCACATCGTGGATGCTGTGGCGGCTGCTCGACCGCCGTGACGAACCGCGGCCACGCGCCGCCGCCGAGCGCGCGACGCGAGCGCGGCTGCTCGAGATGCTCGCGCCGGTCGTCATCATGCTGCTGGTCGGCATCGCGGTGGTCGACGCCCACCACATCCACGAACGCCGGCGTGCCGAGGCGATGCAGCTGCAGCTTCGGGCCACTGCGCATGCGGTGCAGCGCTGGCACGACGAACGCGTCGCCGAAGCCGGCGCCCTGCGCGCCGGCGCGTCGGCAGACCCGAGCCCCGGCGCGGACGACGCGGCCGCAGGCGCGTGGCACACCGGGCGGCTGACCGAGCTGCGGCGCCTGCGGGGTTGGGTGGCGGTCGGCGCGTTCGACGAGCAGGGGCGGCGCGTGTGGGCCGCCGGCGAGCATGGCACCGCCGGCGACGACGCGGGGCCCGCGCTGCGCGCGGCCTTGGACACGGCACGGCGCCGCGGCGACATCGTCGTCGGCGATCCGGTGATCGACGGCAGCGCGCGTGTGGTCGTCGACGTCGTCGTTCCGGCGGCGTCGGACGGGGTGTCTGCGCCGGCGCTGGCGATCCGCGTGGATGCCGCGCACGCATTCGCGCCGTTGCTCTCGACGGCAGCGGCCACGCGGCACGCCCTGCAGGCGGTGCTGCTGGTGCGCGAAGGCCCGCGTTGGAGCGCGTTCTCGCCCGCCAGCCCCGAGGCGACCGGCGCCCTGGGTGTCGAGTCCCTGGCTCGGCTGCCGCAACTCGCTGCGGCGCTGCCGCCGGAGCCGCAGCTGCCCGGCCGACTGCGTCTGCGCGACGGCGGCGCCTACACCGCCGTCGCGCAGGCGGTGCCGGGTACCGGCTGGTGGGTGATGGTGCGCTCAGACGACCGCGCCGACCTGGCGCAGACGCTGCGCGAGAGCGCGTGGATGGCGCTGACCGGCGTGCTGGCGCTGCTCATCCTCGGCGCGACGGTGCAGCTGCGCCGACGCGACGAGGCGCTGGCGCAGGCACGTCGCGACCAGGAGCACCAGGCCGAGCGCCTGCGCACGCTGCAACTGCTCGACGCCGTCACCGACAGCGCCGGCATGGTCGTCGTGGTGCAGGACCGGCAGCAGCGCGTGCTGTTCTGCAATGCCGAGGCGGCGCGCGTGGCGCGGCTGGACGCGGTGCCGGCGTGCGGCACGCCGGCCGCGGGAATGCTGCAAGACACGATGCTCGGCGCGCCGTCGCAGCCGTTGCACGGCCCGGCGACCTGCAGCGACGAACGCTGGTCGACGCCGATCGGACAGCGCACCTTCTCGGTCACGCGCGGCGCGCTGCGCGATGCGCAGGGCCGCATGGCCGGCAGCTACGCCATCGCACGCGACGTCACGGCGCAGCGCGAGTCGGCCGAGGTGATGGCGCGCAGCGAACAGCGCCTGGCGTTGGCGCTGCACGGCGCCCAGCTCGGCCTGTGGGACTGGCACGTGCCCAGCGGCCACGTCGAGTTCAATGCACGCTGGGCCGAGATGCTGGGCTACCGGCCCGCGGACGTCGATCCCCGCGTCGACTCGTGGCGGGCGCTGGTGCACCCCGACGACTGGCCGACGGTCGACGCTGCGCTGCAGCCGCACCTGGCGGGCGACACGCCGGCGTTCCGGTTCGAGCACCGGTTGCGCCACCGCGACGGCCACTGGGTCTGGGTGCTCGACGCGGGGCGCGTGGTCGAGCGCGACGGCAACGGTGCCCCGCTGCGCGCGGTGGGCATCCACCTCGACGTCAGCGACCGGCGTGCGGCGCAAGAGGCGCTCGAACACTCACGCACCGAGCTCGAGCAGCGCGTCGCCGAACGCACCGAGCAGCTGGCGGCGGCGACGCGGCGCGCCGAGGCGGCCAGCCTGGCCAAGAGCGAGTTCCTGGCCAACATGAGCCACGAGATCCGCACGCCGCTGAACGCCATCGTCGGCCTGTCGCGGCTGCTGGCCGGCGCGAGCGACGACGCACGTCAGGTCGACCGGGTCGGCAAGATCGAGCGCGCCGCCGCGCACCTGACGTCGATCATCGACGACATCCTCGACCTGTCGAAGATCGAGGCCGGGCGCCTGCGGCTCGAGCAGGTCGGCTTCGACCCGCGCGAGGTGCTCGACCAGGTGCGGTCCTTCGTCGCGGCGCAGGCCGAGGCCAAGGGGCTCGCGCTGTCGGTCGACGCCGGCGATTTGCCGGACGCGCTGGTCGGCGACCCGACGCGGCTGCGCCAGGCGCTGCTGAACCTGGCGAGCAACGCGGTCAAGTTCACCGGCCGGGGGGCGGTGACGATCCGTGCGCGCGCGCTGCCGTCGTCGAGCCGGCAGGTGCGCCTGCACTTCGAGGTCGAGGACTCCGGCATCGGGCTGTCGCAGGACCAGATCGCGCGGCTGTTCGCGCCGTTCGAGCAGGCCGACGCGTCGACGACGCGGCGCTTCGGCGGCACCGGCCTGGGCCTGGCGATCACGCGGCGGCTGGCGACGATGATGGGGGGCGAGGTCGGCGTGCGCAGCCAGCCCGGGGTCGGCAGCCGCTTCTGGTTCACCGCGCAGTTCGAAGCGGCTGCGGTCAACGACGCCGCCGCGCGGGCGCAGCGCGATCCGCTCGAGCGGCTGCACCGGCGTCATCGCGGCCGGCGCGTGCTGGTGGCCGACGACGACGCGGTCAACCAGGAGATCACCGTAGCGATGCTCGAGCGCGGTGGCCTGGAAGTGTCCACCGTCGGTGACGGCGACGCGGCGGTCGAGGCCTGCATGCGCCATCACTTCGACCTGGTGTTGATGGACCTGCACATGCCGGGCGCCGACGGCCCCAGCGCGACGCGACGGCTGCGCGCGGCCGGCGCGACGATGCCGATCGTCGCCTTCAGTGCCAGCGCCTTCGACGACGACCGTCGCCGCTGCCTCGACGCCGGCATGGACGGCTTCATCGCCAAGCCGTTCGAGCCGCGCGAGTTCTACGCGCTGCTGTGCGACATGTTGCGCGGCGACGCCGAGCCCTCGACCTGGGGTGGCCTGGCGTTGCCTCCCGCGGCCGACGCCGCCGCGCCGGCGCTGGCCGCAGCGCTGCGCGATCTGGCGGCGCGCCTCGATCGGGGCGACGTCTCGGCGCGCGAACTGGTGCTCGACCACCGCGAGCCGATCGTGCAGGCGCTGGGCGAGGCGGGCGGGCGCATCGTCGACGGCGTGCTGCGCTTCGAGTTCGAGGCGGCGCGCGAGACGCTGGCGACGGTGCTGCCGGCGGTGCTGCCGGCGCCGGCCGAGGAGGTGTCGTGACGCCCGTGCCGGTGCGCGATCGCGGCGCGGCGGACAGCCCGCGCCGCGGCTTCGGGCGCTGCCAGGCGCTCGTCGTCGACGGCAGTCCGGCGTCGCGTTCCGCGCTGGCCGGGATGCTGCGCGACTTCGGCATCGGCAACGTGGTGCAGGTCGCGCGTGTGCAGGACGCGCGCCGGCGCATCGAGCAGGAGCACTTCGACGTCGTGGTCAGCGAGTACGACTTCGACCCCGAGCCGATGACCGGGCAGGACCTGTTCGACGACCTGCGCCTGGCGAACCTGCTGCCGCTGTCGACGGTGACGGTGATGATCTCCGGCGAGGCCAGCTACGTGCGCATCGCCGAAGCCGCCGAGGTGGCGCTCGATGCGTACCTGATCAAGCCACACACCGAACAGGCGCTGCGCGAGCGGCTGCTTCAGGGCTTCGAGCGCAAGGCGGCGCTGGCCGACATCTTCGCGCTGGTCGAGCAGCAGCGCTGGAAGGTGGCCGCGACGCTGTGCGAACTGCACGTGCACCAGCGCCAGAAGCACTGGGTGGCGGCGGCGCGCATCGGCGCCGAGGCGTGGCTGCGGCTCGGCGATGCGCGCGCCGCGTCCACGCTGTTCGAGGCGGTGCTCGCGACCCAGGCGCTGCCCTGGGCGCGGCTGGGCATCGCGCGCAGCGAGTACGAGGCCGGCGCGGTGCGCAAGGCGCGGCGCACGCTGGAAAGCCTGCTGTCCGACCAGCCGGGCTACGCCGACGCGTACGACGTGATGGGACGGCTGCTGCTCGAGCAGGGCGAGCACGCCGAGGCCGTGGCGGCGGTGCGCCGCGCGCTGGCGCTGACGCCGGGCAACGTCACGCGCGCGCTCAAGTTCGGCGTGCTGGCCTTCTACCACGGGCACCCCGACGAGGCGGCCCACGCGCTGCAGCAGGCGATGCGACTGGGGTTGAACTCGCAGGTGTTCGACCTGCAGGCGCTGGTGCTGCTGGGCACCTTGCACTTCGACCGCGGCGACCGTCGCGGCCTGATGCAGTGCCTGCGCGCGCTGCAGGCGGCGCGGCGCGACCATCCCGGCAGCGCAAGGCTGCGTCGTTTCGAGGACACGCTTGCGGTGCTGTCGGCGCTGCTCGAGCGCCGCGTGCCCGACGCCGTGACGCTGACGCAGCGTGCGGTGCTCGAACTGCAGAACGACGACTACGAGTTCGAGGCGGCGTGCAACCTGCTGTCGACGCTGGCGCGGCTGCTCACGCGCGAGGTCAAGCTCGACGACTGGCCGGCGTGGGTCGATGCGCTGGCCGAGCGCTTCGCGGTGTCGCGCACGTCGTGCGAGCTGATGTGCCGCGCCGGGCAGGGTGTCGACGGCTTCGAGGCGACGATCCGCTCACGGTACGCCGGCATCTGCGACGCGGCCGAGGCGGCGGTGGCGCACGCGGTCAGTGGCGACCCCCGCCGCGCCGTCGTCGAGCTGATGGCTCACGGCGAGCGCACGCGCAACGCCAAGCTGCTGGACCTCGCGAAGCACACGCTCGAGCGCCATCGCGAACGCATCTACGACGCGCCGGCGCTGGCCGGCAGCATCGAGCGGCTGAACCGGCGCTACCGCAGCTACGGCATGCAGCTGGCCCTGGGCGCGGCCGCACACCCGGCCAGCACCGCGGCGTGAGCCGGCGCCGTCAGCGCGTGGCGCGGCGGCGCACGCAGTCGAGGTAGGCGATCCCGTCGGGCGGCAGGCCCGAACGCTGCGAGGCCCAGATCATCTCGCCCAGGCACTCCATCACCTCGTGCTGCGCTTCGTGCGCCGAGCCCCGCCGCGCGGCCAGCAACCCGAAGGCCTGGCGGATGCCGCTGGGCTGGTCGATCGCCACCTGCTCGCTGATCGACAGGTGCATGCTCAGGTGCAGGAAGGGGTTGGTGCGACCGTCGTCGACGGTGTAGCTGGCCGCCAGCGCGGCGTCGACGTCGGCCAGCTCGGCGTGGTACTCGGGGTGTTCGGCGACCCACGACGCGGCCAGCGCCTGCATCGGCGTCATCGGCTCGCCGGCGCGCTGCTTGCGCAGCACTTCGCAGAAGAAGCGGCGCACGTCGTGCTGCGAGGGCTGGAACATGGGCGGGTCGGTCGAGCCGGGCAGGTCAGTCGTCGGTGCGCCAGGCCGGCAGGCGCCAATCCAGCGCCAGCGCCAGCACGCGCAGCCCCATCGCCACCGCGGCGCCGGCGAGCAGCGCGGCGGTGTCGCCGGCGCCGGCGGCGTTCGCCGCGACCACCACCCAGCCGCCGGCGAAGGCGCACACCGCGTAAGGCCGGTGGTCGCTGAACGTCGCGGGAATCTGGTTGCACACGATGTCGCGCAGCACGCCGCCGAACACCGCGGTCATCACGCCCATCAGCACCGCCACCAGCGAAGGCATCTGCGCGGCCAGCGCGATCTGCGTGCCGCTGGCGGCGAACAGCCCCAGGCCCAGCGCGTCGGGCCACTGCATCGCGCGCTCGGTGGGGTGCAGGTGGCGCGCGCGCATGAACAGCATCGCCGCCAGCACCAGCGCCAGCACGCCCCACGCGTAGCCGGCGTGCTGCACCCAGAAGAACGGGCGCCGGTCGAGCAGCACGTCGCGCAGCGTGCCGCCGCCGAACGCGGCGAGCATCGCGACCACGCTGACGCCTACCGCGTCGAGCCGCTTGCGCGCACCCTCGATGACACCCGACAGCGCAAACGCCGCCGTCGCGGTGGCCTCGAGCACGGTGTGCGCCGCCGACAGCGACCACCAGGGGGGCTCGGTCAGCGGCACGGCGGGGGCGGGGCGGGGCACATGCGCGCATTGTCGCCGGGCAAAGCCCGACGCCGGCGCCGGGGCCGCGGCGCCCGTACAGTGCGCCCATGCCACCCCCCTTGCCGCCCGCGTCGACCCCGGTGTCCGTGTTCGCGCTCGCGCTGCGCCAGACGCTGCGCGACTTCCGTGCCGGCGAACTGCGCCTGCTCGTGGTCGCGGTGCTGCTGGCGGTGTCGGCGCTGACCGCGGTGGGCTTCTTCGCCGACCGGCTCGCGCAGCAGCTGGCGCGCGACGCGCGCGCGCTGCTCGGCGGCGACGCGGTGATCGCCAGCGACAAGCCGCTGCCGCCGGCGTTCGCCGAGCAGGCACGCGCGCTTGGCCTGCGCACCGCGACGACGGCCAGCTTCCCCAGCATGGGCCGCGCCGGCGACGACCACGGCGGCTCGACGCGGCTGGTGGCGGTGAAGGCGGTCAGCGACGCGTACCCGCTGCGCGGCGGCGTGACGGTGCGCGCCGTGCCCGACGCGCCGGCGCTGCCCGCCGACGCGGCGCCGGCGCGCGGCAGCGCGTGGGTCGACCCGGCGCTGCTCGACGCACTGCAGCTGGCCGTGGGCGACGACCTGCTGCTCGGCGACGCGGCGCTGCGCATCGAGCGTGTGATCGCCGTCGAGCCCGACCGCGGCGCCGGCTTCATGGCCTTCGCGCCGCGCGTGCTGATGCACGAGTCCGACCTGCCGGCCACCGGGCTGATCCAGCCCGCCAGCCGCGTGACCTACCGCTTCGCGGTGGCCGGCGACGACGCGCGCGGGCGCGACGGCGACGCCGCGGCGGCGCGCTTCGTGCAGTGGGCACGCGAGCGCGTCGAGCGCGACAAGCTGCGCGCGGTGCGCGTCGAGTCGCTCGAGTCGGGGCGGCCCGAGATGCAGCTCACGCTCGACCGCGCCGGGAAGTTCCTGAACCTGGTCGCGCTGCTGGCGGCGCTGCTGGCCGCGGTGGCCGTGGCCATCGCGTCGCGCGACTTCGCCAACCGCCACCTCGACGACTGCGCGATGCTGCGCGTGCTCGGACAGTCGCAGCGTTCGATCGCGCTGGCCTACGGCGTCGAGTTCGTCGCCGTCGGACTGCTGGCCAGCCTGGCCGGCGTCGCGTTCGGGCTGGCGTTGCACCAGGTGTTCGTCGCGCTGCTCGCCGGACTGGTCGACGCGGCGCTTCCGGCGCCCACCGCGTGGCCGGCGCTGTTCGGCGTGGGCGTCGGGCTGACGCTGCTCGTGGGTTTCGGGCTGCCGCCGGTGCTGCAGCTCGCGCGCGTGCCGCCGCTGCGCGTGATCCGTCGCGAGGTCGGCGCGCTCAAGCCGGCGTCGGCGGCGGTGCTGGCGGCCGGCGCGCTGGGCTTCGCGGCCTTGCTGCTGGCGGTGGCCTCCGACCTCTGGCTCGGGCTGATCGCGGTGGGCGGTTTCGCCGTCGCGGTGGCGCTGTTCGCCGCGCTGTCGTGGGCGGCGGTGAAGCTGCTCGCGCGCGCGGTGCCCGACGCTGGCACGCCGCGCTGGTGGACGCTGGGGGCCAGCACGCCGCGCTGGCTGGTGCTGGCCACGCGGCAGGTCGCCGCGCGCCCGGCGTTCGCGGTGCTGCAGGTGTCGGCGCTGTCGGTGGGGCTGCTGGCGCTGGTGCTGCTGGTGCTGCTGCGCACCGACCTGATCGGCAGCTGGCGCCAGGCGACGCCGCCCGACGCGCCGAACCGCTTCGTGATCAACGTGCAGCCCGAGCAGGGCCCGGCGTTCCGCGCCGCGCTGGCCGACGCCGGTGTCACGCGTTACGACTGGTACCCGATGATCCGCGGCCGGCTGGTGGCGATCAACGGCCGCGCGATCGACCCCGACGACTACGCCGACGAGCGCACGCAGCGCCTGGTCGAGCGCGAGTTCAACCTCAGCCACGACGCACGCATGCCGTCGCACAACCAGCTCGCCGCCGGGCGCTGGGTGGCCGACGAGCGTGACGCGCTGAGCATCGAGGAGGGGCTGGCCAAGTCGCTCGGGGTGACGGTGGGCGACACGCTGCGCTTCGACATCGCCGGCATCGTGCAGGAGGGGCGCATCACCAGCGTGCGCAAGGTCGACTGGGCGTCGATGCGGGTGAACTTCTTCGTGATGTTCCCGCGCGCCGAGATGCCCGACCTGCCGGCGAGCTACATCAGTGCGTTCCGCGCGCCCGAGCGACCGGGTTTCGACAGCGCGCTCAGCCGTGAATTCCCGAACATCACCAACGTCGACATCTCGGCGTCGATCGCGCAGGTGCAGCGCGTGCTCGATCAGGTGATCCGCGCGGTCGAGTTCCTGTTCGGCTTCACGCTCGCCGCCGGGCTGGTGGTGCTGTTCGCCGCGGTCAGCGCGACGCGCGAGGCGAGGGCGCGCGAGTTCGCGGTGATGCGCGCGATGGGTGCCGGCAGGTCGCTGCTGGCGCGCGTGCAGCGTGCCGAACTGCTGGGCGTGGGCGCGCTGGCCGGCGTGCTGGCGTCGATCGCGGCGGTCGCGGTGGGCTGGGCGCTGGCGCGCTACGCGTTCCAGTTCGACTGGAACGCCAAGGCCTGGGTGCCGCTGGCCGGCGGTGTCGCCGGCGCGCTGCTGGCGCTGGGCGCCGGCTGGTGGGGGCTGCGCGAGGTGCTGCGCCGCCCGGTCATCGAGACGCTGCGCCGCGCCGGCGAAGGGTGATGGCAATCGCCCCGGACCGCCTTCGGCGCGTCCGGCTCGGGGCACGAAGTGGCGGTGTGGATCCACCTCGGGGCGCCGCCTGCGCAAGGGCCAAACCGGATGTCCACCGCGTACGCGATGTCGAGTGCCGCTTTCGACGACGACCAGGTGCGCAAACAGCCGACGGCGCCCGCGGTCGTCGGCACGTCGCGCCTGTCCATGCGAGCGGGCCGCCGTGGGGCGTCGCGTCCCGCGGCGCGGAGACTCGTGCGCTGCCGAACGCGATTCGCCGGCCCCCAGCGCGGACCCGTGGGCCCGGCAGGGGAGCCGGCGGACGCATCTCCTTCTTGGGGGGTGGTTCCCAGTGGTTGTGGGCCACCGGCCGATCGGAGGCCCACTACCCGGACGATGGCGGCTGGCGCAACGTCACTTGTTGTGACCCGGCCCAAGCCCCTTGCACTCGGCCAGCGTCGTCTCGCCGGCGCGGTAGTCGACCCGGCCCTTGACCTCGTGCTTGTACTTCACGAGCACGCTGTCACACACGACCTCGCGCGTCTCGAGGTGGCCGCCGCAACTGAAGCTCGCGGCGTTGTTGGGGTCGCCGGTACCGTCGTAGATCGCCGTCTGCGGATACGGGCACAGCGGCCGCGTGCGCGTGACGACCCCACCGGCGCCGGTGATCTGCGCCGGCACCGACTGCGGCGTGACGCCGTTCTCGACCCAGTCCACGAGGATGCCGAACAGGTTCTGCGGCTGGGGGCCGACGCCTCCCGAGCAGTGGGCCACGCCCGGGCCACGGAACAACCGGAAGAACTCCTGCACGCCCTTGAAGTCGGCGTCCTTCGGGCCGCCGTAGCGGCGCGCCATCTGCCGGTAGTAGTGCAGCACACCCTGCGGCATGATCAACTGATCATTCGCACCGACGAAGGTCAGCATCTTGCCGCCCTTGGCGCGGAAGGCATCGAAGTCACCGAAGGTGTCGGTCACGTCGGCAATGTTGCGCGACCCCTGCTGCGCAACGTCCGCATAGCCGGGGATCGTGACCGTCCGCCAGTCGAAGTTGCGGTCGACCGTGTTCCATCGGAACTGGGTCACCCCCAGGGCAAAGGGATTGTTGCCGTTGAGCCCCGTGAGGTTCGTTCCACGATCCAGCCCGAACCAGACCCGGGTGCCCTCGGTGTTGCGCGGGCCGTCCCAGATCATGTCGATCGCCATCGCCTCGTTTGCGTCCAGGCAGTTCGCGGCCGGTGCGGTCGGGCTGCCGCAGACGTTGGCCTGGGCGCTGAAGGTGCAGGTGCGCGGATCGTCGATGACGCCGTCGACGACGCCGTCGTTCGCATCGCAGGCCGCGATTGCCGACGCCGTCGCCTGGTTCATCTTGGCGGCGGCGATCGGGCCACCGACCAGGTCCTTCATGACGATCTGACCCCACATCTGCGCGGTCTGGAAGCGCGTCCAGTACATCGCCGGTGCATTGGCCAAGATGCCGTCGAGTTCGCCCGGCAACTCCTGCGCCAGCACGTAGCCCTGGCGTCCGCCGGTGGAGCAGCCGTTGAAGTAGTTGTAGGCCGGCTCCATGCCGTAGTAGGCACGCGTGGCGGCCTTCGACAGCAGGATCTGCTGCTTCATCCCGTTTCGGATGAAGTCATTGATGAACTGCAGGTTGTGGGTGCCGTCGAGGTTGACGCCCGGGTTGCAGTCGCCGCCGGCGTGACCGGTGTCGTTGCCCGAACCGACGAAACCGGCGTTGACCGGCGCGTTGACGTTCACGCTGCCCGAGCAGCCACCACCGCCGATGCCCTGGGTGCGACCATTCCAGGCCCCCTGCACGCCGCCGCTGCCGCCGTCCAGGGAGTTCAGTGGCAGTCCCACACGCACGTTGATGTTCTGTTCGGCGGACTCACCGTACAGGATGTCGACGCGGCAGTGCGCCACGTTCGGCCCGCTGGCTGGGATGAGGGTGGCCGTGACGGTCTTGATGCCGGGGGCTTCGACGAACCCGCCGGTGTCGCCCGCGAGTTGCGAACACATCAGCGGGGAAGCCGCCTGCGCTGCGCCGGCGGCCCCGATGGCCCCGACTGCGACCAGCACGGCCGCGGGTGAGAGATGTCGCTTCATCTTGTCTCCTGTTGGGTCCGGTGACTCGCGCAACGGCCGGTGGACATGGAGCCCGCTGACGGTCGGCGGTCACACCGAGTCTGCTACCCAGGCTCGCGCACCCGCAAGACTCGCTTGCCTATAGTCACAATTGGCTTGACCGATAGTGGGTTGGCCTCGCGTCCGGACTTTCGTCCGGGCGGGGTAGGCACGCACTGCTCCAGCGCCGCTACCACTCGTCGGTGGTGGCGTTGAACAGCCCGCCGACGAGATCACGCAGCCAGATGTTGCGCGCGTCGCGCCGGACCTTGCGGTGCCAGTGCTGACGAAGGTCGATCCGCGGTGAGGCGAACGGCAATTGCATCACCTTGAGGCCGTGCTCAGGGCGGCCGTAGGCGATGCCGACCGCGTGCGGCACCGCTGCGACGAAGTCGGAGCGTGCGATAAGGCGCGGAACGCTCAGGAAGTGCGGCGTCAGCAAGGCGATGCGACGGCTTACGCGCTGAGAAGCCGTGAACGAATCAGCCGCCGCGCGGACTGAGCGATGCGAGGCGACGGCTGTAGGCGACGGCCGGTGCGGGGGCAGTCGCGGCAGCGCGGGGCTGCACCGGCTCGTGGCGCGCGGGGTCGAACAGCATCGCCGGCACGACCGCTAAGGCGCCTGCCGGCGGGCTCAAGCCGTCTCGTCGAGCAAGCCCTCCTGCCCCGCCCGGTGGACGGCCTCGGCGCGATTGGCGCAGCCGAGAGAGCGCAGCGCAAGCGCCACGTGCATCTCGACGGTGCGGTGACTCAGGCCGAATTCGCGCGCGATCTGCTTGTCGGTCATGCCCTGCGCCACGAGGCAGAGAATCTGGGTCTGGCGGCGACTCAGGCGCGGTCTGTCAGGCCGGCCGCCGCCAAGAAACTCGACGGTCTGGGCGATGAACGTGCGTCCGGCATCGTTTCGGGCAGGCAGCACGTGGCTGTCGCTGTCCAGCAGGACGAGCCGCGCCCCGGGTATCCAGGCCGCGAGCTTGCGGCCCTGGTCCAGCGTCACCATCTGGTCATCGCGTGCGTGGAAGATCAGCGTCGGGCACTGCACCAGCGCGCACTCAGCCTTCACGTCAACGAAATAGTTGACGCGCAGGTGACGCTCCGCGACATCCGGCGTCATCGACAGGCGCATGCGTTCACTCACGAGCTGGCGCGCCACGGGGTCGGCTACCGCAGCACCCATCAGCTGCGAAAGAAAGACCTGGCGGAAGGGCGACTTCTCCTGCGCCCAGCCCGGGCGTGCCGTGGCCAGCAGCAGCTTGGCCTCCTCGAGCAGATGGGGCGGGGTCGTCGGGGCGCTAAGGTAGGCGCGGCCGAAGCCGTTGACCAGGACCAGGGCCGTGACCCGTTGCGGATGCCGCGCCGCGTACGCGATGGCGAACGCTGCCCCGCAGGAGACACCGAGCAGTGGTACGGGCTCGGGGGCCAGTGCGTCCATCACCGTTTCGAAGTCGGACAGCAGGGTCTCGAAGTCGAACGGCGGCACGTCGCGCGTGGACAACCCGCAGCCCCGGGGGTCGTAGCGGACGAGCGTGTGGTGGCGCCCCAGCGCCTCCAGCGTCGACCAGGTATCCGGCTCCCGCAGGTCGCAGTCGAGATGGCTGACCCAGGTGCCCGTGCGCACGAGCTTGGGCCCGCTGCCCGTGAGCGCGCAGGCCAGGGTCACGCGGTCTCTCGTCGTGCAAAAGTGCAGTTCCTGGCGAGGTTCCATGGCATGACCTCGGAGGGTCCTAAGGCGCGCCATTCTGGGCGTTCGGCCCGGCGCCGGCAATCAGCAGCTGCGCCTCCTCGAGCGCATGCACCAGCACGCGCGCGCCCGGTCGCTGCTCGAAGGCGCCCCCTGCACCCAGCACGATGTCGGCCGGGCAGCCATCGCGGGTGATCCAGACACAGCCGCGCAGCACACGAAGCTGGAAGGCCCTGTTGTCCAGCGCCATCGTCGCGTGGCGCGCTAATGTGCGCGGCCCGGCCGGCACGGTGGCGAGGCTCCGTGCCATCGGGCGGACCTGTGGAATGTGGAAACCGAGGCGCGGCATGCGGGGAAGGATCGCTGCGAGCTTCATCGACGTCTCCTTGGGGTGGAGGCAGTCTGGAACCGCGGTCCTCGTCGCTGCAGTCGTCGGACTACGGTATGGGCCGGCAGCGACTACGGTAGGGCTACCGTAGGCTCGTTCCCCCGGCGCCCTCGGCCTTGCGCCTTGATCCGCCGCGCCGTGGATCCCATACTGCCCGCCGGCAGTTCAAGGCCGAACCGTGCAGAGCAGGTCCCTGCCGTCCCGCGGGGGCGCACCGCGGCCGACACCGACGGCGCAACGACATGCGTGGGCCGCCCCGGCACGACCTGCTGGGGCGCCCGGCCCCGACGGTCGCCTGCCGGCGTTACTCGCTGCGGTTGCCCCGGTCAGGCTCCGCGGGCCCGGGTCGATGGCGCGCAGGTCCGAGCGACGACAGGCCGCGCGTTCGCCCAGCCATGCGGCGCGCTCCAGGACCGCGCAGCGGTGACGCCTCGCGCTCGACGGAGGATGACGGCAACATCCTGGTCGACCCGATCGCCTTCGGCGCGTTACGCCGGATGGGCCAGTACTGCCGCAAGTCGGCGTCGAGCGCGCGCGAACGCGCCATGCTCGCCGCCTCGCGCGTGCGGCCGCGGGCGGCGTAGCGCCCGCAGCCGGCGCACACCGGCGCCGGCGGCGCGGTTTCAGCGCGCCGTCGTCGGGTCGATCACCGCGGCCACGCGCGTGATGCGGTTGGCCGGGAAGCCCGACTTCTCGGCATGTTCCCTGATCAGCGCCTCGTTGGGCGCGTTGTAGACGCAGTAGATCTTGTCGCCGGCGACGTAGCTGTGCACCCACTGGATGTCGGGGCCCAGGCTCCGCAGCACGGCGTTGCTCTTCTGCGCCGCGCCGCGCAGCTGCTCGGCGCTCATCTTCGACGCGCCGGGGATCTCGCGCTCGATCACGAAGCGTTCCTGCGCGAAGGCGGCGGGCAGCAGGGCGCCGGCCAGGGCCAGCGTGGCGAGGATGCGGGTCGTGGTGCAGGTGGTGAAGCGGGTCGTGGTGTTCATGGCGTGTTCTCCTCGTGATCAGGCGGCGTAGAAATAGGGGTCCAGCACGCGGACTTCGGTGATGCGTCCCACCGGCAGCCCGTTGCGGTCGGCGACGTGGCGGATCGCCTCCGGTGTGGGCGAGTCGTAGATGCAGAAGGTCTGCGTGCGGTCGGGCGTCACGTACGAGTGCACCCAGCTCACGCCGTGCTCGGCGTTCTTCGCCACGACGCCGGCCAGGGCCAGGTGGCCCTGGTCGTTCATCGGGATCGCGAGGCCTTGCGGGAAGCTGCGTTCGATCAGGTAGCGGGGCATGGTGTCTCTCCTTCGGGTGGGCGGCAGCCGCTGCTGCCGTGACACGAAGGGTGCCCGCGTCGCCGTGGCGGCGCGACGGCAGCCTTGCCCATCTTGCGCAGCGGCCTTGCCTAGATTGCGCCGCTGTCGCTTCCGCCGCCCGCCGCATCGTCCAGCCAGCCTTCGCGCTCGGCGCGGCGCACCGCCTCCAGCCGCGACGCGCAGCCGCCCTTGGCCAGCACCGCGGCCACGTGGTGGTCCACCGTGCGCACCGAGCGGTGCAGCCGCGCCGCGATCTCGGCATTGCGCAGGCCCTGCACCATCAACGCCAGCACTTGGCGCTCGGCGCGCGTCAGCTCGATCGGGTGCGCGCGCGTGGAGGCCCGCGCGCCGCGTGCCACGCCACGCACGCCGGCTTCGCGCAGGCGGCGGCGCAGCGCCTCGGCGGCCGGCCCGGCGCCCAGGCGGTCGAAGATCGCCAGCGCCTCGCGCTGCGCGTCGGCATCACCCTCGGCCAGCGCCTGCGCCCGGTGGTAAGGGCCGTCCAGCGCCTGCCAGGCGGCGGCGGCCTCGCGCCAGCGTCCGGCCATCTGCAGCGCCCAGGGTTCGGCGCAGCCGGCCGGCGCCTGCGCCAGCACCCCGCTGCGCCAGCCCCAGTACGCCAGCTCGCCGACGAACCAGGCGTGGCCCTTGGCCTGGGCCAGCGGCAGCGCGGCCTGCACCGCCGCCGCGGCGCGCGCGGGCTCGCCGCGCAGCAGCGCGGCTTCGGCCACGGTGGCGGCGGTCGGGGCCAGGCGCTGCAGTGTGCCGCTGGGGGCCGCCAGCCTTTCGGCGGCGTCCAGCGCCTCGGCCACGCCGGGGTCGCCGCGGCGCGCGCGCAGCCGTGCCAGCGCCAGCCAGGCCATCAGCCGGCTCATCTCGGAGGCGGCGTCGCGCTGCAGCACCGCGTCCGCCAGCCGGCCGGCCTCGTGCCCGTCGCCGCGCGCCAGCCGCACCAGCGCCAGCCAGGCGGTGGCGTAGTCCCAGGAACTGTCCAGCTCGTGCTCGGCCACCAGCGCCAGCACCTCGCGCAGCGCCGCTTCGGCGTCGCGCAGCTGCATCAGTTCGCCGCTGCCCGAGCCCAGGTTGGACAGGTCTGCCACTGCCGGGGCCCACTGCCCGGCCTCGCGATAGGCCGCCGCCGACGCCAGCAGTTGCGCGCGCGCGGCCGGGTAGTCGAAGAACAGCAGCGCGGTCGCCTGCGCGCTGCGTGCACGCAGCACCAGCGCCTCGTCGCCCAGCGCCTGCGCCGCGGCCAGCGTGCGTTCGGACCAGGCCAGGCTGTCGGCGCAGTCGCGTTCGAGCATGCGCATCCAGGTCTCGATCTGCCAGACGCGGCACTGCGCTGTCGTGGGCGGCAGCCCGTCCACCAGCGCCAGCGCGGCCCGGCTCGCGGCATTGGCCTCGGGGTGGCGCAGCTGGCCGACCAGTACCTGCGACTGGCGGCTCAGGTTCAGCGCCGTGTCGGCGAGGTCGCCGCGTTCGCGCGCCAGCCGCTCCAGCGTGCGGCAGGCCTCGAGCAGCTCGTCGTCGCGCGTCGCCACCACCCAGGCGCTGCGCAGGAAGCCCTCCAGCCAGCGCCGGTGCTCCTGCGCATCGGCTGGCCGACCCTGGCGCAGCGCGCTGCGCCACAGCGCGGTGGCCTCGCGGTTGGCGCCGCGTGCCGCGGCCTCGGCGGCGGCGGCCGGTGCCAGGCGCGAGATCGCGGCCGTGTCGCCGGCACGCGCCGCGTGGTGCACCAGCCGCGCCGCCGGCACGGCGGCCCCGCCCGCCGCGTCCACCCGCTGCAGCGCGGCCAGCACCTGCGCATGCAGCGCCTGCGCGGCGGGTGCGCTGAGTGCGGCCTCGACGGCCTGCCGCGCCAGCTCGTGGCGGAAGCGCCAGTGCCGGTCGTCGGCCAGCAGCAGCCCGCTGGCCAGCGCGGCGTCGACGGCCTCCGGCGCGGGGGCCAGCAGGGCCTGCACCAGTGACTGCTCGGCGCGCGTGGGCATCACCGCGGCCAGGCGCACCAGCGCCTGTGCCGGCGCCGGCAGACGTGCCAGCCGCGCCAGCACCAGGTCCTGCACGGTGGCCGGCACGGCGTCGCTGCCGCTGCGCAGCAGCTCGGCGACGAAGAACGGATTGCCCTGCGTCAGCGCGTGCAGGCCGGCCGCGGCGGGCCCGCTGCGCCCGGCGCGCGCGGCCAGCGCCTCGACGCCGGTCGCGCTCAGCCGCGCCAGCGGCAGGCGCAGCAGCGCGTCGGCCGGCAGCTCGCCGATCACGCGGCGCAGCGGGTGCGTGGCGCCGACCTCGTCGTCGCGGTAGCTCACGACCAGCAGCGAGGGCGTGCGCGCGATGCGCCGGCCGAGGAACTTCAGCAGGTCCAGCGTCGCCTCGTCGGCCCAGTGCGCGTCCTCGACGACCATCAGGTGCGGCGCGGTGCGCAGCCCGTCCAGCACGGCGTCGAACAGCGCCGGCCGCGGCCCGCCCAGCACGGCGGCGAAGCGCGGCCGCTGCTCGCGCGCGATGTCGAGCAGCGGCCCCAGCGCATGCGGCGTTTCCAGCGCGTCGCAGCCGCCCCACCAGACGCTGCCGCCGGCGGCTTCGTGCTCCTGCGCCAGCACGCGCAGCAGGCTGGTCTTGCCGACCCCGGCCTCGCCGGCGACCAGCGCCGTGCGGCCGCTGCCGTGCGCGGCACCGTGCAGCGCCGTGCGCAGCATGTGCAGCGCGGGGTCCCTTTCGACGAGCTCCGTCATCGGCGGTCCGGCATCGGCCTTCGCAGCCTGCGGCTTGCAGGGCGGCGGCAGTGTAGCGGCGGGTCGCTCGGCGCCAGCTGTACAAGTGCGTCCATGTCCCGTGTGGACCACCGCCTACGCGCGGCGCACCGGCTGACCACGCTGCTGCTCGCGGCCGATGCACTGTGACCGCGCACCGTCGCCGCGCAGACCGCCCACGAGCAGCGCCGCCTGGCTCCCGCCTGGGGTGCTGCTGCTGGCCCAGCCTCCGCATGCGCCGGCCACGGCCGGCCGCGGCCGACGCCGCGCCCGCACACTGGCAGGCCTGGACTGCCGCCTACCTGCCGTCCCTCGCGGGCGCACCGCTGCCGACACCGACGGCGCAACGACATGCGTGTGCCGCCCCGGCACGACCTGCTGGGGCGCCCGACCCCGACGGTCGCCTGCAGGCGTCACTCGCCGCGGATGCCCCGGTCAGGCTTCGCGGGCCCGCGTCGATGGCGCCGCTGGCCACGCTGCATTGGGGGCCGTTGCTGCGCGAGCCGCAGGTGGTGCGGCAGTGGAGTTCCAGCGGTTCCCTTCCAGTTCGACTGGAACGCCATGCACCGGGTGCCCAGGTCGGGTGGCGTCGCCGGCGCGCTGCTGGTGCTCGGTGCCGTCAGTTGGGGGGAGCTGCGCGAGGTGCTGCGCCGCCCGGTGGTCGAGACGCTGCGGCGTGTGGCCGAAGGCAGAAGTGCGCCCGCCCCGTCGTACCTTCGGCGCGTCCGGCTCGGTCCACGAGGAGGCCCTGCAGATCCGCCTCGGCGCGACGCCAGCGCGAGGGCGACGAGGGATGCGCACCGCGTGCGCGACGTCGGATGCCGTCAGTGAGTTCAAGAGGCGAAAAGAGCGCAGACTGTCCGCTGCAGTCTTTAGGGATGGTCTGAAGAACTCGATGCACAGCCCCGGCCGTATGCAAATCGTGTGT
>CAZUBF010000033.1:0-27386 GCA_964618555.1 uncultured Azohydromonas sp.
GCGCAGGCCGCTGGCGTACATCAGCTCGAGCATCGCGCGGTCGCGCAGGCCCAGTGGCCGGTCGACGTCGGGCGCGGCGAGCAGCGCGTCGACCTGCGCCTCGCTCAGCGTCTTCGGCACGCGCAGCGGCTGGCGCGCGGCGAGCAGCTTGAGCGTCGGGTCGGCGTCGATGCGCCGCTCGCGCAGCGCCCAGCGGAAGTAGCGCTTGAACACCGTCAGCCGCCGGTTGGCGGTGGTCGCGCGCGTGGTCGCGTGGCGCGCCGTCATGTACGCGAACAGGTCGCTCTCGCGCGTGTCGTCGAGCGTGCGCGCGGTCTCGGCGGCAAGCCAGCGCGCGTACAGCGTCAGGTCGCGCCGGTAGGCCGACAGCGTGTGCGCGGCCAGCCCGTCCTCGAGCCAGACGGCGTCGAGGAAGAGGTCGATGGCTGCGGTGCTGGCGTCGAGGGCGGCGGTCATGCAGACGACGACGGCCACCCGCGGGTGGCCGTCGACGACACCTGGTGCGGGTTCAGTCGAGCGCGAGCTTCTGCTTGGCGACCACTTCCTTGTACACCGCCAGCTCGGCCTTGATCTGCTCGGCGAACTGCTCGGGCGTGTTGCCGACGATGATCGAGCCGGTGTCCTCGATGCGCTTGCGCACGTCGGCGTCCTGCAGCACGGTCTTCACCGCGGCGTGCACCTTGTCGACCACCGCGCGCGGCGTGCCCTTGGGCGCGAGGATGCCGTAGTACGCCATGCGGTTGACCGGCTCCAGCCCGACTTCCTTGAACGTCGGCACGTTGGGCATCGCCGCCAGACGCTGCGGCGCGGCCACCACGACGGGCACCAGCCTGCCGTCCCTGATGAACGGCAGCGCCGACGGCACGTTGTCGAAGATGATCGGCACCTGGCCGGCGACCGTGTCCTGCAGCGCGGGGCCGGCGCCGCGGTACGGGATGTGGGTCATGAACACGCCGGCCAGGCTCTTGAACAGTTCGGTCTGCAGGTGGCCGATGCCACCGGTGCCCGAACTGGCGTAGCTGAACTTGCCGGGGCTCTTCTTCAGGGTGTCGATGAGGCCCTTGTAGTCCTTCGCCGGGAACGACGGATGCACCGCGATGACGTTGGGCGTGGCCGCGATGTTGGTGACTGCCACCATGTCGGTCAGCGGGTCGTACGGGATCTTCGGGTTGATCGCCGGGTTCGCCGCGGTCGTCGACACCGTGGCCATGCCCAGCACGTGGCCGTCGGGCGGCGCCTTGATCATCTCCACCGCGCCGATCACGCCGCCGGCACCACCCTTGTTCTCGACCAGCACCTGCTGGCCCAGCACGGCGCCCATCTTCTCGGCGACGATGCGCGCGATGATGTCGGTGGTGCCGCCGGGGGCGAACGGCACGATCAGCCGCACCGGCTTGGTCGGGTAGGCCTGGGCCCAGGCGGGGCCGGCGGCCAGCGGGGCGGCCGCGACGACGGCCAGGGCCGCCAGGGTTCTCAGGGACTCGCGTTTGCTCATGCGTGGATTCTCCGCGTGCGGTGGACAGGGACGGGCGCGGCGTGCCGCGCCCTCGTGCAGCGCATTCTGACCGACGCATGCGCCGGAAGATCCCCGTCGCGCCCCGGGGATGACCCGCAGTTCCGGCGCCGCGACGCGGCGCCGCCGGGCCGGCTGGCACACTGCCCGCATGGATCTGGCCCTGCTGCTGCTGCCCGACTTCGTGCTCATCGCCGCCGGGTACCTGATCTGCCAGCACACCGCGCTGAACCGCCCGGTGTGGGAGGCCGCCGAGCGGCTCGTGTACTACCTGCTGTTCCCGGTGCTGCTGTTCGGCGCGATCGTGCGCAACCCGCTGCAGCCCACGGCGATGGCGGCGTTGAGCGCCAGCGGGCTGGCCGTGGTCGGCACCGGCATCGTGCTCGCCTACGCGCTGCGCGCGGTGCCCGGCGTCGACGCGCGCGCGCACGCGTCCGGCGCGCAGACGGCGTTTCGATTCAACTCGTACGTCGGCCTGGCGCTGGCCGAGCGCCTGGGCGGCGCGCCGGCGGTGGCCGCGATCGCGCTGCTGGTGTCGGTGTGCGTGCCGCTGTGCAACGTCGCGGCGGTCTGGCCGCTGGCGCGCCACGGCGGCCACGGCTACCTGCGCGAACTGGCGCGCAACCCGCTGATCCTGGCCACCGCCGCCGGGCTGGCGGGCAACCTGCTCGGGTTGCGGCTGCCCGAGGTGCTGGGCACCACGCTGCACCGCATCGGCGCGGCCGCGCTGCCGCTGGGCCTGATGGCGGTGGGCGCCGGTCTGCGGTTGGGCGCGCTGCGCGACGCGCCGCGGCTGGCCGCCGCGCTGCTGGGCATCCGCCACCTGGTGCTGCCGGCGCTCGCGTTGGCCATCGTCGCCGTGGTCGACCTGCCGCCGGTGCAGCAACTGGCCGTCGTCGCCTTCGCCGCGCTGCCCACGGCGTCGAGCGCGTACGTGCTGGCCGCCCGCCTGGGCGGGCACGCGAGTTACGTCGCCGGCCTCGTCAGCGTGTCGACGCTGCTGGGCATGGTCAGCCTCCCGCTGGCGCTGACGGCGCTGCGCTGGCTGGGCTGAGCGCCGCGCCGGCCTGCGCCAGCGCCCAGTCGACGTGCTCGCGCACCAGCGCCGACACGGCGTCGCGGCGCCGCTGCAGCGCCTGCACGATGGCGCGGCGCGCGTCGTCGTCCGGCGCGGCGCGCAACGCGTTGCCCAGCGCCACCGCGAGGTTGCGCTGCCAGCGCTCGAAGCCGATGCGGCGGATCGCGCTGCCTTCGGTGCGCTGCAGGAAGCTCGCCTCGTCCCAGGCCCACAGCGCGAGCAGCGTCGGTGCGGCGAAGTCGCCGCGCACGTCGAAGTCGGCCAGCGTGGTGCGCCGCGCGTACTTGTTCCACGGGCAGACGAGCTGGCAGTCGTCGCAGCCGTAGATGCGGTTGCCCATGGGCGCGCGCAGCGCGACGTCGATCGGACCGGCGTGCTCGATCGTCAGGTAGCTGATGCAGCGCCTCGCGTCGAGGCGGTACGGCGCGACGATGGCCTGCGTCGGACACACGTCGATGCACGCGCTGCACGCGCCGCAGTGCGCCGCCACCGGCGGCGTGGGCGGCAGCGCGAGGTCGACGAAGATCTCGCCGAGGAAAAACGCCGAACCGGCGTCGCGCGACAGCGCCAGCGTGTGCTTGCCGCGCCAGCCCAGCCCCGAGCGCGACGCCAGCTCGACCTCGAGCACCGGCGCCGAGTCGGTGAACACGCGGTGACCGCACGGGCCCACGGCCTGCCCGATGCGCTCGGCCAGCCGCTGCAGCCGCGCGCGCAACACCTTGTGATAGTCGCGACCGCGTGCGTACAGCGACACCGTCGCCTCGGCCGGCCGCGACAGTCGTCGCCACTCGACCTCGCGCCAGTCGCCGCCGGCGTCGCGCGGCAGGTAGTCGACGCGCGCGGTGATCACCGACACCGTGCCGGGCACCAGTTCGGCGGGCCGCGCGCGCTTCACGCCGTGGCGCGCCATGTAGCCCATGCCGCCGTGGAAGCCGGCCTCGAGCCAGGCGCGCAGCCCGGACTCGGCCTGCGCGAGGTCGATGCCGGCGATGCCGATCTGGGACAATCCCAGCTCACGCGCCCAGCCCTGCAGCTGTCCGACCAGCGCAGGTGCGTCGACGACGAGATGACCCTGCCCCATCGGACGATTCTAGAAACCCACACCCTCGACTGGCCCGACGAACCCGCGTGCGCGGCCAGCGCGGCCGCGCTGGCCGCAGCCCCGGCGCTGCGCGACGCCTACGTCGAGCTGAGCGGCGACCTCGGCGCCGGCAAGACCACCTTCGTGCGCCACCTGCTGCGCTCGCTCGGCGTGAGCGGGCGCATCAAGAGCCCGACCTACGCGCTGGTCGAGCCGTACGAGGTCGACGGCGGCGCGGTGTCGCATTGCGACTTCTACCGCTTCGACGACCCCCGCGAGTGGGACCACGCCGGGCTGCGCGACCTGTTCGCGGCGCCGGGGCTCAAGCTCGTCGAGTGGCCCGAGCGCGCCGCTGCGCTGCTGCCCCCGTGCGACCTGCGCATGGAACTCGCCGCCGTCGACGGCAGTCGACGCCGGGTGACGCTGCAAGCCCACACCGAACGCGGCCGCGCCCTGCTCGCCGCGATGGCCCGATGACCGACGCGTCGCCGGCGCGCCGGCGCGCGCTCGGCGGTCTCGGCGCGCTGGCGCTGGCCTTCGGCGTGGCCGGCGCCGCACGCGCGCGCGGCATCGTCGCGGTGCGCGTGTGGCCTGCCGACGAGTACACCCGCATCACGCTCGAGTCCGACGCGGCGCTGCGCGCGAGCGCGCAGCAGCTCGGCGCGCCCGAACGCCTGGTGATCGACATCGACGACGTCGAGCTCGACGACGCGCTGCGCGAGCTGGTGGGCAAGGTGCGCCCCGACGACCCGTTCATCGCCGCGGTGCGCGTCGGCCAGAACCGGCCGCGCGTCGTGCGCCTGGTGGTCGACCTCAAGCAGCCGGTGCAGCCGCAGCAGTTCGCGCTCGAGCCGGTCGCCGCGTACCGCCACCGGCTGGTGTTCGACCTGCACCCCACCGTCGAGCCCGACCCGCTGCTCGCGCTGATCCGCGACAAGGAGCGCGCCGAGCAGCAGGCGCAGCGCTCGGTGAGCGATGCGCTGGGCGAGTTCATCGGCAGCCTCGACCGCGCGCCGGCACCGCGAACGGCGGCGTCGGCGCCGGTGCAGACGCCCGCGCCGCGCGTGCCGTCGCCGGCGCTGCAGAAGAAGATCGACCGCCTGATCGTCGTCGCCATCGACCCCGGCCACGGTGGCGAAGACCCCGGCGCGATCGGCCCCACCGGGCTGCGCGAGAAGGACGTCGTGCTCGCCGTCGCGCGGGCGCTGCGCGATCGGCTGAACCGCGAGCCGGGCATGCGGGCGATGCTCACGCGCGACGCCGACTACTTCGTGCCCCTGCACGAGCGCGTGCGCAAGGCGCGCCGCGTGCAGGCCGACCTGTTCGTGTCGATCCACGCCGACGCGTTCATGCGCCGCGAGGCGCGCGGCGCCAGCGTCTACGCGCTGAGCACGAACGGCGCGAGCAGCGCCGCGGCGCGCTGGATGGCGCAGCGCGAGAACGCGTCGGACCTGGTCGGCGGCATCAACGTGCGCGCGACCGACGCGCACGTGATGCGTGCCCTGCTCGACATGAGCACCACCGCGCAGATCAAGGACAGCCTGAAGGTCGGCCGCGAGGTGCTCGGGCAGATGCGCCACGTCGGCCACCTGCACAAGCGCGAGGTCGAGCAGGCCGGATTCGCGGTGCTCAAGGCGCCCGACATCCCGAGCATCCTCGTCGAGACGGCGTTCATCTCGAACCCCGACGAGGAGCGCAAGCTGCGCGACGTGCGTTACCAGCGCCAGCTGGTCGACGCGCTGGCGGTGGGCATCGGGCGCTACTTCGCCAAGAACCCGCCGCTGGCGCGCAGCCGCACGCTGTGACGAGCGCGCCGCCCACCGCGCTGACGGGGGCGCTGCCTACAATGCCGCCGCCGATGAACGCCGTCCCGCCCCCGCGCCGCCCGATCCGGGAGCTGAACGACGAGCTGATCAGCCAGATCGCCGCCGGCGAGGTGGTCGAGCGGCCGGCGTCGGTGGTGCGCGAGCTGGTCGACAACGCGCTCGACGCGGGCGCGCGCACCGTCACCGTGCGCCTGGCCGCGGGCGGGGTGCGCGCGATCGTCGTCGAGGACGACGGAGGCGGCATTGCCGCCTCCGAGCTGCCGCTGGCGGTCAAGCGCCACGCCACCAGCAAGATCGCCGACCTCGGCGAGCTCGAGCGGGTGTCGACGATGGGTTTTCGCGGCGAGGCGCTGGCGGCGATCGCATCGATCGCCGAGTTGCAGATCACCAGCCGCGAGGCGGGCGCCGCGCACGCGCACCGCATCGACGCGCGCAGCGGCGAGCTGCAGCCCGCGGCCCGTGCGACGGGCACCACGGTCGAGGTGCGCGAGCTGTTCTTCGCGACGCCGGCGCGGCGCAAGTTCCTGAAGACCGACGCCACCGAGCTGGCGCACGCGGTCGACGCGGTGCGCCGCCACGCGCTGGCGCGCCCCGACGTGTCGTTCGCGGTGTGGCACGAAGGCCGGCTGGTCGCACAGTGGCGCGCCGCGACTGAGGCGCAGCGCCTGGCCGACGTGCTCGGCGCCGACTTCGTCGCCGCCAGCCGCGAGCTGCGCCGCGACGCCGCGCCGCTGCGCCTGCACGGGCGCCTGGGACTGCCCGAGGCGGCGCGCAGCCGCGCCGACCACCAGTACCTGTTCGTCAACGGCCGCTACGTGCGCGACCGGCTGGTCGCGCACGCACTGCGCGCCGCCTACGACGACCAGCTGCACGGCAGCCGCCAGCCGGCGTACGTGCTGTTCATCGCGCTCGCGCCGGAGCTGGTCGACGTCAACGTGCACCCGACGAAGATCGAGGTGCGCTTTCGCGACGCCCGCGCGGTGCACGAGTCGGTGCGCCGCGCCGCCGAGGATGCGCTGGCGCCGTCGCGCGCGGCCATGCCCGCACCGCCCGCGCCGGCGGCAGCGGCGGCGGACGCGCCCGCCGCGGCGCCGCCGGCCTGGCAGAGCACGCTGGCGCTCGACCATGCCGCGGCCTGGACCGCCCGCGAGCCGTCGCCGCGCGGCTGGCCGACGCCGACCGGCACGCCGGGCGGCGCCGCCGGTCGTTCGCCGCCGCCCGGCGCGGGCTGGGCAGCGTGGCAGGCGCTGCGCGGCGCGGCGCCCGTTGAACGCGACGCGGCGAACGTGGAGACGACCGCCTCTCGCGACGCCGCGCCCGCCGCCGACTGGCCGCTCGGGCGCGCCGTCGCCCAGCTCGGCGGCGTGTACGTGCTGGCCGAAAACGCGCTGGGGCTGGTCATCGTCGACACGCACGCGGCGCACGAGCGCATCGTCTACGAGCGATTGAAGGCCGCCGCGGCGGCCGGCGCCGACGGTGCGGCGCTGCCCGCGCAGCCGCTGCTGATCCCGGTGAGCTTCGCCGCCACGGCGGCCGAGATCGCCACCGCCGAGGCCGAGCACGACACGCTGCACTCGCTCGGGCTGGACGTCGGCACGCTGTCGGCCACCACGCTGGTCGTGCGCAGCCGCCCGGCGGCGCTGCCCGACGCCGACCCGGCGGAACTGACGCGCTCGGTGCTCGTCGAACTGGCTCAGGTCGGCGCCAGCCGCGTGGTGCAGCGCGCCCGCGACGCCCTGCTGGCGACGATGGCCTGCCACGGTGCGGTGCGCGCCAACCGTCGCCTGACGATCGACGAAATGAACGCGCTGCTGCGGGCGATGGAAGCCACCGAGCGCGCCGACCAGTGCAACCACGGCCGCCCGACCTGGCGCCAGCTGACGATGAAGGAGCTCGATGCGCTGTTCCTGCGCGGGCGCTGAGCGCCGCACCGCTGCGGCGCGGGTCGCGTTGACGGCCCTGTGGATCGCCGCGGCGCTGGCCGCAGCCGCCGTGCGCGCCGAGGCGCTGCCGCACGCCGTGCTGTGGGCGGTCGACACGGATCACGTCGTCGTGCCCGGTGACAGCCTCACGCGCGTGGCCGCGCGTCACGGCGTCGGCGTGGCGCTGCTGGCGCGCGACAACACGCTGTCGCCGCAGGCGCGCCTGCGCCCGGGCCAGGTGCTGCACGTGCGCAGTCGCCACCTGCTGCCGCAGCCGCTGGCCGACGGCGTCGGCGACGAAGGCATCGTCGTCAACGCCGCGCAGCGCATGCTGTGGCTGCGCCGTGGCGGCGAGGTCGTCGCCGCGTACCCCGTGACCGTCGGCCGCCCCGACTGGCCCACGCCGCGCGGCGCGTTCCGCGTGGTCAGCCGCGAGAAGGACAAGACCTGGATCGTGCCGCCTTCGATCCAGCAGGAGATGCGCGAGCTGGGCAAGCCGGTGCTCACGCGCGTGCCACCGGGCCCCGACAATCCGCTGGGCGGCTGGTGGATCGGCACCAGCCTGCCGGGCATCGGCATCCACGGCACCAACGCCCCGGGCAGCATCTACGGCTTCCGCTCGCACGGCTGCGTGCGCATGCACGGCGACGACGCGGCGGCGCTGTTCGACCGCGTCGCGGTCGGCGACACCGGGCGCATCGCCTACCAGCCGGTGATGCTGGTGCAGACCGACGGCGGCGCGATCTGGTTCGAGGCCCACCCCGACCCGTACCGCGCCGACGCCACCACGCTGGGCACGCTGCGCGAGCGCGCCGAGCGCGCCGGCGTGGCCGAGCGCATCGACTGGCCTCGCGTCGAGGCGCAATGGCGCCAGCGCGACGGCCAGGCCCGTGAAGTGCACCTGCGGATTCCGGCTGACGGACAATCCGCCGGACCGTGATCGCCGCCCCGGCGCAGGACCCCGACGCATGACCTCGAACCCGCTGTCGCGCCGCACGCTGCTGTCGCGCGCTGCCGCCCTCGCGGCCAGCCGGCCGGCCGCCGCCGGTGCACTGGTGGCCGCGCCGCTGGCCGCCGCGCGCGCCGCACCGCTGTCGTTCGCCGACGGCGAGCGCCTCGCGCTGCACAACCTGCACACCGGCGAGCAGGTCGACGTGGTGCTGCACGACCGCGGCCGCCGTCTGCCCGACGCGAAGGCCGAGATCGACCGCGTGCTGCGCGACCACCGCAGCGGCCACGTGCACCCGATCGACGACGGCGTGCTCGACCAGCTGCTCGCGCTGCGCGCCCAGCTGGGGCTGAGGCAGCCGTTCGACGTGATTTCCGGGTACCGCTCGCCGGCCACCAACGCACGGCTGGCCGCCGCCAGCGACGGCGTCGCACGCACCAGCCTGCACATGCAAGGGCGCGCGGTGGACATCCGCGCCCCCGGCCTCGACCTGCGCACGCTGCACCGCGCCGCGCTCGAGCTGGGCGCCGGCGGCGTGGGCTACTACGCGAAGTCGAACTTCGTGCACGTCGACACCGGCCGCGTGCGCCGCTGGGGCGGCTGAGCCGCAAGCCGCCATGCGCCTGCCTGCCATCGCCGCGACCCGCGCCGGCCGGCGCGTTGCGCTGGCCGCGCTGCTCGGCGCGTCGCTGCTCGCCGGCTGTGCAACGCTCGACGAGAAGCAGCGCGAATGGGTGTTCCAGCCGAGCAAGGCCACCTGGTGGGGCGGCGCCGCCGCGGCCGACGGCATGAGCGACGTGTGGATCGAGTTCGACTCGAGCGAGGCCGACGCGCGCATCCGGCTGCATGGGCTGTGGCTGCCGCGCGACGAACCCGACGCGCCGGTGCTGCTGTACCTGCACGGCGCGCGCTGGGACGTGCGCAGCAGCGCGATGCGCATGCGCCGCATGCACGAGCTCGGCTTCTCGGTGCTCGGCATCGACTACCGCGGCTTCGGGCGCAGCACCGACATGCTGCCGTCGGAAGCGATGGCCTACGAGGACGCGCAGGCCGCGTGGCGGTGGCTCGCCGAACGGCACCCGCGCGCGCCGCGCTACGTGTTCGGCCACTCGCTGGGCGGCGCGATCGCGGTGCACCTGGCCAGCGAGGTCGACGATGCCGCGGGGCTGATCGTCGAAGGCAGCTTCACGTCGATCCGCGACGTGGTCGGCACCTTCAAGTGGGGCTGGCTGCCGGTGGGGCCGCTGATCACGCAGCGCTTCGAGGCGGCCGAGCGCATGCGCCGGCTGCGAACGCCGGTGCTCGTCGTGCACGGCAGCGACGACCGGCTGATCCGCCCCGAGCTGGGCCGCGCGCTGTACGAGTCGGCACCGACGCCCAAGCGCTGGGTGCTCGTCGAAGGCGGCTCGCACCACAACACCAACGCGGTCGGCCTGCCGCTGTACCGCGAGGCGGTGGCCGAGCTGTTCGGCATCGCGGTGCGAACGCCCTGACCGCACGCCGCCGCCCTGGCGGCGCGCATGCTCCAATCGCCGGGCGACCCGCGCCGCGCGCGATCTGCTGCCCGAAGGACACCCCGTGAGCGAACGGCCGAAGCTGAAACTCAAACCCGGCGGCGCCACGCGCGACCCGCGGCGCAAGCCAGTGCGCGCCGCCACCGCGCCGCACCGTGCCGAAGCGCCCGAGCCGGCGCGCCGCGGTGACGAGCGTGCGCCGAAGCGCCCTGCCCGTGGGGCCGCGCCTCGGCGCGACGACCGCCCCCGGGATGCAGGCTCCGGCGAGCGGTCGGGCGAACGCAGCGGAAGCGGCGAACGCCCGGGCCAGCGCCCCGATGGGCGTCGCTCTGGCGGGAGTCGACCCACGGCGCAGGGCGCCCCGGGCGACCGTGCGGCCGACCGTGCGGCCGACCGTACGTCCGACCGCGCACCCCACCGCGCGCCCGACCGTCGCCGCGAGCCGCACCGCGACGAACGACCGCGGCGCGACGACCGGGCGGCCGACCACCCGCCCCGTGCGAAGCCGGGGCCCCGGCGCGACGACGTCGGGTCTTCGCGCGCGCGCCCGTCCGACCGACCCGAGCGAGCCGGCCGGGCCGGCGACGACCGCCGGCCGCCCCGCGGCGACGCGCCGCGCCCCGGCGCGCCCGACCGCGCGCACGTCAGCGACCGGCGCGACCAGCGCGAGCGGCCACCGGCGCGCGACACGCGCCGGCCTGCACCCCACCGCGACGCGACGCCCGACAGGCGCCCCGCGTCGTCGCGCGGTGCGCCCGCGCCAGGCCGCGCGTCGCCTGCATCGCGTCCGGCGAGGCCCGGCGGCTCGGCGGTCGACCGGCCGCGGCCGGACACGCGCGCCGACGCGCCGTCGGCGCCGCAAGGCGTTCGGCTGTCGAAGCGGCTCACCGAGGACGGCGTCGCGTCCCGGCGCGAGGCCGACGACTGGATCGACGCCGGATGGGTGCGCGTCGACGGCCGCGTCGCGCGCCTGGGCCAGCGCGTGACGCCCGACCAGCGCATCGACATCGACCCCGCGGCGCGCCGCGCCCAGGCGCAGCGCGTGACGATCCTGCTGCACAAGCCGCTGGGCTACGTCAGCGGGCAGCCCGAAGACGGCCACGAACCGGCGTCGGTGCTGGTGCGCCCCGAGAACCACTGGGCCGACGACCCGACGCGCGTCGCTTTCCAGGGCGCCCACCTGCGCGGGCTGGCGCCGGCCGGCCGGCTGGACATCGACTCGACCGGGCTGCTGGTGCTGACGCAGGACGGCCGCGTGGCCAAGCTGCTGATCGGCGACGACTCGGCCATCGAGAAGGAGTACCTGGTGCGCGTCGAGCCGCTGGAAGGCGGCACGGTGGCGCCCGACGCGCTGGAGCGGCTGCGCCACGGGCTCGAGCTCGACGGGCTCGCGCTGAAGCCGGCGCGCGTGAGCTGGGCCCACGAGGACCGCCTGCGCTTCGTGCTGCGCGAGGGGCGCAAGCGGCAGATCCGCCGCATGTGCGAGCTCGTCGGGCTGAAGGTCGTCGCGCTCAAGCGCATCCGCATCGGCCGCGTCGCGCTCGGCGCGCTGCCGCCGGGACAGTGGCGCTACCTCGGCGAGTTCGAGCGCTTCTGACGACCTCGCCGGCGGCTCCACGCGGCGCACGAGCCGCGAGGCACGGACACCCGCGCCTTCGGCGGCGGCCGTGCATCCGACTCGGCCGGTGCACTGGCGAAGCCCTGCCGAGGGGCGGGCGCCGAAGGCGCTGCGGGGGTGCTCAGGTCAGCGCGGACGCGGCGCCGTCGATCGCCGCCTTCAGCTCGGCGTAGTTCGTGGTCACCGGGAACTGCGGGAACTGCGCCACGACGTTCGCCGGCGGGTGGATCAGGAAGCCGGCGTCGGCGGCGCCGAGCATGGCGGTGTCGTTGTACGAGTCACCTGCCGCGATGACGCGGAAGTTCAGGCCTTGCAGCGCCCGCACGGCATGGCGCTTCTGGTCGCTCTGGCGCAGCCTGTAGTCGGCGACGAAGCCGTCGCCGTCGACCACCAGCCGGTGGCAGAACAGCGTCGGGCGGCCGAGCTGGCGCATCAGCGGGTCGGCGAACTCGTAGAACGTGTCCGACAGGATGATGACCTGGTAGCGCGCGCGCAGGTCGTCGAGGAAGTCCTTCGCGCCGTCGAGCGGCGCCATGCCGCCGATCACCGCCTGGATGTCGGCGAGCTTGAGGCCGTGGCGGCGCAGCAGGTCCAGCCGGAACTGCATCAGCTTGTCGTAGTCGGGCTCGTCGCGGGTGGTGCGCGAGAACTCGGCGATGCCGGTGCGCTGGGAAAAGGCGATCCAGATCTCGGGGATCAGCACGCCCTCGAGATCGAGGCAGACGACTTGCATGGGCTGGCAGGCGCGGCGCGCAGGTGCGCCGCGGCGGGGCGAGGGTGGGCGATGGCGGCCTTGGCCGGCGAAGCGCGCGATGGTAGCGCAGGGCCGCGCGCCGCCTTCAGAGCGCGCCGAGCACCTGCGGGTTGACCGGCGTCGGCGGCGTGCCGCCGGTCAGTGCGGCGACCAGGTTGTCGGCGGCGAGGTCGGCCATCGCGCGCCGCGTGGCCACCGTCGCGCTGGCGATGTGCGGCGTGAGCACGACGTTGGGCACCTCGAGCAGCCCGGGGTGCACCTTCGGCTCGCCTTCGAACACGTCGAGCGCCGCGGCGGCGATGCGCTGCTCGCGCAGCGCCTGTGCCAGCGCGGCGTCGTCGACGATGCCGCCGCGCGCGACGTTGGTCAGCGTCGCGGTGGGCTTCATCAGCGCGATCTCGCGCGCGCCGACGGCGTGGTGCGCCGCCGGCGCGTACGGCAGCACGAGCACGACGTGGTCGGCGTCGCGGAACAGCGTGTCCTTGTCGACCCAGCGCGCGCCCAGCGGCTGTTCGACGGCCGGGTCGAGCCGGCTGCGGTTGTGGTAGATCACCCGCATGCCGAAGCCGAGCGCACCGCGCCGCGCGATGCCCTGGCCGATGCGCCCCATGCCGAGGATGCCGAGCGTCGCGCCGTGCACGTCGCTGCCGGTGAACATGTCGTAGCGCCACTTCGTCCAGCGCCCGGCGCGCAGGTAGTGCTCGCTCTCGGCCATGCGTCGGGCCGCGGCCATCATCAGCGCGAAGCCGAAGTCGGCGGTGGTCTCGGTGAGCACGTCGGGCGTGTTGGTCACCAGCACGCCGCGCGCGGTGCAGGCGTCGACGTCGATGTTGTTGTAGCCCACCGCCATGTTGCACACCGCGCGCAGCTGCGGGTTCGCGTCGATCAGCGCGGCGTCGACACGCTCGCTGCCGGTGATGTACGCGCCGGCCTTGCCGCGCAGGCGCTGGCTCAGCTCGGGCGCGCTCCAGATCACGTCGTTCGGGTTGTCGTCGACCTCGAAGTGCGTGCGCAGCCGCGCGAGCACCTCGGGGAACACGGCGCGGGCCACCAGCACGGCGGGTCGGGTCATGGTCGTCGTCTCCTGTCTCGCTGGGGCCGGTGCGGGCGTCACTCGACGAAGCGCGCGAACGCGTCGACGCTCTCGCGCTCGGACACCAGCCGGTTGATCGGCGCATCGGGGTCGGCCCAGCCGAGCGACATGCCGCACACCACCTGCTGCTCGGGGGGCAAGGCCAGGTGTTCCTCGATGATGCGGTGAAAGCGCGAGAACGCCTGCTGCGGGCAGGTGTCCAGGCCGCGCGCGCGCGCCGCCACCATGACGTTCTGCAGGAAGGCGCCGTAGTCGAGCCAGCTGCCCTGCACGAGGCGGCGGTCGATGGTGTAGATCAGCCCCACCGGTGCGTCGAAGAAGCGGTAGTTGCGCCCGTGCTGCTCGTGCATGCGCGCCTTGTCGCCCTTGACGATGCCCACCAGCGCGTACATGTCCCAGCCGAGCTTGCGCCGCCGCTCGAGGTACGGCGAGAACCACTCGGACGGGTAGTACGGATAGTCCTCGGCGTGCTGCGCGGCCTGCGCCGGGTCGTCGAACGCCGCGAGGATCTTGCGCGTCAACGCCGCGCGCGCCTCGCCGAGCAGCACGTGCACGCGCCACGGCTGCATGTTGGTGCCCGACGGCGCGCGCGACGCGACGCGCAGGATGTCCTCGATCGTCGAACGCGGCACCGGCGTGGGCAGGAACGCACGCACCGAGCGGCGCGAGGTGATCGCCGCGTCGACGGTGGCGGTGGCCTCGGGCGTGATCTGGGGCATCGGCGCGTCGCGGGGCGGGTCAGGCGGGCGGCTGCAGCGGCTGCAGCGCGGCGCGCAGCGCGTCGGGCAGCGCCACCGGGCGGCGCGTGGCGCGGTCGACGTAGACGTGCACGAAGTGACCCGCGGCGGCCGCCAGCGGCGCGTCGGCGGCGAACAGCCCGACCTCGTAGCGCACGCTGCTGCGCCCGGCCTGCACGACGCGCAGCCCGGCGTCGACCTCGACCGGAAAGGCCAGCGGCGCGAAGTAGTTGCAGTGCGTCTCGACGACCAGGCCGATCACCGCGCCGGCGTGGATGTCGAGCGCGCCGGCGTCGATCAGGTGCGCGTTGACCGCGGTGTCGAAGAAGCTGTAGTAGACGACGTTGTTGACGTGCCCGTACAGGTCGTTGTCCATCCAGCGCGTCGTGATGCGGCGAAAGACCGGGTA
Source organism: uncultured Azohydromonas sp. (assembly GCA_964618555.1). GTDB lineage: Bacteria > Pseudomonadota > Gammaproteobacteria > Burkholderiales > Burkholderiaceae_C > Calidifontimicrobium. Next base: position 14,495 of record CAZUBF010000033.1, read on the forward strand.
GTGCGCGCGGGGCGGCGGCTGGACGCGGGCGGAACTCATGGCGGACATTCTTCCATCGTTCGTCGCCGATCCACGCTCACGCCGCACGCCACGCGCGCCAGCTGTCGAACGCCAGCTGCTGCGTGCGCAACTGCAGCAAGACGGTCTGGCCGATGTCGTGGCCGTAGCCTCCGGCCATCGTCAGGGCCAGCGGGACGCGCCGCGCGCGGCAGGCGTCGAGCACGCGCCGGTCGCGCTCGGCGAGCCCCGCGGCGCTGAGCTTGAGCCGGCCCAGCCGGTCGCCTTCGTGCGGGTCTGCGCCGGCCAGGTAGAACACCAGCCCCGGCGGCTCGTCGCGGTGGTGCGCCCACAGCGCGGCCAGCGCGTCGTCGAGCGCGGCCAGGTACGGCGCGTCGGTGCAGCCGTCGGGCAGCGCGACGTCGAGGTCGCCCGGCACCTTGCGCGCCGGGAAGTTGTTCGCGCCGTGCAGCGACAGCGTGAACACCGTCGGGTCGTCGCGGAAGATCGTTGCGGTGCCGTCGCCCTGGTGCACGTCGAGGTCGACCACCGCGACGCGCAGCAGCCGGCGGTGACTGCGATGCCACTCGGCCTGCATCAGCCGCGCGGCGACCGCGACGTCGTTGAACACGCAGTAGCCCGAGCCCCTGTCGGCGCACGCGTGGTGCGTGCCGCCCGCCAGATTGCTCGCCACCCCTTCGGCCAGCGCGGCGCGCGCCGCGGCGATCGTCGCCCCCACCGAGCGACGCGCGCGCTCGGCCATTGCCGGTGACCAGGGAAAGCCGATCTCGCGCAGCTGCGCGGCGCCGAGCAGCCCCTCGGCGACCTGCGCGATGTAGGTCGGCGTGTGCGCCAGCGCCAGTTCGCCATCGCTGGCCGCCGGCGCCGGCTGCAGCCGCACGCCCGGCGCCTCGGCGAGCAGACGGTCGCGCAGCAGGCGGTACTTGGGCATCGGGAACCGGTGCCCGGCCGGCAGTGGCAGCACGAACTGGTCGCTGTAGAACGCCTGCATCGCGGCGCATTGTCGGCGCGACGCCGGCGGCCGGCCGGCTTGAGGTTGTTCTCTAGATTGCTGCGGCGCAACAAAAAAGGCTTGCAACCTCCGCGGAAGGCCCTATACTTCGATCCATGCTGCAGTGCAGCAATCGTGAACCCCGCCGTACCCCACCCACTGGAGAACCGACCATGATGACCCCTGAACAAGTGCTGGCCGCCCACAAGGCCAACGTCGAGACCCTGTTCGGCCTGACCAACAAGGCGTTCGAAGGCGTCGAGAAGCTCGTCGAACTGAACCTGCAGGTCGCCAAGACCACGTTGTCCGAGAGCGCCGACACGACCCGTGCCGCGCTGTCGGTGAAGGACGCGCAGGAACTGCTGGCGCTGCAAGCCGGCCTGCTGCAACCCGCCGCCGAGAAGGCCGCCGCCTACAGCCGCCATCTGTACGACATCGCCGCCGCGACCAACGCCGAAGTGACCAAGGTCGCCGAAGAGCAGGTGGCCGACGCCCAGCGCAAGTTCATGGCGGTGGTCGACACCATGGTCAAGAACGCGCCGGCCGGCAGCGAGAACGCCGTCGCGCTGGTCAAGTCGGCCGTCGCCGCCGCGAACAACGCCTACGAGAGCGTGCACAAGGCCGCCAAGCAGGCCGCCGAGGTCGCCGAAGCCAACTTCCAGGCCGTGACCAGCACCGCCGTCAAGGCCACGCAAGGCGCCGCCAAGGCCGGCAAGCGCGCCGCCTGAGCGGGCCACGTCGCGCCCGAGCCGCTGCGGGCGCGCCCCGCGGCGGCGCACAAGTTGTCTCCTCGGTACCTCTCGAAGCCTCTTTGAAGGTACCTTCGGCCCGGCGGCTTCGCCGGGCTTTTTTGTGCTCCGGCCGCCCGGCGGACGGGTGTCAGCGGTCGCGAAAACCCGGCGCGCGTTTGTCGAGGAACGCGGCGACGCCCTCTCGGTAGTCGTGCGCGTGGCCGAGTTCGCGCTGCACGTCGGCCTCCAGCCGCAGTGCGTCGGCGTAGCTCATCGCCGCCGACGAGTCGATCGCGCGCCGCGTCTCGGCCAGCGCCTTCGTCGGCATCGCCGCGAGCTTGCTCGCGAGCGCCTTCACGGCATCGGCGAACGCGGCGTCGTCGACGCACTGCCAGATCAGGCCCATCGCCTGCGCCTGCTCGGCGCCGAGCTTGTCGCCGGTCATCGCCAGCCCGAGCGCACGCGCGCGCCCGACCAGGTGCGGCAGCAGCCAGGTGCCGCCACAGTCGGGGATCAGGGCGATCTTCGAGAACGCCTGGATGAAGCTCGCCGAGCGCGCCGCGACGACGATGTCGCACCCCAGCGCGAAGTTCGCTCCGGCGCCGGCGGCCACGCCGTTGACGGCGGCAAGCACCGGCACGGGCATCGCGCGGATACGCAGCGCCAGCGGCCGGTACAGCCGCTCGATGACCTCGCCGACGTCGACGTCGCCGCTGCTCATGCCACCGTCGTTCAGGTCCTGCCCGGCGCAGAAGCCGCGGCCCGCGCCGGTGACGACGACGCAGCGCACGCCCGTGTCGTCGGCCGCCGCGTCGAGCGCGGCGCGCAGTTCGGCGTGCATCGCCGTGGTGAAGCTGTTCAACTGCTGAGGCCGGTTCAGCGTCAGCGTGCGCACCGCGCCGTCGTCGGCGATCAGCACCAGGGGTTCGCTCATGGTCGTGTCTCCTCGTCGATCGGCAGGGATCGTACCCGCCGCCCGCGTGCGCGCGCCGGCGAAGGCGCCGCGGCGCCGCGCTCGGCGTCGGCCAACAGGCGCGCGAGGCGGTCCTTCAGCTTCTCGGTGCTCAGCCGTTCGCGCAGGCGCTCGACCATCAGCGGCAGCGCGAACGGGCTCGGTGCGCCGAGCTCGACGAAGTCGATCGGCGCGGCCGCCATCGCCTTCAGCACGGCCTGCAGCCGGGCGAGGTCGAGCTCCTGCGACAGCACTTCCCGGTCGGCCTGCGTCAGCAGCAGGTTGCCGGCGTCGTACCGGCGGAACACCTCGTAGAACAGGCTCGACGAGGCCTGCAGCTGGCGCAAGCTCTTCGGCGCGCCGGGGTAGCCGCTGAACACCAGGCCGGCGACGCGCGCGATCTCGCGGAAGCGCCGCTGCGCGAGCGCGCCGCTGCCCAGGCTGGCGAGCACGTCGTCAGTCAAGTGCGGCGTCGCGAACAGGCGCCCGTCGTGCAACGCCTCGAGGTCCATCGGCGTCGCGGCGAGAATCTCCAGGCCGTAGTCGTTGATCGACAGCGAATAGGTGTTCGGCCCGGCGCGCGCGAGCCGCCACGCGAGCAGCTGCGCCAGCCCGCCGTGCACGCCGCGCCCGCCGAACGGGTACAGGAACAGGTGCTCGCCCTCGCGCGAGCGGTAGCGCTCGACCAGCAGCCGCCCGCTGCGCGGCAGGCGCGATCGCTGCTGCTGCGTCGCGAGCATCGGCATCGCGGCGACGATCTCGGGCTCGCTGCGGTCGGCCGGGTCGCCGCGCGCGAAGCCCTCGAGCAGCGCCTGCACCGCGTCGGCCATCTCGCTGGACAGCGGCATCTTGCTGCCGGCCCACGCCGGCACGATTCCCTTGGGCTGGGTCGCCTTGCGCACGTAGGCCGTCATCTCCCTCGTGCGCACGTACTCGAGCAGGCGGCCGGCGAACACGAAGTGGTCACCGGGTTTCAGCCGCGCGATGAAGCTCTCCTCGACGGTGCCGATCGTGCCGCCGCCTCCCCCGCCCGAGAGCCACTTCACCTGCATCGACGCGTCGGCGACGATGGTGCCCACCTGCAGCCGGTGGCGTTGCGCGATGCCACGGTCGACGACGCGGTGCACGCCGTCGACGCCTCGCTGCACGCGGTGGTACTCGGGGTAGGCGGCGAGGCTCGCGCCGCCCTGCACGACGAAGGCCAGCGCCCAGTCGAACTCGTCGCGCGCCAGCGTGCGGTACGCCGGCGCCGTGCGCACCTCGTCGAACAGCGCGTCGGCGTCGAACCCGCCGCCGAGCGCGACCGTGACCAGGTGCTGCACCAGCACGTCGAGCGGCTTGTCCGGGCTTGCGCGCGACTCCACCCGGCCGGCGCGCGCCGCGCGCCGCGCCGCGGCGGCCTCGACGAGCTCGAGCGTGTTCGTGGGCACCAGCGTCACGCGGCTCGCGCGCCCGGGCGCGTGGCCGCTGCGCCCGGCGCGTTGCAGCAGCCGCGCGACCCCCTTGGCGCTGCCGATCTGCAGCACGCGCTCGACCGGCAGGAAGTCGACGCCGAGGTCGAGCGACGAGGTCGCGACGACGGCCTTCAGTGCGCCGGCCTTCAGCGCCGCCTCGACCCACTCGCGCACCGACCGGTCCAGCGAGCCGTGGTGCAGCGCAACCTGCCCCGCCCAGTCGGGCCGCGCCTCGAGCAGCAGCTGGTACCAGATCTCCGCCTGGCTGCGCGTGTTGGTGAACACCAGCGTGGTCGACGATCGCGCGATCTCGTCGACCACCGGCTGCTGCATCTGCGCGCCCAGGTGCCCGCTCCAGCTGAAGCGCCCGGGCTCGTGCGGCAGCAGCGTGTCGACGACGAGCGGCTTGTCGAGCCGGCCCTGCACGAGCACGCCGTCGTCGCTGCCGACCAGCGTCGTCATCGCATCGCTCAGGTTGCCCAGCGTGGCGCTCAGGCCCCAGGTGACGAGCCCCGGGTTCCAGCGCTTCAGCCGCGCCAGCGCCAGCTGCACCTGCACGCCGCGCTTGCTGCCGATCAGCTCGTGCCACTCGTCGACGACCACGGTGTGCACGCCGGCGAGCCGGTCGCGCGCGTCGGCGCGCGCGAGCAGCAGGCTCAGCGACTCGGGCGTCGTCACCAGCGCGGTGGGCAGCCGGCGGTCCTGCCGCGCGCGCTCGGCGGCCGGCGTGTCGCCGGTGCGCAAGCCGACGGTCCACGCCCGCGCGAGGTCGTCCAGCGGCTCGCGCAGCGCACGCACCGTGTCGGCGGCCAGCGCGCGCATCGGCGTGAGCCACAGCACGCCCAGCGGCGGCGCCGTGCCGCGGCCCGGCGCGCCGAGCCTTTCGGCGCGCTGCAGCGCACCGAGCCACGCCGCGAAGGTCTTGCCGCTGCCGGTGGTCGCGTGCAGCAACCCGCTGCGCGCGCCGGCCAGCGCACGCCAGACTTCGCGTTGGAAGTCGAACGGTCTCCAGCCTCGTGCCTCGAACCAGTCGTCCGGCGTCATACTCGCCGAAGCGGGGCGGCGCCGCGCAGCGCGGCCGGCGGCCCGCGCCGGTGCGCCGCGTTCAATCGCCGCGCGGCTCGAAGCCGCGCACCTCGCGCGCCTCGACGTCGATCACCTCGCCGCCGCGTCGCGGCGGGTCGTCGTCGCGCCCGCCGTGCGCGCCCGGCCTGCGCCAGCGTCCGCGCGCGAAGCGCATCACGGCGGGACGCCGCCCGGTGAACAGCGCCCACAGCAGCACGCCGACCGACGCGATCAGGCCGGCCAGCAGCGCGGCGGCGAAGAACAGCGCGCCGGCGACGGCGAGCATGACGCGCAGCAGCAGCCCCGCGGCGGCGGCCAGCGCGCGCGGCACGGCACCGGGCCGTTCGGAAGAGGTGGTCATCGTGGTGGTTCGAGGCGCCGCGGCGTCACCGGTTCCCCGTGGAAGGCAGGCGAGCCAAGCGCAGCCCAGTATCGGCGAAATCAGTCCCCGGCGGCCGTCTCGGCGGGCAGCTTCAGACCGACGCGCGCGATGCGTCCGCCGTCGAGCGAGCGCACGCTGAATTGCGCCCCGCCCCACTCGGTGGTGTCGCCGACCACCGGCGGGCGGCCCAGCCGCCAGCCCAGCCAGCCGGCGAGATCGCGCGGACCATCCTCGGGCAGCTGCAGCCCGTAGAAGGCGCACACGTCGACCAGCGGCGTGCCGCCGTCGAGAACGAAGTCGCCGAACAGCGCCCGGTGCGCCGGCTCGTCCTCGACGTCGGGCAGGTTCACGCCGAAGCGCTGCGCCGCCCAGCGCATCGTCGTGCCCTGCAGCAGCAGCGACGCGAGCACCGCGACGAAGGCCACGTCGAACAGCAGCCGCGCGTCGGGCACGCCGAAGGCGATCGGGAACACGGCGAGCACGATGGGCACCGCCCCGCGCAGCCCGACCCAGCTGATGAAGGCGATCTCGGCGCGCGTGAAGCGCAGCGGCGCCAGGCACAGCCACACCGCCAGCGGCCGGGCCACGAGCATCAGCGCCGCGGCCACGCCGAGCGCCGGCACCAGGTTGTCGACCATGCGCGACGGCGTCACCAGCATGCCCAGCAGCAGGAACATGCCCGCCTGCGCGAGCCAGGCGTAGCCGTCCATCGCCGCCAGCGCGCCGAGCACCACGCGCTCGGCGCGGTGGCGCACGACGAGGCCGTACAGGTACACCGCGAGAATGCCCGAGCCGCCGGCCAGGCTCGCGCCGCCGAACACCGCGACGCCCGACGACAGCAGCAGCAGCGCGCCGAGCGCCTCGTACTCGTCGCCCAGGCGCAGGCGGCGCAGCAGCGCGCCGACCAGCCAGCCGGCGGCCAGGCCGACGGCGAGCCCCCAGCCGGCCTGGCCGACGAGCATCGACAGCATCGCCCAGCCGTCCTGTGGGCCCGGCGCGGTGATCCAGGCGATCAGCGTCACGGTCAGGAACACCGCCATCGGGTCGTTGATGCCCGACTCGATCTCCAGCGTCGTGGCCATGCGCTCGTTCAGGCGCAGCTGGCTGGTGCGCATCAGCGAGAACACCGCCGCCGCGTCGGTCGAGCCGACGATCGCGCCGGCCAGCAGCCCGAGCCGCCACTCGATGCCCAGCAGCAGCGCCGCCGCGGCGCCGGTGATGGCCGCGGTGATCACCACGCCGACCGTCGCCAGCCCGAGCGCCGGCTTCAACCCGGTGCGGAAGGTGCTGAACGCGGTGCGCAGCCCGCCGTCGAGCAGGATCACCGCGAGCGCCGCGTTGCCGACCCAGAACGCCGCGCGAAAGTCGCTGAACTCGACGCCGCCGGGCCCGTCCTCGCCCACGAGCATGCCGGCGACGAGGAACACGAGCAGGAACGAGAACCCCGCGCGCGCCGAGAACAGTCCGGTGAGCACGCTGACGAAGACCAGCGTGCCGGCGGCGAGAAGCGCGATGTTCAGCAGGTCCATGCGCGCACGTTACCAGTGCACCCCGGCGCCGACGATCCAGCCCTCGACCGGGTCGACGTGTTCGGGCTGCCCCCAGCGCGGACGGCGCGACGCCCACGCGGCCTGCGCCAGGCACAGCAGCGCGTCGATGCGGTCGCCCGACGCGTCGGCGGCCAGCGCGTCGCGCTGCGCGTGGCTGAGCTTGACGCGCAGGCCCAGCGGCGAGCGGCCCTGCTCGAGCGCGTCGACCATCTGCCGACGCGCGATCAGCGTGGCCGCGTCGTCGCGGTTCTTGTAGCGCTGGCGGCCGATCAGCGCGTGCGCCAGCCAGCCCGGATAGCCCTCGAGCGCGACACGATGCGCATCGCCGTCGTGCAGCGCGGGGATCGACGCGCCGGACGCGACCAGCCGCGCAAATCCCTCGTAGTACATGAACCCCACCGGCACGTAGCGGGTCTGCAGCGGGCTCGTGGACGCGATGCCGGCGAACGCGGTGTCGGTGCGCCGGTGCGCAAGCCGCTGACCGGCGGGCCGCGTGCGGCCCCAATCGTCGACCAGCGCGCGCAGCGCCAGGCGCGTCGGGCAGCGCCGATGCAGCTCGGCCACCACCGCGGCGGCGCTTTCGCCGAGGCGCTGCGCGTCGACGAAAGCCCGCGGCAGCCCGAACGGGAAGTCGAACGCACCGACCCAGGGGCCCGGCTCGGCGAGCAGCGCCTCGAACGCCTGCAGTGTGTCCAGCGTTTGCAGCGTACGCAGTCGCAGCACGTCGCCGGCCCACTCGCCGCGCGCGACGACGATCGGCTTGCGCCGCGCCGGCGCGCAGCTGAAGTCGACGCCGATCAGCGCGGCGTGTGGCGGTGTGCTCATGCGCCGATTGTCGGCGCCGGCGCTTCAGCCGACCGCCAGCACGACCACCCCGCCGGCGATGCACGCCGCGCCGAGCAGGCGCAGCGCGCGGTCGCCCTCGCCGAGCAGCCGGCCGCCGAGCAGCGCGGCCACCAGCATCGACACCTCGCGCGCCGGAGCGACGTGCGACAGCGGCGCCAGCGTCACCGCGTACAGCACCAGGATGTACGCCGCCGGGCTGAGCAGCGCGACCACCAGTGCCGTCCGCCAGTGGCGGCGCAGCGCGTCGCCGAGGCCGGCGCGGTCGCGCCAGAACATCGGCAGCATCATCGGCACGCGCAGCACGTTGCACAGGTAGTCGTGGATCAGCGGGCCGATCAGCAGCACCTTCACCGCGTAGGCGTCGACCACCGAATACGCGGCGATGCACACGCCGGTCAGCAGGCCCCAGCGCACCCCGGCGGCCATGCGGGCGCGCCGCGCCGCGTCGTGCGCGCGCCGCCACGGCGCCGCAGCGCCGGCGATCAGCACCACCCCCGCGGCCACCGCGAGCGCGCCGACGCCCACCGCCACGCCGGCCGGCTCGCCGAGCAGCAGCACCGCCGCGGCCGCGGTGATCAGCGGCCCCGACCCGCGCGCCACCGGGTAGACCACCGTCAGGTCGCCGACGCGGTAGCCCTTGAGCAGCGCGCTGAAGTACGCCAGGTGCAGCGCCGCGCTGGCGGCGATCACCGCCCACGGCTGCCAGCCCCAGCGCGGCACCTCGTGCCAGCCGGCCCACAGCGCGGCCGGTGCCCACAGCACCGCGACCATCGCCCCCGACAGCAGCGGCAGCCGCGCGTCGCCGCCGGCGCGCTTGGCGGCGATGTTCCACAGCGCGTGCAGCAGTGCGGCGGCAACGACGAGTGCAAGCGCGGCGGCGGGCATCGCGCGATTGTGGTCGCCGCACGCCGCTACAGTCGCGGCGATGACGACGAACCCGGTGCTGGTCGAGGTGCTGCGCGGCGGCCACGTCGAGTCGTGGCACCGCGGCGCGGTGGCGGTGGTCGACGCCGACGGCAGGCTCGTCGCCGCGCTCGGCGACGTCGACCGGCCGGTGTTTGCGCGCTCGGCGGTCAAGCCGCTGCAGGCGCTGCCGCTGGTGGCCGGCGGCGCGGCCGAGCGCTTCGGCCTCGGCGACGACGAACTGGCGCTGGCCTGCGCGTCGCACAACGGCGAGCCGGTGCACGTGCGCACCGCCCGGTCGATGCTCGCGAAGGCCGGGCTCGACGCCGACGTGCTCGAGTGCGGCGTGCACTGGCCGTACCACGAAGCCGCCCAGCGAGCGCTGGCGGCGGCCGGCGAACCGCCCGGCGCGTTGCACAACAACTGCTCGGGCAAACACGCCGGATTCGCCTGCGTCGGCTGCCTGCTCGCGGCGGCGCGCGGCGAAGAACCGCGCGCCTTCCTGCGCGGCTACGTGCGTGCCGCCCACCCGGTGATGCAGGAGGTCACCGCCGCGCTGCAGGCGACCACCGGGTTCGATCCGGCCACGGCGCCCATGGGCATCGACGGCTGCGCGATCCCGACCTGGGGCATCGCGCCGCGTGCCTTGGCGCTGGGCTTCGCGCGCCTGGCCACCGGCCGCGGGATCGACGCGCCGTACGCGCGCGCGGCGCGCCGGCTGCGCACCGCGATGGCCGCCGCGCCGTACCTGGTCGGCGGCGCCGAGCGTTTCGACACCCAGGTCATGCAGCGCCTGGGCGAGCGCGTGTGCTGCAAGGCCGGCGCCGAGGGGGTGCACTGCGCCGCGCTGCCGACGCTCGGGCTGGGCGTGGCCGTCAAGGTCGACGACGGCGCCACGCGCGCCGCGTCGGCGGCGATGGCCGCCACCGTCGCCGCATGGTTCGACCTCGACGAGGGCGAGCGCGCCTTCGTCGACGCGCTGGCCGCAGCGCCGGTCACGAACCGCCACGGCACCGTCGTGGGCCGGCTGCGCGTCGTTGCGACGCCGACGCGAGCGCGCTGACGGCGCGTTCAGCCTGCGGCCGCGGGCAGCGGCGTCGGCGCCTGCGCGACGCGCTGCCAGTGCACCGCCGCCTGCGGCAGCAGCCACTGCACGCCGTAGCGCATGCGTGCGACCTTCGCCGCCGCCCAGCCGGCATCAGCGTCGTGCGCCGCCGCGCGCGCGCTGGCGGCAAAGGCCCAGGCCATCAACGTGTGCGCCAGCCCCGCCAGCACGTCGTCGGCCACGCGCAGCGGCGCCTCGGGATCGGTCGCCACGGCGCGCTGCAGCGCCGCGAAGCCGTCGCGCGCCGCGCCGGTCTGCTGCCGCAGCGCGTCGGCGAACCCGGCGAGCACCGAATCGGCGGCGCAGCGCGCGGCTTCGGCGTCGAGGTCGTCGAGCAGCGCCGCCAGCGTCGCGCCGCCGTCGGCCAGCAGCTTGCGCTGCACCAGATCGATGGCCTGGATCTCGTTGGTGCCTTCGTAGACCATCGCGATGCGTGCGTCGCGCAGCGTCTGCTCGATGCCGACCTCGTGCACGTAGCCATAGCCGCCGAACACCTGCAGCGCGGCGCTCGCACCGTGAAAACCGTGGTGCGTGCACCAGGCCTTGACCACCGGCGTCAGCAGCGCCGCGAGCCGGCCCGCACGCTCGCGACGCACCGCGTCGGCGTGGTGCGCCGCCTCGTCGAGCGCGAGCGCGGCGCGGTAGGCGACCACGCGCAGCGCCTCGGCGAGCGCCTGCAGCCGCAGCAGCGCGTGGCGCATCGCCGGGTGGTCGGCAATCGGGCGGCCGAACTGCACGCGCTCGGCGGCGTGGCGCAGTGCGTTCTGCGTCGCCATCTCGAGGTGACCCAGCCCCTGCAGCCCGACGTGCAGGCGCGCCGAGTTCATCATCAGGAACATCGCCGCCAGCCCGCGGTGCGGCTCGCCGACGAGCCAGCCGGTGGCGCCTTCGTAGCGCATCGCGCAGGTCGCGCTGCCGTGGATGCCCATCTTGCGCTCGAGGCCGTCGCAGTGCATCGCGTTGCGCGCGCCGTCGGGCAGGCACTTCGGCACCAGCGCCAGCGACAGGCCCCTGCTGCCCGGCGGCGCGTCGGGCAGCCGGCACAGCACCAGATGCACGATGTTGTCGGTCAGGTCGTGGTCGCCGCCGCTGATGAAGACCTTCTGCCCGCTCACGCGCACGCTGCCGTCGGGCTGCGGATCGGCCCGCGTGCGCAGCGCGCCGAGGTCGCTGCCGGCCTGCGGCTCGGTCAGCGCCATCGCCGCCAGCCACTCGCCGCTGGCGATCATCGGCAGGTATCGCGCCTTGAGCTCGTCGCCGGCGTGCGCGGCGAGGGTCTCGTAGGCGCCGTGCAGCAGGTCGGGGTACATGTTCCACGCGTGGTTGCACGCGTCGAGCATCTCGCGCAGCCCCGCGTCGAGCAGCAGCGGCAGCCCCTGCCCGCCCCACTGCGGCGCGCACGGCAACGCCGGCCAGCCGCCGTCGACGAACGCGCGGTAGGCCTCGCGGAAACCCGCCGGCGTGCGCACCGCGCCGTCGGTGCCACGCGTGCATCCCTCGGTGTCGCCGCGCGCGTTCAGCGGCAGCAACACCTCGCGCGCGAAACGGGCCGCCTCGTCGAGCACTGCGGCGGCGGTCTCGGCATCCACGTCGGCAAACGCCGGGCAAGCGCGCCACGACGACGGTGCGTCGAGCACGCGCTCGATGACGAAACGCATCTCGCGCAGCGGTGCGTGGTAGTCGTAGGGCATCGCCGTGGCTCCGGTGGGTTCAGCCAACCGCCGTGCACGGTCCGCCCGGCGAGGTCGTCGAACGGCAGCGGGCCCGCGGCGACGGTCGCCGGACGAGCCGCGCCTTGCAGCTTCCGCAGCGAGCCACCCCCGCAGCGCCTTCGGCGCCTGCCCCTCGAGCGACGGCCGAGGGCGCCGCAAGAGGATCCACCTCGGTGACTCTCGACCGCACGTCGCGCGACGCGCGAAGCGCGGTGCCCGAACCCGTGCCCATCCGGCGGCCGCCGCGCATTGCGCTTCGCCGGTGCGCTGGCGGCGCCCCCTTCGAGAGGGAGGCGCCGAAGGCGCTGCGGGGGTGGTTCACATCAATCTTCCGTCTTGCTGCCGAGGTAGGTCTCGACGACGCGCGGATCGCCGGCCAGCGCGTCGGCCGCACCGGCGAGCACGATCTCGCCGGTTTCGAGCACGTAGCCATGATCGGCCACCTGCAGCGCAGCGCGAGCGTTCTGCTCGACGAGCAGGATCGACACGCCCTCGGCGCGCAGGCGATCGATGGTGGCGAAGATGTCGCGCACGATCAGCGGCGCCAGCCCCAGGCTGGGCTCGTCGAGCATCAGCAGCTGCGGTCCGCTCATCAGCGCCCGGCCGACGGCGAGCATCTGCCGCTCGCCGCCCGACAGCGTGCCGGCGAGCTGCGTGCGCCGCTCCTTCAGGCGCGGAAACAGGTCGTAGACGCGTTCGAGCGCGCCGCGCCAGTGCGGCACGCGCTGCTTCATCGCGCGGTAGCCGCCGAGCAGCAGGTTGTCCTCGACCGGCATCGTGCCGAACAGCTCGCGTCGCTCGGGCACCAGCGCGATGCCCATCATCACGCGTTCCTCGAGGCCCGACTCGGCGAGGTCGCGGCCGTCGAAGCGCACCGTGCCGCGCGACGGCAGCACACCCATCAGCGCGTTGAGCAGCGTGCTCTTGCCGGCGCCGTTGGGCCCGATCACGGTGACGACCTGCCCCTTGTCCAGGCGCAGCGCGACGCCGGTCAGCACCTCGGCGCGGCCGTAGCCGGCGTGCAGCCCGGCGACTTCGAGCAGCGGCGCGCCCATCGCTCAGTGCTCCGTGCCGAGGTAGGCCGCGCGCACCTCGGGGCTGGCCTGCACCTCGGCGGGCGTGCCCTCGATCAGCCGGGTGCCGAACTCCATCACGACGATGCGGTCGGTGAGCTTCATCACGA
>CAZUBF010000034.1:0-26850 GCA_964618555.1 uncultured Azohydromonas sp.
TGACGATGTAGATGCGGTCGAGGAAGGCCTCGTTGTTCTTGTTGTTGCGGAAGCTCTTCCACTCGCTTTCGTTGCTGTGCGCGAGGACCACGCCGTCGAAAGGAATCGCGCCGAAGCCCTCGGTGCCCTTGAAGTTGCCTTCCTGCGTGGCCGTCAGCAGCGGATGCAGCACCTTGATCGGCGCCTTGAACATCTCGACAAATTCCAGCAGCCCCTGGTTCGCCAGGCACAGGCCGCCGGAATAGCTGTAGGCATCCGGGTCGTCCTGCGCATAGGTTTCCAGCTTGCGGATGTCGACCTTGCCGACCAGCGAGCTGATGTCCTGGTTGTTCTCGTCGCCCGGCTCGGTCTTGCTGATCGCGATCTGCTTGAGGATCGACGGGTGACGCTTGACGACTCGGAACCTGCGGATGTCGCCGCCGTACTCCTCGAGCCGCTTGACCGCCCACGGCGACAGGATGCGGTTCAGGTAACGCGGCGGGATGCCGTACTCCTTCTCGAGGATCGGACCGTCCTCGACCGGGTCGAACAGGCCGAGCGGCGACTCGTTCACGGGCGAGTCCTTGATCGCGTAGAACGGCACCTCCTGCATCAGCTGCTTCAGGCGCTCGGCGATCGAGCTCTTGCCGCCCCCCACCGGCCCGAGCAGGTAGAGGATCTGCTTCTTCTCCTCCAGCCCCTGCGCCGCGTGGCGGAAGTAGGACACGACCTGCTCGATCGAGTCCTCCATGCCGTAGAACTCGGCGAACGCCGGGTAGATCTTGATGATCTTGTTGGCGAAGATGCGCGACAGGCGCGGATCGTTGCGCGTGTCGACCATCTGCGGCTCGCCGATCGCCTGCAGCATGCGCTCGGCGGCGGTGGCGTAGGCCAGCGGGTTGCGCTTGCACTCCGCGAGGTAGTCCTCGAGCGAGAGTTCCTCCTCGCGCAGGCGTTCGTAACGATCCTTGAGGCGGCTGATCACGTCCATGCGGACCTCCTGATTCGGAAGACACACGGGCGGTCACCGGCCCCCGCGTGTCTGGGAAGTTCTGATGAAGTCCCGGCTGTACGGGCCCGGGCGCCATCAGAGCTTTCCGGTCTTCAGCGTGTGCGGTCCAGCGTGCGCTCGTCTCCAGCTTCGTCGATCGGCCGTCGTCGCATCGGGCAAGCAATGCGCAGTTTGTGCGCCTGTTCCTGCCCGACTCCCAGCAAGGACCATGCCCTGCCGGCCCCACCGCCGTCAAGTCGGGGCCGCCCTGAAGTCCTCAACGCCGCGCCCCGGTTCCGGGCTGACAGCACCAACACGGCCACTTCGCCCCGTCCGAGGCGATTTGCGCACCGATTCGGCGCACCGTGCGTGCGCAATGATTCGCGTAAACCCTAGCTATCACTTCGCGCGATAGCTCGGCGCGGCATTAATGAATTTCACATGGGTGAAAGCGGCCGCTAACGTCGCGCGGCGGTGGCGGTGCGCGCCGACCGACGACGATCGACCGTCGCGGGTGACCGCGACGACAACCCAGGAGGCATCCATGAATCGACCCCGTGCAATCCGCTGGCTCGTGCTGGCCGCTGTCGTGGCGCTGGCCACGCCGGCGCTCGCGCAGAAGGGCGCGCTGCAGAAGCTCGGCAAGGGCGAGGGCCGCGTCGACATCGTCGCCTGGCCCGGTTACATCGAGCGCGGCGCCACCGACAAGAACTTCGACTGGGTCACCGACTTCGAGAAGAAGTCCGGCTGCAAGGTCAACGTGAAGACCGCGGGCACGTCGGACGAGATGGTCGCGCTGATGAACGAAGGCGGCTTCGACCTCGTCACTGCGTCGGGCGACGCGAGCACGCGGCTGATCCGCGGCAAGAAGGTGCAGCCGATCAACGTCGGCCTGATCCCGAGCTTCAAGAACATCGACCCGCGGCTGCAGAAGGCGCCCTGGCACTACGAGGGCAACACGCACTACGGCGTGCCGTACCAGTGGGGCTGGAACGTGCTGATGTACAACACCAACGTGTTCAAGGACAAGCCGCCGACCAGCTGGGGCGTGGTGTTCGAGGAACAGACGCTGCCCGACGGCAAGAGCAACAAGGGCCGCGTGCAGGCGTTCGACGGGCCGATCTACATCGCCGACGCGGCGCTGTACTTGATGAAGAAGCGCCCCGAGCTCGGCATCAAGGATCCGTACGAGCTGACCGAGGACCAGTACAAGGCCGCGCTCGAGGTCCTGCGCGGCCAGCGCAAGCTCGTGGGCAAGTACTGGCACGACGCGTTCGTGCAGATCGACGACTTCACCAACGAAGGCGTCGTCGCGTCGAGCAGCTGGCAGTTCATGGCCAACATCCTGAAGTCGAAGAACCGGCCGGTGGCCACCGTCGTGCCGGCCGAGGGCGCCACCGGCTGGGCCGACAGCACGATGATGCATGTCGACGCGAAGAACCCGAACTGCGCGTACCTGTGGCTCGAGCACTCGCTGAACCCCAAGCTGCAGGGCGACCTGGCGGCCTGGTTCGGCTCGGTGCCCGCGGTGCCCGCGGCCTGCAAGGGCAACAAGCTGCTCGGCGACGACGGCTGCTCGCGGCAGGGTTACGACGCGTTCGAGAAGATCAGCTTCTGGCGCACGCCGGTGAGCCAGTGCAAGTCGCAAAGCGCCGGCTGCGTGCCGTACCACCGCTGGGTCACCGACTACATCGCCATCCTGGGCGGACGGTGACGGCCCGACCACGCAGCGGCTGAGGCCGCTCGCCCTCGAGGGTGCGACGCCGCCGAGCCGGTCCGGCCGGATCCGCGGCGCCGCTGCCACGCCACTCCTGCCCGCCACCCGGTGTCATGACCACCGCTGTCAAGCTCGAGCGCGTGTCGTGCATCTTCGGCCACGGCGCGGCGGCCGTGCGCGCCGTCGACGGCGTCGACCTGACGATCGAGGCCGGCGAATTCTTCACTCTGCTCGGGCCCTCGGGCTCGGGCAAGACCACCTGCCTGCGCATGATCGGCGGCTTCACGCTGCCGACCGCCGGGCGCATCCTGATCGGCGGCGACGACGTCACGCAGCGCCCACCGTACGCGCGCCCGGTGAACACCGTGTTCCAGGACTACGCGCTGTTCCCGCACATGAACATCCGCGACAACGTCGCCTACTCGCTGATGGTGCGCAAGGTGCCGAAGACCGAGCGCGACCGGCGCGCCGACGACCTGCTCGCGCTGGTCGAACTCGGCGGCGTCGGCGACCGGCGCCCCGGCCAGCTGTCGGGCGGGCAGCGCCAGCGAGTGGCGCTGGCGCGCGCGCTGATCAACCAGCCGCAGGTGCTGTTGCTCGACGAGCCGCTCGGCGCGCTCGACCTGAAGCTGCGCGAGCAGATGCAAAGCGAGCTCAAGGCGCTGCAGCGACGGCTGGGCATCACGTTCCTGTTCATCACGCACGACCAGCACGAGGCGCTGTCGATGAGCGACCGCATCGGCGTGTTCCACGCCGGCCGGCTCGAGCAGGTCGGCACGCCGCAGCAGGTCTACGACGCGCCGGCGACGCGGTTCGTCGCGCAGTTCGTCGGCGCGGCCAACGTGCTCGACGGCGACGCCGCGCGACGCCTGACGGGGCACGCTGCGGCGATGCTGCGCCCCGAGCGCATCCGCGTCGGCGACACCGCAGGCGCACGCGCCGGCGGCACCGTCACCGAGGTGCAGTACTTCGGCGCCTTCACCCGCGTGCGTGTGGCGGTCGACGGCTGCACGCTGCAGGCCGACCTGCCCGAGGCGCCCGGTCAGCGTGCCCCCGAGGCCGGCGCCGCGGTGCACTTGCACTGGGACGCTCGCGCGGTGCACCCGCTGCAGGGCGCGCACGCATGACCGCGGCGACCGCATTGGCGTTGACGCCGCCGACCGGCGCGCGTCGCCGGCTGTCGGACCTGCTGTACTCGCGCCGCGGTCTGCTGCTGCTCGCGCTGCTCGCACCGCCGTTGCTGTGGTTCGGCGTGATCTACCTCGGCAGCCTGTTCGCGCTGCTGGCCAACGCGTTCTTCGGCCTCGACGACTTCACCGGGCAGGTGGTTCGCGAGTTCACCCTGAAGAACTTCGTCGAACTCGCCAGCCCCGCGAACCTCGACGTGATGCGACGCACCGTGGCGATGGCGGTCGCCGTCACGTTCGCGTGCGTGGCGCTCGGCTTCCCGCTGGCGTACCTGATGGCGCGCTACGCGGCCGGCCCCTGGAAGGCCGCGTTCTACATCCTCGTGATGCTGCCGCTGTGGTCGAGCTACCTGGTGCGGCTGTATGCGTGGAAGCTGCTGCTGGCCAAGGAGGGGGCGATCAACTGGGTCGCCGAAGCCACCGGCACGACCTGGGCCATCGACGCGCTGCTCGCGCTGCCCGCCGTCGGGGGCCCCAGCCTGAGCTTCTCGACGCTGGGCACCTTCGTCGTCTTCGTCTACATGTGGCTGCCGTTCATGGTGTTGCCGATCATGGCCGCGGTCGAGCGCATCCCGGCATCGCTGATCGAGGCTTCGGGCGACCTGGGCGCGCCACCGTCGACGACGTTCTGGAAGGTCATCGCTCCGCTGGCGATGCCGGGCATCGCGGCGGGATCGATCTTCACCTTCTCGCTGACGCTGGGCGACTACATCATTCCGCAGGTCATCGGCGACAGCACGCTGTACATCGGCCAGGTCGTTTACCGGCAGCAAGGCGTGGCCGGCAACATCCCGTTCGCGGCGGCGTTCTCGCTGGTGCCGATCGTCGTGATCGGCATCTATCTGTGGATTGCGAAGCGGCTGGGGGCCTTCGATGCGGTGTAGGCTCCCCCCCGAAGCGGCTTCTGCGCCTCCGCCCCAGGGGGGCGCCGACAGCGGACCGGCCGAGCCGGATCCGCGGCGGCCACTCCACCCGGTCGGAGCGCCGCGATGAGACGCGAGGGCGCATCGTGGGGCCTGAAGCTGGCGGCCTGGGCAGTGATCGCCTTCCTGCACGTGCCGCTGGCGCTGATCGTGCTGTACGCGTTCAGCGCCGAGGACAAGAGCTACGTGTTCCCGCCCCCGGCGCTGACGACGCAGTGGTTCGCGGTGGCGTGGGAGCGTGACGACGTGTGGGCGGCGATCACGCTGTCGATGCAGGTGGCCGCGGTGTCGACGCTGGTCGCGCTGGTGCTGGGGTCGCTCGCCGCGGGTGCGCTGGCGCGCACGCGCTTCTTCGGCCGCGACGCGATCTCGCTGCTGTTCATCCTGCCGATCGCGCTGCCCGGCATCATCACCGGCATCGCCCTGCGCAGCGCGTACCACACGCTCGAGATCCCCTTCAGCTTCTGGACCATCGTGATCGGCCACGCGACGTTCTGCGTCGTCGTCGTGTTCAACAACGCGGTGGCGCGCCTGCGCCGGCTGAACCCGAACCTGATCGAGGCGTCGATGGACCTCGGCGCCGACGCGTTCCAGACGCTGCGCCATGTGATCGCGCCGCAGCTCGGGTCGGCGCTGCTGGCCGGTGGGCTGCTCGCGTTCGCGCTGAGCTTCGACGAGGTCATCGTCACGACCTTCACCGCCGGACAGCAGACGACGCTGCCGATCTGGATGCTGCAGGAACTGATCCGCCCGCGCCAGCGCCCGGTGACCAACGTGGTGGCGGTGGTGATCATCACGCTGACGTTCATCCCCATCGTCGCCGCCTACACGCTGACCCGTTCCGACGAGCCGTCCCACCGCTAGGAGAGCGCCATGCCCGCCGTTGACCTGCCCACCGACCTGTTCATCGACGGCGCCTTCGTCGCCGGCGAGGGCGAAGCCGAGCGGGTGCTCAACCCGTCGACCGGCGAGGTGCTGGTCGCCGTGCCCGAAGCGTCGACCGAGCAGGTGCACAAGGCGGTGTCGGCGGCACACCGCGCGTTCGACGCCTGGAGCGAGACGACGCCGATGGAGCGCTCCCGGCTGCTGCTCAGGCTCGCCGACGCGGTCGAGTCGCGCGCCGAGGAGTTCGCCCGGCTCGAGAGCCTGAACTGCGGCAAGCCGTACGCACGTGCGCTCGGCGACGAGATCCCGGCCATCGCCGACTGCCTGCGCTACTTCGCCGGCGCCGCGCGCTGCGTCAGCGGCACGGTGGCCAACGAGTATCTCGCCGGCCACACCAGCATGATCCGGCGCGACCCGGTCGGCGTCGTCGGCTCGATCGCGCCGTGGAACTACCCGCTGATGATGGCGGCGTGGAAGACCGCGCCGGCACTGGCCGCCGGCAACACGGTGGTCATCAAGCCGAGCGAGCAGACGCCGCTGACGACGCTGCTGCTCGCGCAGGTGGCCGCCGAGATCCTCCCGAAGGGCGTGCTCAACGTGATCGTCGGCCGGGGCGCAACGGTGGGCCAGCCGCTGGTCGAGCACCCCAAGGTCGCGATGGTGAGCCTGACCGGCGACGTCGCCACCGGCCGCAAGATCCTGCAGGCGGCCAGCGGCACGCTCAAGCGCACGCACCTCGAGCTCGGTGGCAAGGCGCCGGTGATCGTGTTCGACGACGCCGACCTCGACGCTGTCGTCGAGGGACTGCGCACCTTCGGCTACTACAACGCCGGCCAGGACTGCACCGCCGCGTGCCGCGTGTACGCCGGCGCAAAGATCCACGACAGGCTGGTGGCCGACCTGTCGAGCGCGGTCAAGGGCATCCGCATGGGACTGCAGGACGACGCCGACGCCGAGATCGGCCCGTTGATCAGCGACCGCCAGCGCAACCGCGTGGCCAGCTTCGTCGAACGCGCGATGATGGCCGGCCACATGGAGGTCACGACCGGCGGCAAGGTGCGTGCCGGCGCCGGCTTCTTTTACGAGCCGACGGTGATCGCCGGCGCGAGGCAGGACGACGAGATCGTCAAACGCGAGGTGTTCGGGCCGGTGGTCAGCGTGACGCGGTTCACCGACGCCGACCAAGCCGTCGCCTGGGCCAACGACAGCGACTACGGACTGGCGTCGTCGGTGTGGACCCAGGACGTGGGCCGCGCGATGCGCATCGCGAAGAAGCTGCAGTACGGTTGCACCTGGATCAACACCCACTTCATGCTCGTCAACGAGATGCCGCACGGCGGCTTGAAGAGCAGCGGCTACGGCAAGGACATGAGCATGTACGCGCTCGAGGACTACACCGTGGCGCGCCACGTGATGGTCAAGCTCTAGTTGCAGTGGTTGTGCTCTGGTGAAGTGGGCGCTCGCGTCGGCAAGTTGTGATTTTGAATGGACTGGATCGCAGATCCTCGGGATTTTTGTCGATCGCCAATGATGTGTGCGCGCACTTGCGTTCCTGTTGACCATTGACACGGGTACCGTGCATCGCACGACGGTGCGCCGGCGCGCCAAAGTCTCACCCGACGGGTGAGACATTCCGGCCCGGGCTGGCCGTGCGGACCCCAGTGCCGTTAAGGTCCGGGCATGCTGCCTCTTCCGCAGCCCGATGCCGGCTGCGCCCTGTTCTTCGACTTCGACGGCACCCTCACCGACCTCGCCTCGACCCCCGACCGCGTGCGCGTGGTGGACGGCTTGCCGGACCTGCTCGCGCGCCTTGCCGCCCCGCTGGCGGGTGCGGTCGCGATCGTTTCCGGTCGCCCGATCGGCGAAATCGACGCCCACCTGCAGCCGCTGAAGCTGCCGGCCGCCGGCGTGCACGGCACCGAGCGCCGCGGCGCCGACGGCCGGTGGCGCCGGCTCGCCGTGCCCGACCTCGCACCCGCCGTCGCGGTGCTGCAGCCACTGTGCGAACGCCAGCCTGCCCTGCGCCTCGAGCGAAAACCCGGTGCGCTCGCGCTGCACTTCCGCCAGGCGCCGCAGCTCGAAGGCGAGTGCCTGGCGGCCATGCATGCGGCCCAGCGCCGGGTCGATGGCATGGGGCTGCAGCGCGGCAAGATGGTCGTCGAGCTGAAACCGCGGCAGGCAAGCAAGGGGCATGCGGTGCGCGCATTCCTGAACGAGCCCCCGTTCCGTCACCGGCGCCCGTGGTTCTTCGGTGACGACGTCACCGACGAGGCGGCGTTCGAGGCGGTGCTTGCGCTCGGTGGCGTCGCCGTCAAGGTCGGCGACGGCGACACGCTCGCCCCGCACCGCCTGCCCGACCCGGCCGCGCTGCACGGCTGGCTGCAAGACGCCGTCGCCGCGCTGTTGCCGCAGGCCACGGCGCCTCGCGCGCCGTGACCCGTTGCGGCGCATCGACCGCGACCGGACCCGTCCCGCAAAGGAGTGAGGCCATGCCCAGGCTCGTCGTGGTCTCCAACCGAGTCGCGGACCCGCGCAAGACCGCGGCCGGCGGACTGGCCGTCGCGCTGGCCGAGGCGCTGAACCAGTCGGGCGGGTTGTGGTTCGGCGCCAGCGGCGCGGTCGTCGAGCGCGACGCCGGCGGCACGCCGGGCGAGGGCCCGCTGCAGATCCAGCGCGCCGGCGACGTCACGCTGGCCACCGTCGACCTCAGCCGCGACGACCACGACGCGTACTACCTGGGCTACAGCAACGGCGTGCTGTGGCCGGTGTTCCACTACCGGCTCGACCTGGCCGACTTCGACGCCGGCAGCATCGACGGCTACCGCCGCGTGAACCGCATGTTCGCGCGCAAGTTGCTGCCGCTGCTGCGCCCTGACGACGTGGTCTGGGTCCACGACTACCACCTGATCCCGCTGGCCGCCGAACTGCGCGCGACGGGCAGCACGCACCGCATCGGCTTCTTCCTGCACATCCCGCTGCCGCCGCCGCTGATCCTCGCCGCAATCCCCCAGCACGAGTGGCTGATGCGCTCGCTGTTCGCCTTCGACCTGCTCGGCTTCCAGGCGCAGGCCGACGTCGAGCACTTCGCGCGCTACGTGCGCAACGAGGGGCGCGCCGAGCAGCGCCGCGACGACGTGTTCCACGCGTTCGGGCGCAGCGTTCGCGCGCGGGCGTTCCCGATCGGCATCGACGTCGACGAGTTCGAGTCGTTGCTCGCGGGGCGCGACGCGCAGGAGACGCTGGCGACGATGCGCGAGCAGTACGCCAAGCGACAGCTGCTGGTCGGCATCGACCGGCTCGATTACTCGAAGGGCCTGCCGCAGCGCGTGCGCGCGTTCCAGCGCCTGCTCGAACGCTACCCCGAGAACCGCAACAGCGCGACGCTGATCCAGGTGGCGTCCCCGTCGCGCGAGGACGTGCACGCCTACGCCGACCTGCGCCGCGAGCTCGAGGGGCTGTGCGGTGCGATCAACGGCGAGTACGGCGAGCTCGACTGGATGCCGGTGCGCTACATCCACCGCACCGTCGCGCGCAAGCGCCTGCCCGGGCTGTACCGCGCCGCGCGCGTCGGGCTGGTCACGCCGCTGCGCGACGGCATGAACCTGGTGGCCAAGGAGTTCGTCGCCGCGCAGGACGAAGCCGACCCCGGCGTGCTCGTGCTGTCGCGTTTCGCCGGCGCCGCCGAGCAGTTCGGCGAGCACGCACTGCTGGTCAATCCGTACGACACGCAGGGCACGGCCGACGCCATCCAGCAGGCTCTGCGCATGCCGCTCGACGAGCGCCGCGCACGCCACGTGCGGCTGCGGGCGCAGATCCGCACGCACGACGTGCACCGCTGGCACCGCGACTTCCTGCAGACCCTCACGGAGGATCCCCCCACATGAACAACGAGAACCTGCTGCAATCCCTCGAGCGCCTGTGGGCCGGCATGGGCAGCGCCACCGCCACCGCGCTGCGCATCACGGTGATCCTGGTCGCCGCGTGGATCGTCGCCGCGCTGTTGCGCCGCACGATCCGCGCGTTCCGCGATCGCGTGGCCAACCGGCTGGGCGATCGCGAGGCCTTGAAGCGCGCCCAGACGATCGCCCGCGTGTTCCGCTACCTAGTCACGGTGGTGGTGTCGCTGATCGCCGGCATGCTGGTGCTGGGCGAACTCGGCGTGTCGGTGGCGCCGATCCTCGGTGCCGCCGGCGTCGTCGGCCTGGCCGTGGGCTTCGGCGCGCAGAGCCTGGTGCGCGACTACTTCACCGGCTTCTCGATCCTGGTGGAGGACCAGATCCGCCAGGGCGACATCGTCGACCTCGGCGGCGGACACGCCGGCGTCGTCGAGGTGGTGACGCTGCGCTACGTGCAGCTGCGCGACTACGACGGCCGCGTGCACTTCGTGCCCAACGGCCAGATCACGACGGTGATCAACCTCACGCGCGGCTACGCCAACGCCGTGGTCGACGTGCGCGTCGCATACCGCGAGAACACCGACCAGGTGATGGCGGTGATGCGCGAGGTGGCCACCGAACTGCGCGCCGACACCGCGTTCGCGCCGCGCATCCTCGACGACCTGGAGATCGCCGGCGTGGACCAGTGGTCCGAGTCGGCAGTCGTGATCCGCGGGCGCATCAGGTGCCAACCGGCCGACCAGTGGGCCGTCAGGCGCGAGTACCTGCGGCGCCTGAAGCACGCCTTCGACCGCGCGGGCATCGAGATCCCGGTCCCGCATGTCCGGGTCTACGCCGGCGAGGACCGGCAGGGTCACGCACCGGCACTGCCGCTGCGTCTGCTGCGACGTGCCGCCGACGCCACGCCGACCGTGCAGAGCTGACGCGCCGCGACGACACCACGCCGACTATGCAGAGCTGACTCGCCGCGGCGATCGGGCGGCTACGCGCGCTGCAGGCGGCCCTTGGCGAGTGGCCGGCAGACCTCGCCGACTCGGCGCAGATCACCGCCGAAGGCCGTCGCGCCGCCATCGAAGTGAGTGATCGCTGTGATGAGGTACAGCGCACACCCTAGCTGATCCCGGTGCGGCGCCAGCCCAGCTCGATATGCTCGACGCCGCCGTCGTCGCGGCCGACGCGCCAGCGCCACGGTCAGGCCGGGCCGCGTCGCGCGCGCCCGGCCAGGGGCTCGCGCGCGACGTCGATGAACTCGGCGGCCACCGGGGTCAGTCCGGAGCCGCGCCGCCACACCAGCCCGACGTCGACGGTGGGCACGTCGTCGCGCAACCGGCGCACGTCGACATGCTCGGCGTCGAGCGTCCACGGACGGTACAGGAAGTCGGGCAGCACGGCCAGGCCGAGCCCGGCGCCGACCAGGGAACGCACCGCCTCCAACGACGAGGTGCGCAGGATCGTGCGCGTCTTCAGCTGGTGGCGCGCCCACACCGCGCGCATGAGGTCGTCGACGCGGTCGGCCTCGAGCACGATCTGGTCGTGCTGCGCGCACTCGGCCAGCGTCAACTCGTCTCGGCCGGCCAGCAGGTGGTTCGACGCCAGCCACACGCGGTTCGGGCTGCGCGTGAGCGTCTCGGTGACCAGCGCCTGCGGCTCGCCGAGCACGTTGCTGACCATGATCGCGCAGTCGAGCTCGCCGTTGATCAGCAGGTGCTCGAGGAATCGCGGCGACTCCTCGGTAATGAACACCTCGACCGCCGGGCAATTGCGCCGGAAGCGCCGCAGCAACTCGCTGAGGTAGTAGCCGGCCACCAGCGAGGTCACGCCGATCGCCAGCACGCCGCTGAGCGTCTCGGCGGCCTCGTCGCCCTGCAGCCGCGTCGCGTCGGCCACCGCGCCGATCACGCGCCGCGCGCTGACCAGGAAGCGGTGCCCCTGCGGCGTCAGCACGATGCCCTTCGACGTGCGCTCGAACAGCCGCGTGCCCAGCGCGTCCTCGAGCTCCTGCATCGCCTTGGTGACCGCGCTCTGCGCGATCGCGAGCATGCGCGACGCCGCAGCCACCGACCCGCTCTCGGCCACCGCAATGAAGTAGCGGAACTGGCGCAGCGTCAGGTGGCGCGGGTTCACGGCAGCCTGGCGGGGCGCATGGCGCGGTCAGGTCTCGCGCACGCCGAGCCGCTCGAGCAGTCCGCCCAGTTCGTCGAGCGAGCCGAAGCGGATCGCCACCTCACCGGCCTGCCCACCCTTGCCCTTGCGGTGCAGACGGATCTCGACCGGCGCGGTCAGCGCGTCGGCGAGTTGCTCCTCCAGGCGCACGATGTCGCGCGGCTTGTCGGCCGCCGCCCGCGCTGCGCGGCGCGCGCCGGTGCCGGACTGCACTCGAGTGACCAGCTTCTCGGCCTCGCGCACCGACAGCTTCTTCGCCGCCACCTGGTTCGCCGCGAGGATCTGCTGCGCGGCGTCGAGTGCCAGCAGCGCGCGCGCGTGGCCCATCTCGAGGTCGCCGGCGAGCAGCATCTGCTGCACCGGCGCACTGAGCTGCAACAGGCGCAGCAGGTTGGTGGCGGCGCTGCGCGAGCGCCCCACCGCCTGCGCCGCCTGTTCGTGGGTCAGCCCGAACTCGCCGACCAGGCGCTGCAGCCCTTGCGCCTCCTCGAGCGGGTTCAGGTCCTCGCGCTGCATGTTCTCGATCAGCGCCATCACCGCGGCCGACTCGTCGCCCACGTTCTTGACGAGCACCGGCACCTCGTCGAGTCCGGCGAGCTGCGCGGCGCGGAAACGCCGTTCGCCGGCGATGATCTCGTAACCCTTCGCACCGACCGGGCGCACGAGGATCGGCTGCATCACGCCCTGGCTGCGGATGCTCTCGGCCAGTTCGAACAGGGCTCCTTCGTCCATGCGCGTGCGCGGCTGGTACTTTCCCGGCTGCAGCTGCGAAACCCGCAGCGTCGTCGGCAGGTCGCCTGCCGCAGCGGTGTCGCCGACCTTCGGACCGAGCAGCGCCTCGAGCCCGAGCCCGAGCCCCTTGGGTTTTTTCGTCGCCATGCGGCGATTGTCGGGGATGCCGGCGCGCCGGCCGCCGACGCACGCCGGTTACACGCTTGGCTTATGCTCGATCCCATCGGCGGCATCGGTGCCGCACGGGAGCCTGTGATGACCCACGTCGTGTTCGTCGACGGCCAGGAGGGCACGACGGGGCTGCGCATCCACGAACTGCTCGCGGCGCGTGCCGACGTCGAGGTGCTGAAGATCGACCCCGACCGGCGCAAGGACAGCGCCGAACGCGCGCGGCTGCTCAACGCGGCCGACGTCGCGTTCCTGTGCCTGCCCGACGCGGCCGCGCGCGAGGCGGCCGCGCTGGTGACCAACCCGCGCACCTGCCTGATCGACGCGAGCACCGCGCACCGCACCGCTGCCGACTGGGTGTTCGGGCTGCCCGAACTGGCGCCGGGCCAGCGCGATCGGCTGCGTGCGAGCAAGCGCATCGCCAACCCGGGCTGCCATGCCAGTGCGTTCATCCTGCTGCTGCGCCCGCTGGTCGACGCCGGGCTCGTGCCGGCGTCGCTGCCGGTGTCGGCGACGTCGATCACCGGCTTCTCGGGCGGCGGCAAGAAGATGATCGAGCAGTACGCGGCCGGCGGCGACCCGCGCCTTCAGGCACCGCGGCCGTACGCGCTGTCCTTGGCGCACAAGCACATTCCCGAGATGGTCGCGCACACCGGACTGCACGCGCGCCCGCTGTTCCTGCCGATCGTCGGTCCGTTCTACAAGGGTCTGGCGGTAAGTGTGCCCTTGCACTACACGCAGCTTCCCGGCGGCGTCGACGGCGTCGCCCTGCACGCCGCGCTGCGCGCGCGCTACGCGGGCGAGCGCTTCGTGCGGGTGATGCCGCTGTCGGACCCGACCACGCTCGAGGACGGCTTCTTCGACGTCCAGGGCTGCAACGACGGCAATCGCGTCGATCTGTTCGTCTTCGCTGCGGCCGACCAGGCGCTGCTGGTGGCGCGCCTGGACAACCTCGGGAAGGGGGCGAGCGGCGCTGCGGTGCAATGCATGAACGTGCACCTGGGCGTCGACGAGGGGCTCGGGCTGGACTAGCCGCCGGCGGCCGGCATCAGCGCATCGTCGCGATGCGCTGCACCATCTCGCGCGCGAACTCGAGGTACGCCTGCGCCCCCTTGGCCGCCGGGTCGAAGACGACGCCCGGCTGTCCGTAGCTGGGCGCCTCGGCCAGACGGACGTTGCGCGGGATCACGGTGTCGAACACCTTGGCGCCGAAGTGGCCCTTGAGTTGCTCACTGACCTGTTGTTGCAGCGTGATGCGCGGGTCGAACATCACGCGCAACAACCCGATGATCTGCAGGTCGCGGTTCAGGTTGGCGTGCACCTGGCGGATGGTGTTGACCAGGTCCGACAGGCCCTCGAGCGCGAAGTACTCGCACTGCATCGGCACGATGACGCCGTGCGCGCTGACCAGCCCGTTGAGCGTCAGCAGGTTCAGGCTCGGCGGGCAGTCGATCAGGATGAAGTCGTAGTCGTCCGCGACCGGGGCCAGCGCGTGGCGCAGACGCTCGTTGCGATGCTCGAGCCCGACGAGCTCGACCTCGGCGCCGGCGAGCTCGCGATTCGCCGGCAGCAGGTCGTAGCCGCCCTTGTCGGCGCGCCGGCGCACCTCGGCGATGCCGGCCGACTCCAGCAGCACGTCGTACACGCTGGCTTCGAGCGTGCGCTTGTCGATGCCCGAACCCATCGTCGCGTTGCCCTGGGGGTCGAGGTCGATGACCAGCACGCGCCGGCCGATGCGGGCGAGCCCGGCGGCGAGGTTGATCGTGGTCGTGGTCTTGCCGACGCCGCCTTTCTGGTTGGCGATGCAGAAGATCTTGGCCATCGCGTGGCGCGCCCTCTTGCTGTGTTCTGATCCGTGCCGGGCCGCGCAGGACGCGAAGTCGCCGGCGCCGGACGGCGCCGGCGACAGCCGCGAGGGTATCGCAGTTCGGCCGGCCGCCGGCGGCGGGATCGGCGTCTTCAGCGCGGGCGCATCCAGACAAGGCAGCGTTCGGCTCGCAGGCCCGGCACCGACAGCGGTTCCACGTGGAACACGTCGACGTCGACGGGCAGCGCGGCGATCTCATCGACCGGGTGATGCCCCTTCATGGCGACCCAGACGCCGGCGGTCGCGACGCGGTCGCGCGTCAGCGCGACGAAGTCGGCGAGCGTCGCGAACGCGCGACTGACGACGAGGTCGTAGCGCCCGCCGAGCTGCTCGACACGCGCGTGCAACGCCAGCAGATTCGACAGCTGCAGTTCGCCCGCCGCTTGCCGCACGAACGCCGCCTTCTTGCCGACCGCGTCGACGCAGTGCACGCGCAGCGCCGACAGCATCAGTGCCCAGACCACTCCCGGCAGGCCGCCCCCGCTGCCGACGTCGAGCAATGTCGCCTCGCGCAACCCGGTGGCGACGAGGTGACGCTGCAGCGACGGCACCGCAGCCAGGCAGTCGGCGAGGTGGTGCGTCAGCACCTGTTCCGGGTCGCGATGGGCCGTCAGGTTGTAGGTGCGGTTCCAGCGCAGAAGCAACTGGCCGAACGCGGCCAACGCGTCGATCTGCGCCGATGTCGCGTCGATCCCGATCGCTTCGACGACGGCGCGCACGCCGGTCGCGTCGAGGGTGGCGTGCACGTCAGGGGTTCGCGACGGCGACGCCCCACCGGCAGCCGGTGGAGCCCGCGCCGCCCAGCGTCGCGTGAGGACCGGGCTTCGTCGGTCCGCCGGTGTGCCACGCACGCGGGAGCGCCGGCGCGGGCGCCATGGACGGGCTCATGTCACGCAACGGCGCCTCGCGACGACGCGTCGGCGTCCTCGTTCGCGGCAACGCCCTTCCACCGCCCCTTGCGCAGGTGCACGAGCAGCAGCGACAGCGCCGCCGGCGTGACGCCGGAGATGCGCGACGCCTGACCCAGCGTCTCGGGGCGGTGCCGGTTCAGCTTCTGCCGCACCTCGAACGACAACGCACCGACCTCGTCGTAGTCGAGGTCGGGTGGCAGCTTCAGGTGCTCGTAGTGCACGGCACGCGCGACCTCGTCGTGCTGCTTGTCGATGTAGCCCGCGTACTTGGTCGCGATCTCGACCTGCTCGATCACCGCATCGGCCAGCGTGTCGCCCAACTCGGCGCGCAGTGTTTCACGTGAAACCACGCCGGCGGCGTCGCCGCGCGTGGCCAGTGCATGCGCGTGCAGTGCGCTGACTGCGTCGAAGCCGACCCCCGGGCGGCGCAGCAGGTCGGCCAGCGCGTACTCGCGCTCGATCGCCTTGCCGAGCAGCCGCCCGGAGGTGGTGGCGTCGACGACGCCGGGATGGACCCAGGTCGACTTCAGTCGCTCGGACTCGCGCGCGATCGCGTCGCGCTTGCGCGCGAAGCGCCCCCAGCGCGCGTCGTCGACCAGCCCGAGCCGGCGGCCGGCCTCGGTCAGCCGCAGGTCGGCGTTGTCCTCGCGAAGCTGGAGCCGGTACTCCGCGCGGCTGGTGAACATGCGATACGGTTCGCTGACGCCGCGCGTGATCAGGTCGTCGACGAGTACGCCGAGGTAGGCCTCGGCGCGCCCCGGCACCCAGGGATCGCGCCCGAGCACCTGCAGCGCGGCGTTCGCTCCGGCGAACAGCCCCTGCGCCGCCGCCTCCTCGTAGCCGGTGGTGCCGTTGATCTGCCCGGCGAAAAACAGGCCGTGGATCGCACGCGTCTCGAAGTTCGAGCGCAGGGCACGCGGATCGAAGTAGTCGTACTCGATCGCGTACCCCGGCCGCAGGATGTGCGCCTGCTCGAGCCCGGGCATCGACTGCACCGCGGCGAGCTGCACGTCGAACGGCAGCGACGTCGAGATGCCGTTCGGATAGAACTCGTGCGTCGTCAGCCCCTCGGGTTCGAGGAAGATCTGGTGGCTGGACTTGTCGGCGAAGCGATAGACCTTGTCCTCGATGCTCGGGCAGTAACGTGGGCCGACGCCTTCGATCCGGCCGGTGAACATCGGACTGCGGTCGAAACCGCTGCGGATGATCTCGTGCGTGCGCTCGTTGGTGTGCGTGATCCAGCACGGCACCTGCCGCGGGTGCATCGCGCGGTCGCCGACGAAGCTGAACACCACCGGGTCGAGATCGCCCGGCTGCTCGACCAGCTTCGAGAAGTCGATGCTGCGTCCGTCGATGCGCGGCGGGGTGCCGGTCTTGAGCCGGCCCTGCGGCAGCTGCAGCTCCTTCAGCCGCGCCGACAGGCTCGCCGCTGGCGGGTCGCCGGCGCGGCCAGCGGCGTAGTTCTGCAACCCGACGTGGATGCGCCCGTCGAGGAAGGTGCCCGCCGTCAGCACCACCGCGCGGGCTCGGAAGCGCACGCCGACCTGCGTCACCGCACCGACGACACGGTCGCCCTCGAGCAACAGGTCGTCGACCGCCTGCTGGAACAGCCACAGGTTCGGCTGGTTCTCGAGCCGGCGCCGGATCGCCGCCTTGTACAGCACGCGGTCGGCCTGCGCGCGCGTCGCACGCACCGCGGGGCCCTTGCTCGAGTTGAGGATGCGGAACTGGATGCCCGCCTCGTCGGTGGCCAGCGCCATCGCGCCCCCGAGCGCGTCGACCTCCTTGACCAGGTGGCCCTTGCCGATGCCGCCGATGCTGGGATTGCAGCTCATCTGCCCCAGCGTCTCGATGTTGTGCGTCAGCAGCAGCGTCGCACAGCCCATGCGTGCAGCGGCGAGTGCGGCTTCGGTGCCGGCATGGCCACCGCCGACGACGATGACGTCGAACTCCTTCGGGTGCAGCACGGTGCGTTGCGCGCGGGGACCGCGCGCCGGATGTCAGGGCCGCAATTCTAGGCGGCGGCCCTGTGCGGCGTCGGGGCGTCGCCGCGCAGACGCTGCGCCAGCCGGCGCCATGCCGGGTGTCCCCACCAGCGGTCGAACAGGTAATGCGCGACGGTGTTGACCAGGGGCTCGATCAGCGTGATCGCGCCGGCGACCGCGACGTCGCCGGTCAGCGCGTAGCTGACGCCGAAGGCGATGCAGAGGTGTACGACGCCGAAGCTTGCCGACTTGATCATCTTGCATTCCTAATACGAACGATTCGCGTCATTGTACTTATCATTATGTCCTTATTCATCGATGCAAACTATCGCGTCGTTCGTCCGACCGCCGTCGGCCGCGGGCGTCGCGACAATGGCGCCATGGACTGCCGCCCCGCCTGCGCCGCCTGCTGCATCGCGCCGTCGATCTCGACGCCGATCCCCGGCATGCCCGGCGGCAAGCCCGCCGGCGTACGCTGCGTGCAGTTGCGCCCCGACCTGCGATGCACGCTGTTCGGCGACCCGCGCCGGCCGGCGGTGTGCGTTTCCCTGCGCCCGGCTCCGTCCATGTGCGGGCGCAGCCCCGGCGAGGCGATGCACCGCCTCGTGCGCCTCGAGTTCCTGACCCGCCCCGCATCCTGAGCGCGACGCAGCTGCCCGCCGCCGCGCTCGGCCCGGCGGGACGCGACCCGTCGCCCGGTCGCCACGCCATCGCCGCCCGCCGCCGTTCGCGCGGGCCAGACGCGGTTCGACGAGGGCTCGCCGTGCGGCGGTTTCCCCCGGCTGCCGTGCGGCGAGCGCGTGCCGGGCACGGTGTCCACATCAGACCGCTCGCTCGAGCGGCGCCGTGTGACGCCCGGCGGGCCGTGCGTCGCCTCGACGTCGCGCCTGCTCGCACGCGACTGACTGCCGACGCACGGTGCGACGCGCAGGCCGAACGACCTGGTGCTGCTCGACGCGCAGGGCCTCCACCGCGGGCCCGCGCACGAGCCGCCTCTGCGCGGCGTGTTCGGCGTGCTCGGCGGTCGCCGCGCCGAGCCGGTGCCGCCGGCCAAGGCGGGTGGCGCTCCAGTGCCTCGCCGAACGACCCGCCGCCGCCTTGTCGGGCCGAGGCGCCGTGCGCGCCTGGCGCCGGCGACGCTGCGTGAGCGCAGTCACCCATGCCCCGCGTCTGCCGGCGCAGAATGCGGCCGGCAGGCACGACCCGTGCCCCAACCGGAGCCCCTCATGAAGGTCAACGTCGGCGGCATCGACCGCATCCTGCGCATCGTCCTGGGCATCGTGCTGATCGCGCTCGCCGCGATGGGCACGATCGGCGCCTGGGGCTACATCGGCCTGCTGCCGCTGGCCACCGGCTTGTTCAGGTGGTGCCCCGCGTACACGCCGTTCGGCTTCAGCAGCTGCCCGAACCGGAACCCCTGAACGCCCGGCCGGCCCCGCCCGACCCGCTACAGGCTGCGCCCGGTCGGCACCGAGCGCAGGTCCTGGGACACCCGGCCGTCGCTGAGCACGATCACCCGCGCCGCGCTGGCGATCGTCTCGGGCCGGTGCGCGACGATGATGCGCGTCAGCTCGAGCTGGCGGATCGCCTGGTTGACGCGGCGCTCGTGCTCGACGTCGAGCGCACTGGTGGCCTCGTCGAGCAGCAGCACCTGCGGGCGCTTGTACAGTGCGCGCGCGAGCAAGATGCGCTGCTTCTGCCCGCCCGAGATGCTGGCCCCCATGTCGCCGACCAGCGTGTGGTAGCCCATCGCCATGGACTCGATCTCGTCGTCGACGGCAGCCAGCCTCGCGCACTCCTCGATCCACGCGAAGTCGGGCTCGGCGTCGAAGAAGCAGATGTTGTCGGCGATCGAACCGGCGAACAGCTGGTCGTCCTGCATCACGGTGCCGATCATCGTGCGCCAGCGCGCCAGGCCCAGCTGCGCCAGCGGTCTGCCGCCGACGCGGATCTCCCCGGCCGTCGGCGCGTGGATGCCGACCATCAGCTTGAGCAGCGTCGTCTTGCCGCCGCCCGACGGCCCGACGATCGCCAGCGACTCGCCCGGCTCGATCGTCAGGTTCACGCCGCGCAGCACCTCGGGTTCGGTGTCCGAGTAGCGGAAGCGCACGCCCTGCAGCTCGATGCGCGCCAGCGGCTCGCGCGCGCGCGCGGCCACCGGCTCGGGCTCGCGCTCGGGCTCGGTGAGCACGATGTCGGCCAGGCGCTCGCCTTGCAGCCGCAGCATGCGCAGCTCGACCGCCTTGTCGATCAGCCCCGAGAACCGCTGCGCGAACTGCTCCTTGTAGGCGAGGAACGCGAACAGCATGCCCACCGACAGGTGCTGGTCGAGCACCAGCAGCGCGCCGAGCCAGATCACCGCGACGCGTTCGAGCCCGAACAGCAGCCGGTGCGACACGCTGAAGCCGAGGTCGAGCTTGCGCGTGGCCAGGTCGGCGTTCATCGCGTCGACGACCTGGTTCATGAATCGCGCCTGGCGGTCGGCCTGGCGGTTGAACAGCTTGATCGCCTGCACGCCGCGCAGCGACTCGAGGAAGTGGCTCGACTGCTTGGCCTCGTGCACCAGCGCCTCTTCGGTGGCATCGCGCAGCGGGCGGAAGAACGCCCAGCGCAGCAGCGCGTACAGCGCCACCGCGCCGAGCGCGACCAGCGTCAGCTTGACGCTGTAGATCACCATCATCACCAGCGTCAGCACCACCAGCAGGCCGTCGAGCAGCGCCTCGATGAAGCTGGTGGTCAGCGTCTTCTGGATCTGCTGCACCGCCCCGAAGCGCGACCAGATGTCGCCGGTGTGACGGCGCTCGAACCACGCCACCGGCAGGCGCATCAGGTGCGCGAACACGTTGCCCAGCCACTGCAGGTTCAGCGTCGCCGACAGCACCAGCACCGCCCACGAGCGGATCGCTGCGGTGCCGACCTGGATCAGCACCAGCAGCGCGAAGCCCACCCCCAGCGTCACCAGCAGGTCGCGGTCCGCGCTGACCAGCACGCCGTCGACGACCCACTGCAGGTAGAACGGGCTCAGGAGCATGAACACTTCCAGCGCCAGCGCGAGCACGAACACCTGCGCCAGAGACCGCTTCAACCCGGTGACGTGGCCGAGCAGCTGCGCCAGGCGCACCTGCTGGCGCTCGCGCTTCGGCGCGAAGTCGGCCATCGGCGCCAGTTCGAGCGCGATGCCGGTGAAGTGGCGCGAGACCTCGTCGAGCTTCAGCCGGCGGATGCCGCGCGCCGGATCGTGGATCACCGCCACGCCGCGCCGCACCTCGACCAGCACGACGAAGTGATTCAGATCCCAGTGAAGGATGCACGGCGTCGCCAGCCCCGCCAGGTGCTCGATCTCGGCGCGCAGCGCGCGTGCATTGAAGCGCAGCTGGTCGGCGAAGCGCACGAGGTCGGCCATCGTCGCGCCCTTGAGCGACAGCGAGAAGCGCCTGCGCAGCGTCGCCAGGTCGGTGTCGTGGCCGTGCGCCGCGACGACCATCGCGAGGCACGCGAGCCCGCACTCGGCGGCCTCGGTCTGCAGCACCATCGGCACCCGGCGCAGCCCCAGGCCCAGCGTCAGGTGCAGGTGCGATCGGCGGCCATCACTCAAGCGCAGCCCCAACGACGCCCGGACGACCCGTTCAGATGCGGCCGGTGACCGACAGCACCGGCTCGAAGATCCACTCGATCAGCCGCCGGCGGTCGAGCAGCACGTCCGCCTCGAGCTGCATGCCGGCGGTCAGCGGCTGCTCGCTGCCGTACGCCGGCACCGTCTGGCGCTCCAGCGCGACGGTGATGCGGTACATCGGCTCGTCGTCGGCGCCGGCGGCGCCGGCCATCTCGCCGGCGTTCAGCGGCGTGCGCGACACCTGGAGCACGCGGCCGCGGTGGTGGCCGAACTTCTGGTACGGAAACGCCTGGTAGCGCAACAGCACCGGCTGGTCGGGGCGCACGAAGCCGATTGCGCTCGACGGCGCGTACAGGTGCGCGAGCAGGACGCTGTCGCCGGGCACGACGCTGGCCAGCGCGGTGGCCGGCGACACCGCCTGGCCGGGTTCGGCGAGCACCGCGGTGAGCACGCCGTCGTGCGGCGCGCGCACCACCACGCGCCGCTGCGCCTCGCTTTCGGCGGCCAGGCGCTGCACCTCGGCCACCTCGCGCGCGACTTCGGCGTCGCGTGCGCGCGCGCGCAACGGCAGCTCGCGCAGCTCCGCCTCGACGGCGGCCATCTCGCGCTCGTGCGCCGCGCGCTGGCGCGCCAGCGCCTGAGCCTGCGCCTGCAGGCCGAGCACTTCCTCCGAACGTGCCTGGACCTGGGCCGAAGAGATGAACTGCTCGCGCTGCAGGTCCTGCAACCGCAGCAGCGACTGTTGCGCCAGCGCCAGTCGCTGGCGATGCAGGTCGATCTCGGCGCCGATCTGCCGCGCTTCGTTGCGCATGTCGGCCAGCCGGCGCTCGAGCGCCGCGCGCTGCGCATCGAGCAGCTCGCGCTGCTGACGCGCGGTGTCGGCCAGGCTGCGCTCGCGCGCGACCAGCGTGCGCTGCACCTGGGCCTGCGCGTCGCCGCCGGCCGTCGCGCGGTCGAGCGACAGCACGAACAGCACGTCGCCGGCGCGCACGCGCTGCCCTTCGCCGGCCAGGCGCTCGACCACGACCGCCGCCTGTGGCGGTAGCAGCCGCACCACGCCGCCCTCGGGCACGAGCAGACCGCCCACGCGCGCCTTGCGCGTGTACTCGCCCCAGCTCAGCGTGGCCAGCGTCAGGCCCAGCGCGACGACCACCGCGCCGGTCAGCAGCGACAGCGACAGCGGGCGGACGAGCTGGATGCTGCCGAGCCACGCCTGGCGGCGGTGCTCAACCGCCTCGGGTCGGAAGATCGACGCGCCGATCACCAGCCGCCGGTCCGTGGCAGCTGCGTCGTGCTCGACGCGCCGCCGACGACCTTGGTCAGTTCGGACAGTTCGAGCGGCCGCGGCTGCGTTTCGCGCTTGTCCGCCGCGGCGGCCTTCGATGGGGTGTCGCGGCGGGGCTGCTCGGCGGGCTGACGGTTCTTGAACATGACGCCTCCTTCGTTGCGGGTCCGGCAAGGGTTGCCGACGCATTGAAGCAGGCGGCGCGCCGCGCCGGAACTGTCAACTCTTACAGGGTCGCGCCGCGCCCCGGCCCCGCCCGCCGCCGGGGGCGGGTTCAGTCGATCAGCCCGAGGCGCAGCGCCTTGACCACCGCCTGGTGCTTGGTCGTGCAGCCGAGCTTGCGCGTCGCGTTGCTCAGGTGCATCACCGCGGTGCGCTCGCTGATGCCGAGGATCGTGCCGGCCTCCCAGGCGGTCTTGCCTTCCATCGTCCAGCGCAGCACCTCGAGCTCGCGCGGCGTCAGGTTCGGCGTCTCGGGGCGGCTCTCGGACGACACGAGCACCCGGAACGCCGCGTCCTGCGCGTGCACCGCGAACAGCTGCAGGTGAGCCACGATGCGCGTGAGCTCGTCGGCGTCGGCGGGCAGCGGCTGGTCGCGGTCGACGCCGAGCAGGAAGTGGTTGCCGTCGGGCAGGTGCAACGCCATCGCGATGCCGGTGTGGAAGCCGTAAGGCGCCTGTTCCTCCCACAGGTCGGCGGCGCCGCTGCGAACGAACGTCTGCTGGCTCCACAGGATCGGCACCGAGTGGCTCTTCAGGTGCCTGAGGATCGGGTCGCGCCGAGACGCACTCGCGTCGACGTGCGCGTCGAAGAAGGCGTCCGGAATGTTGCCGACGCGGACGAACTCCGAGTCCTTGCCCTTGTCCACCACCGCCACCGCCGACACGGTGCTGAATCCCAGCCGCTCGGCGACCTTCACGACCGACGCGCGGAACGACTCGCGATCATTAGCGGCGAGCACCGAGTGGAAGTCGCTTTGCAGCATCGTCGCGACGAGCCGGCGCGGCCCTGCGCCCGGCGCAGCGACCTGCAAGCCTTTACAGGTTGTCTCCTGGAAGACCCTTCGCAAGACTATACAGCCTCGGCCCCCAAGGGCCGCTTGATGCAGGACCCCCCGATGCCTCCCGCCTGGACCCTTCGCGCCTGGCCGCCGGTCTACCGCACCCCGCAGCCCCCCCCCGGCCGCTTCGAGCACGCCGCCACCCACCTGTTCGACGACGACCCCCACCACGGCGTGCCGAGCGGGCAGACGATGTGGGTCTGCCCGTCTCGCGAAGGCGAAGTCGGCGTCGCCTGGGATTGGGTGCAGGTGTCGCACGGCGTCGTATCGATGCTCGATCCGATGGGCGTGCTCACCAACATGAAGCTTCTCGGCAGCTCGGGCGAGGTGCTGACCGCGTGGCAGGCGGCCCGGCACCTCAACGAGATCGTGTTCACGCTGCCCTGGCAGCGCGAGGTCGCCCGCGTGATCGGCCAGCGCAAGCGCCCGACTTCGCGCGCCGGCGACGCGCCGATGCGCGCACCGCCACGCCTGGCGGCGCGCACCTGGGTGCTGCCCGACCGGCCGCAGTAGCCGCTCGCCGGGGTCAGCGCAGCGCGGCGCCGCCGCGCAGCGTGCGCGCCACGACCGACAGGCCCACGGCCGACAGGGTCGCGCACACCGCCAGCGACGGCAGCAGGTCGGACGCCGCGATCGCGTCGCCGCGCAGCACGCGGGTCATCAGCACGCTGTGCGCCAGCCCCGGCAGCCACAGGTGCCAGGGCTGCTCGCCGCGCTGGCCGAACATCGTCAGCAACGGCAGCAGCGACAGCGCCAGCACGAACACCGTCGCGCCGGCCTGCGCCTCCTTGACGCTGCGGCTGCGGATCGCCATCGCCAACAGCAACGCCGCCGCGGCGCCGGCCAGCGGCAGCAGCAGCGCGACGAAGGCCACCGCCTCGGCCGCACCGTAGTGGAACAGCGCCGCCAGCGTGTCGCTGGCCAGCCACCCCTGTGCCGGCAGGAAGCTCGCCGCGCTGGCCACCGCAATGCCCGCGCCCACCGCGGTCACTGCCGCCCACTTGCCCAGCACCAGCGCCAGCGGCGGCACCGGGTTCATCAGCAGCGGCTCGAGCGATCCGCGCTCGCGCTCGCCGGCGGCGGTGTCGAGCGCCGCGTTGAGTGCGCCGTACAGCACCGCCATCAGCACGAAAAACGGCAGCATCGCGGTCAGCTGCGCGGCGCGCCGGGCCGCGTCGGCGACGTCGCGCGGCTCGACGTGCACCGCCTCGAGCACCGCCGGCGACACGCCACGCACCGCCAGCCGCAGCGTCGACTGCTCGTGGTTGAAGGCCGCGAGCAGCCGCGCGAGCCGCGCCGCGCCGGCTTCGGCGCGCGGGTTGCCGCTGCTGGCCACCACCTCGACCGTCGGTGCCTCGCCGCGCGCCAGCGCCGCCTCGAACCCCGGCGCGACCACCAGCACCGCGTCGCCGAGCCGGTTGTCGCGCAGCGCCTGCTCGTGGTCCGCAGGCGCCTCGCGCACCACCCAGGTCTGGCGCGCGAAGAAGTTGGCCAGCGTCGGCGCGTGCTCGATGCCGCGCGCCCACACCTCGCGCGCCTCGGCGCGTCGCTCGAGGTCCGACACCAGCGTCGAGATCAGTACCAGCGCCAGCGGACCCACGGCCACCGCGCTCAGCAGCACGGTCAGCAGCGTGCGGCGGTCGCGCAGCGCGTCGATCAGCTCCTTGCGCAGCACGACGGCCGCGGCGCGATACCACGCGGCGCTCATCGCCGCCCCCCGTGGGACTGCGCCGCGCCGGGGTAGGCCAGGCGCACGAACGCGGCCTCGAAGTCGCCCTCGCCGGCGCGCTCGCGCAGTTCGGGCACGGTGCCCTCGGCGGCCGTGCGCCCCAGCGACATCACCACCACGTGGTCGGCCAGGCGCTCGACCTCCTGCATGATGTGCGTCGACACGACGATGCACTTGCCGCCGTCGTCGCGCAGCCGCAGCAGCGCGGCGCGCAGCGCGCGGGTGGCGAGCACGTCGAGACCGTTGGTCGGCTCGTCGAGCACGATGTTCGGCGGGTCGTGCACCAGCGCACGCGCCAGCGCGGTCTTCATGCGTTCGCCCTGGCTGAAGCCGTCGGTGCGCCGGTCGAGCAGTTCGCGCATCTCCAGCGTCCCCGCCAGCGTCTCGGCGCGCGCATGTGCCGCCGCGTCCGCCAGGCCGTGCAGCCGCGCGTAGTAGACGATGTTCTCGCGCGCGGTCAGCCGCGGGTAGAGGCCCCGCGCGTCGCTGAGCACGCCCAGGCGCGCGCGCGCGGCGGCCGGGCGTCGCGCGACATCGATGCCGTCGACCTGCACGACCCCGCGGTCGGGCGCGAGCAGCCCGGCGATCATGCGCAGCGTCGTCGTCTTGCCGGCCCCGTTCGGCCCGAGCAGCCCGGTGATGCGCCCGTCGGCCGCCCGCCAGGTGACGCCGTCGACCGCCGCCACCGTGCGTGCGCTGCGCCCACGGCCCTGCACGAAGCGCTTGGCCAGGTCGTGCACCTCGATCAAGGCGAGCTCGCGGCGATCGGCGCCCACACGGGCGGGCGCGGCACGCCGCGCGCGCAGTCGGCGTCGGCGCGCAGCGCTTCGTCCTGCGCGTCGGCATCGACGAAGCGGAACACCGCGTCGCGCACGCAGGCCAGCGCCAGCACGCCGTGGCCGGCGTTCGACACCACGACGTGCCGAGCCAGCGGACCGAGCGCCGCGCGCACGCGTTCGCCGTGGCGCGGCGGGGTCACCGGGTCGATGCCGCCCGACAACAGCAGCACCGGCGCAGGGCTCGGCGGCACGGCATAGAACGCCGCCGGCACGTCGCCGCGCGGCCAGCCGGCGCACACGCGGCGATACAGGTCGGCGATGGGCGAGCCGAACGTCGCGCCGGCCTCGGGCGCCGCCGCGCCGGACCCCGCGTCGATGCGCGGCATGTCCTCGGCACAGATCACCGAGAAGTGCGCGCCCGCTGCCACCGCCGGCGCGCGCGCACCGCCGGCCAGCGCCTGCGCCAGCCCGATCAGCGGCACCCAGCGCCCCTGCGCCGCCTCGTCGATCGCGTGCGGCAGCGCCGACGCGAGCAGCGGCGAGTACAGCGCCAGGCGCAGCGCGCCGGGCAGCGACTCGCGCGTCAGCGTCAACGCCTGCGGCGCCCCGCCAAGCGGCTCGGGCATCGTGACCGCTGCAGGCAGCCGCGCCAGCGCTTCGAGCCAGCGCGCACGCAGTCGCGGGTGCCGGTCGCGGCACGCGGCGTCGGCGTCGCACCAGTCGAACAGCGCGTCGAGAGCAGCCTGCGCGTCGGCGGCGAAGGCACGCGGCAGCGCCATGTCGGGCGGCGCGACGCCGTCGAGCACGACGCGGCGCACGGTCTGCGGAAACTGGCGCATCACCTCGAGCGCGAGCCGGGTGCCGTACGACACGCCGACCAGGTTGACGCGCTGCAGCCCCAGCGCCCGGCGCACCGCGTCGACGTCGCCGGCGGCCGCCGGCGTCGTGAAGTGGCGCAGGTCGTCGACCGCGCGCAGGTG
>CAZUBF010000035.1:0-25736 GCA_964618555.1 uncultured Azohydromonas sp.
GTGCCCGGTCCGGTGGTCAGCGGGAAGGTGATCGGGAAGAAGCTGCGGCGCACGATCTCCGCGTCCGACAGCGCGCTGGCCTCCTCGGCGGCGACGGCCTGCACCGGGTCGCTGCCGGTGCGCTCGAGCATGCGCCACGCGGTGGCCGCCACCAGCAGACCGCCGCCGATGCGCACGATCGGCAGCGAGATGCCGAACAGCGCCAGCACGTAGTTGCCCACCAGCATCGAAGCGACGAGCACGAACCACGCGTTGACGGCCACCTGCCGCGCCAGCCTCGCGGCCACGCTGCGGTTGTGTCCGGCGGTGGCGACGAACACCGGCGCGGCACTGACCGGGTTGATGATCGGCAGCAGCGTGACCGGCACCAGCACCAGCGCCTTCAGGAAAGGGATCAGCAGCTCCAACGCGCGTCGGCCCGGGTGCGCCGCACCGGCCGTGCGGCGCGGCGAGGATAGCAGCGCGCTGCGCGTGGCGCGGCGACCCGGCGGGTCAGGCGCGTGCCGGCGTCATCGACCGGGCAGCCACGCGGGCGACGTCGCGCCGGGCCGCGGCCCACGCCGCGCCGCCTTCGCGGCGGTAGCGCCCGGGCAGGTCACGCTCGACGCGGCGCGCCGCCTCGATGCGCCGGTGCAGCCACTCGCGGCCCTGCGCCTCGCCGAACGCGACACGCCGCAGCAGCGCGTTGAGCGGGCGCGCCCAGGCGCCGCGCAGGCCGACGGTCAGCGTGTGCCGCCACTCGGTGCCGCCGGCGATCGCCTCGAAGCGCTGGTTGATCACCGCCACGGGGAGCCCGCCGCGGTGGACGCGGTGGATCACGCCACCGTCGTCGAGGCGCAGCACCTCGGCGCGCCGCGTGTCGGCGCGGCGTGCGTACCACCAGTGCAGCATCGCCGGCGTGACGCCGGCCAGCGGGGCGTGCACGATCCAGCAGTGCACCCGCCCGTCGGCGAGCACCAGCACGCCGGCGTCGATCGCGGTGGGCGCGCCGGCGCCGGTGGCCGACGGCGATGCGGCCGGGCTCATTCGGACGCCGCCGCGGCCGGCGCCTCGGCGGCGCGTGCGGCGCCGTCGTGCGCCCACTGCCGGTAGCGTTGGACCAGGCGTTGCTCGAAGTCGGGGTCGCCGACCTGCGGCACGCGCGCGTCGGCACGGGCGTCGCCGGCGTCGGGCCGTGCGGTGAGCACGGCGGCGCCGACGCCGACACCGGCGAGCAGCAGCAGCGCCAGCGCGGAACGGAGCATCGAAGACGGGCGCGAGGTCATCGTCGGTTCCTGGCCGCGGGTCAAGCGGTACGGCGTGCGTCGCGCCGCAGCGCGTCGCGGCACTGC
Organism: uncultured Azohydromonas sp.; assembly: GCA_964618555.1. GTDB lineage: Bacteria > Pseudomonadota > Gammaproteobacteria > Burkholderiales > Burkholderiaceae_C > Calidifontimicrobium. The sequence continues at coordinate 1,332 of CAZUBF010000035.1, forward strand.
AGCGCGAGTCGGTCGGTCCAGCGGGCGAGCGCGGCGGGCAGTCCGGGCACGCGGGTCGGGGTGACCACCGGCGCGCGTGTGGCGCGCGCGGGGGTCGAAGGCGCAGGGCGGTGGGGCATCGAAGTCTCTTGCGGGGTCGGTGGTCGCCGCGGCGATCGCGGCGCGGGAGGGGGATGGACGTTGCAGCTCAGGCCTCGACCAGTCCGGGCACCGGCGCGACCTCGAGGGCGCGCGCCAGCCGCGCCGATCGCGCGGGGTCGAGCTCGGCGCGCATCAGCGCCAGCAGGCCGGCGAAGACCTCGGGCGGCAGCTTGGCGCGGGCGTCCAGGCACAGCCCAGTCAGCTCGTGCGGCGACAGCGCGCGCGCCATCCAGCGCACCACCAGCGTCATCTGCTCGGGCGTGTGGTGGGCGAGGATCGCGTCGTGCACCGCGGCCAGTTCGGCGTCGGTGTACAGCGCCCACAGCGTCGCCTGGTTCGCCGTCTCCTCGAGCTGCATGTGCTCGAGGTTCTCGGCGACGAACAGCGCGAGATGACGGTACAGGCGCAGCGCCAGCAGCGCGCGTCGCGCCGGTTCGGCACCGCGCAGCGTGCGCACGTCGTCCTCGAGGTCGGCGATCGACGCCTGGTGCTCGACGTGATCGGCCGCGGTGCGCGATGCGCCGGCGGGCCGGCGGGCCTCGATCGCCGCATGCACGAAGTCGTTCTCGTTGTGCAGGTGGTGGCGCAGTTCGGCAAGCAGGGCGTCGAGCTGCGCCAGGGTCGCGTCGAGGTCTTCGGCGTCGTCGACGTCGACGCGCCCCAGGCGCAGCAGCGTGTCGGCCATGAACGCCCGCAGCGCCTTGTGGATGCCGGTGTACATGTCGAAGCGCGGTGCGGGGGCGGCGGCGTGGAAGGTGTTGCCGGGCAGGTGGGTCATCAGTGCGTGGTCCATGGCGTGTCTTCTTCGTGGGTGGCGGCAGGGTCGGGGGAAAGGGGGGCGTCAGCGCGAGCTCGTTCGCGTGGCCAGCGGGGCCGTCGCGATGGCACCGGGGCAGCGTTTCATCACCGCCGTCTGCGCGATCGCCTCGTGCTCGCCCTTGAGCCGCGCGTACTCGGCCTCCTGCTCCTTCGTGCCGCCGAGCGCGAACAGCGCCGGCCAGAACAGCAGCGCACCGACGCCGGCGATCGCCTTGTCGTTGCGCGCCGCCTCGTCGAGGCGGCCGCCGAGCTGGCTCACCCGCACCTGGATGCGCTGCAGCTCGGCGCTGAGCTGCGCGCAGTCGTGCGCCTGGTACTGCAACGGGGTCACGTAGGCGGGGGCGATGTCCTTCGACGAGGTCGCGCAGCCCTGCAGCAGGGCGGACGCGACGGCGACGGCGGCGACGACGGGGGTGAAGGCGTGGCGCATCGGGGTTCCTCGGGGCGGGTGGTGGACGATGGCGCCAGTGTTCCCGGCTCGCGCCGGCGCGGCATCGCCTGAAGGAGCCATGGCCCGCGCCCTGGCGGGCCATGCGCGCGGGCCAGCGGGCGGGACCCGCACGTGCCCGGTGTGTGCGTCGCGGCGTGCCGCGCGGTGCGTCAGTGGCGCTGTTGCGCCTGCCACCAGGCGGCCGCCTGGCCGCGCGAGTTCAGCGCCAGCTTGTCGAGGATGTTGGCGACGTGGCGCTTGACGGTGTGCGGGCTCAGGTCGAAGGCCCGGGCGATGACCTTGTTGCTGTCGCCGGCGGCGATGCGCTCGAGCACCTCGCGCTCGCGCGCGCTGAGCTCGCCCGGGTCGTCGCCGTCGCCGTCGCCGTCGCCGTCGCCGTCGCCGCGCCCCGGCGCCGGCGCCGGTGACTCGCCGCAGGCGTCGAGCCCGCACCAGCCGGCCAGGCGGGCGCGCGTGGCGGCGTCGAGCGCCGCCGCGTCGAGCAGGCGCGCGACCATCGGCCGCGCGAAGCGCACGCCGACGATGCCCGCGTGCGTCCCGACGGCGGCGATCGCCGGCGCCGCGGCGTCGGCCGCGGCGGCATCGTCGCCGGCGTCGGCGAGCGCGGCGGCCAGCCGCAGGCGCACCTCGATGCCGAAGCCGACGCGGTCGATGATTCGCTCTTCGGCCAGCGCGGCGCGCCACGCGCCGACCGCCGCGTCGCGTCGCCCCTCGAGCCACGCGAGGTGGCCGTGCAGCGGCGCGACCAGCCGCTGCAGCGACGGCGGCATGCGTTCGTCGGCAGCCAGCGCGGCGAGCTGGCGCAGGTATTCGCGCAGCCGGGGCAGGTCGTCGAACGCCGCGGCGATGCGCGCAGCGTAGAACGTGTTGGCGCTCAGCGACCAGCGCCCGCGCCCGCCCAGGTGCTCGTCGAGCAGGCGCTGCGCGGCGGCCAGCGCGGCGTCGCGGTCGCCGCGCAGCGTCGGCAGCAGCGCCGACAGCAGCTGCTCGGTGCCGACCACGTTGGGCGGGTCGCCGAGCCAGCGCGCGTCGTCGCGCGCGCGTTGCAGCGCCGTCCGCGCATCGTCGAGGTGGCCGTGCCAGGCGGCGTCGAAGCCCAGCTGCAGCGTGGCCAGCGCACGCAGCGGCAGCGGCTGGTCGCCGCAGCGCGCCAGCGCGCCGTGCGCCCAGCGCTGCATCGACCGGCGCACACCCGCCAGCCCGTTGATGCGCGGGATCGGGTGGGCGCGGTACCACAGCGACAGGTCGTCGGTGGCCTCGAGCTGGTCCATCAATTCGTCGAGCAGCGGGCCGACGCGGTGGGTCGAGCCCAGGTCCAGGGCATGCCACAGGCAGCCCACCAGCACCACGACGCGCGTCTCGGCGGGCAAGGGGGCGCGGCGCAGCGTGCCCAGGCGCGCGCCGGCTTCGGCGCTGCGGCCGAGCCCGTTGAGCGCCAGCGCGTGGTACGCCTGCGCCGCGTGCACGCGCGCGTCGAGCCCGGCCGCGGCGTAGCCGGTCTCGGCGCGCTGCATCGCCGGAACCATCGTGTGGAAGTCCCAGCGCGCCCACGACAGCAACCCGAGCACCTGCTGCAGCGCTGGCGAGTGGGTCGCGTAGTCCTGCGGAAACTGCGCGATGTGGTGCGCCACGGTGGCGAGCGCGCCGGCGGTGAGCATGTCCAGCGCGTGCGCGAGCAGCGTCTCGGCGGCGGCGTCGAGGTCGCCGGCGCGCAGCAGCAGCGCCATGCGGCGCGCCGGGTCGGGTTCGGTCTGCGCGGCCACTTGCAGCAGCCGGGGCCACTCGTCGGGGTGGTCGCGTCGCAGGCGGTGTTCGAGCGCGTCGCGGAACAGGTCGTGCAGCTGGATCGTCGGCTCGGCGGTGTCGAGCGCGGTGGCGAACAGGCCCAGGCGTTCGATGCGCTCGAGCTGCGCCGCCGCTGCGGCGTCGCCCGACACCGCGGCGGCGCGCGATGCGGTCAGCTCGGGCAGCACCGACACGCGCAGCAGGAAGCGGCGCAGCGGCGCGTCGAGCCGGTCGAGCACCTCGGTGGCGAGGTAGTCGAACATCGCGCGGTCGATCGCCGCGGCCTTCGACGGTGCCAGGGCGCCGCCGGCGCTCAGCGCCAGTCGCAGCCCGGCGGCCCAGCCGTGGGTGCGTGCCAGCAGCCGGTCGGCGGCGGCCGGCTCGACGCCGTCGGCCGCGGCCAGCGCCAGCGTCTCGTCGCGGTCGAACGCCAGGTCGGTCTGACGGAATTCGGCCAGCTCGCCGGCGGCGCGCAGGCGCGCCAGCGCCAGCGGCGGGTCGTGACGCGTCGAGATCGCCAGCGTCCAGCGCGGGCTCAACCGCTCGAGCAGCAGGTCGAGGAAGGGCCAGACGTCGGGGTCGTCGACGCGGTGCAGGTCGTCGAGCACGATCAGTCCGCGCGCCGCATCGGCGGCGTCGAGCGTGTTCAGCAAGGCGGCCGCGGCGGCGCGGCGCAGCGCCGGGCTGCCGTCGGCCGCCTGGACGACCACCGCCTCGGGCGCTAGGCGCCACGGCAGGTCGCAGGGTTCGAGGGCGGTGACCAGGCACTCGAGCAGGCGGTGCAGGTCGTCGCCGCCGTCGGCGGCGATCCAGGCCAGTGCCGTGTCCGCGTCCAGTGCGTGCACCTGGCGCGCCAGCAGCGCGGTCTTGCCGAAGCCGGCCGGCGCGCTGACCAGCACCAGGCGGTGCGTGCCGATCGCTGCGGCGAACCGCGACTCGAGCCGCGGGCGCGCGATCCAGCCCGGCCGCGGGCGGGGCGGCTGGATCTTGGTGACGGCGAAGTGCATCGCGCGCGTGTCCGGCGTTCGGGCTTCGACTCGGATTCTGCGTCAGCGCGAGGCGGCGGGGTTGCCGCGCCGTGCCCGGCGGCGGGCCGAATGCCGGCGGTGCGGCCGGGCCGGCGTGTCAGCGGGCCGCCGCGCGCCGCCGCCACCAGGCGGCGGCCTCGCCGCGCGAGTTCAGCGCCAGCTTGTCGAGGATGTTGGCGACGTGGCGCTTGACGGTGTGCGGGCTCAGGTCGAAGGCGCGGGCGATGATCTTGTTGCTGTCGCCGGCGGCGATGCGCTCGAGCACCTCGCGCTCGCGCGTGCTGAGCGTGTCGGCGGCGTCGGCTTCGATCACGGGCGCCGGCGCGGCGAGCGCGTCGAGGCGTCGGCGCCAGTCGGCCAGGTGCTCGAGCTCGGTGCCGTCGAGGTGCGTGCCCCAGGGTGCCGACGCCAGTTCGGCGATGACGTCGCGCCCGGTGAACCAGGCGCCGCCGACCTCGCTGCCGGCGGCGGGGTCGGCACGCGCGATCACCGGGCGCAGCCACGCGGCGGCGGCTGCGGCCTCGCCACGGCGCAAGCGCGCCAGCGCGGCGAGCACGCGTGCGCTGGCTTCGACGCCGAAGGTCTCGAGGTCGGCCAGCGGCGCGATCGCGTCCTCGAGCAGCGGCAGCGCCACGCCGACGTCGCCGTCGTGCAGCGCCAGCGCGCCGTCGAGCACGCGGCGTGCGTGCGGCATGAACGGCCACTCGCGATCGCCGGGCGTGGACCGCAGCTCGCGCTGCAGCGCACGCGCGTGCTCGACGTCGCCGGCGGCCAGCGACATGCGCGCCGACATCATCAGGTACACGCCGCGCCACGCCGGCCGGCGCGCCGGGTCCTGGTCGACGTCGTCGATCATCGCGCCGCCGTGGCGGCGCACCCCCTCGGCGTCGCGGGCCAGCGAGGCGCGCGCCGCGTCGTAGCCGAGCACCGGGATGCGCAGGCTGCGCTGGCCGCCGAGCCAGCGGTCGTCGTCGCGTGCGCCGGCCATCGCCGCGTCGGCGGCGTCGAGCCGGCCCTGCCACAGCAACGCCCAGGCACGCAGCGCCTGCGCCGCAGCGCGCAGCGGCACGTGGCTGTCGCCGGCCACCGCCAGCGCCGAATCGACGTAGCGCCGCAGCGGCGCGAGCAGCCCCGGGCGGCCGATGAACATGAAGTGCGGCGCACAGCGGTACCACAGCGGCGCGCCGGCGCCGGGGTCGAGCACGTCGAGCATCGCCTGCAGCTGGCGCGCCGGTGCGTCGGCCGGGCCGCTGGCGCCGCCGAGCCAGAACGCCATCAGGTGCAGGTGCGGCTGCAGGTCGGGGTCGCCTCTGGGCGTGGCGGTCAGCGCGGCGAGTTCGGCATGGGCCTCGTCGAGCCGGCCGAGCCCGGCGACGGCGACGATGCGCCAGGCGCGCGAGCGCCGCGCCAGCGCGGGCTGGCCGGCGAGTTCGAATCCGGCGGCGGCCTGGGCCAGCGCGCGGTCCATCACCAGCCACTCGAAGCGCGGCCAGGCGGCCAGCCCGCGCACGTAGGCCAGCAGCGGCGAGCCGTCGCGCAGCGGCTGCGGGAAGCCTTCGATCAGCCGCAACACCCGCGCGCTGTCGCCGGCGGCCAGCAGGCCGGGCGTGGCCTCGGCCAGCGCGCGCTGCGCCTCGTCGTGCGCGCCGGCGCGCAGCAGCCAGCCGATGCGCCGGCGCACGTCGGGCTCGCCGGCAGCGGCACGCAGCAGCAGCTGCGGCAGCTCGTGCGCGTGCTCGCGCTGCAGCCGCTGCTCGAGCGCCTCGCGCAGCAGGTCGTGCAGGCGCAGCGTCGGCTCGGCGCCGTCGTGCAGCGTGACGAACAGGCCGTGGCGCGCGACCTCGTCGAGCAGGCGGGCGGCGTGCGCATGGCCCGACACCGCGGCGGCGCGCGACGGCGTCAGCTCGGGCAGCACCGACGTGCGCAGCAGGAAGTCGCGCAGTTCGCCGTCGAGCCGGTCGATGACCTCGGCGCCGAGGAAGTCGAGCCACGGCCGCTCGAGGCCGCCGGCCGACGCCGCGGCGCGTCCTTCGCGCATCGCGTTGACGGCCAGCCGCAGTCCCGCCGCCCAGCCGTCGGTGCGCTGCACCAGCGTGTCGGCCAGCGAAGCGTCGAGCCCGGCGCCGGCCACCAGCGATCGCGCCTCGTCGGCATCGAAGCGCAGGTCGGCCTGGCGAAACTCGGTCATGTCGCCGGCCGCGCGCAGCCGCGCCAGCGCCAGCGGCGGCTCGAAGCGGCTGGTCAGGGCCAAGGTCCAACGCGGTGTCAGGCGCTCGAGCAGGTGGTCGAGGAAGGCGTAGACGGCGGCATCGGCGACGCGGTGCAGGTCGTCGACGACGATCACGCCGTGCTCGACGTCGCAGGCGTCGAGGGTGTTGATCAGCGCGTCGGCGAGCGCCAGGCGTTCGCGCGGCGACGCGTCACCGGCGGCGGCGACCACGGCCTCGGGCGCGACGCGCCACGGCGGGTCCCAGGGTTCGAGCGCGGCGGCCAGGCACTCGAGCAACTGCGGCAGTTCGTCGCCCTCGTCGGCGGCGATCCAGGCCAGCGCGGTGCCGGCGGGCAGCGACTGGACCTGCTGCGCCAGCGTCGCGGTCTTGCCGTAGCCGGCCGGTGCGCACAGCAGCACCAGGCGCTGCGACAGCAGCGCGTCGCGCAGCCGCCGCTGCAGCGCCGGGCGTTCGAGCAGCGCCCCGGCGCGCGGCCGCGGCGGCTGCAGCTTGGTGCGGGCGAAGGTCATCGTGCGGGTGCGCGGCGAAGGCGCGCATTGTGCGCCTCGCAGCGGTCGCTGCAGAGCGCTTGGCGCGACGGGTGGCGGCAGGGGCCGCGGCGCCGGCCGGGTGCGTTCGCGTTCGAGGGCCAGGGCGCCGGACATGCGCGCCATGGTCGCGCGACGCTGCGATCCGCGCCATGGCGTCGCGACGAATCGCGGCGCGACGGCGACAGGCCGCCGAGGCCGGCGGACGAACTGCTGCCGCGTCGGACGGCCGAGCGGCGGTCAGCGGCGCACCGGGGGCTTCAACCCGCGACGACCGGGATCTTGCCGATCCGCGCCTGCCACTCGCGCGGGCCGGTCTGGTGCACGCTGGTGCCGCCGGCGTCGACCGCCACCGTCACCGGCATGTCCTTCACGTCGAACTCGTAGATGGCCTCCATGCCGAGGTCGGCGAAGCCGACGACGCGGGCGGCCCTGATGGCCTTGGCCACGAGGTACGCAGCGCCACCGACGGCCATCAGGTACGCGCTCTTGTGCCTGCGGATCGCCTCGATCGCCACCGGCCCGCGTTCGGCCTTGCCGATCATCGCGATCAGGCCGGTCTTGGCGAGCATCGTCTCGGTGAACTTGTCCATGCGCGTGGCGGTGGTCGGGCCGGCCGGGCCCACCACCTCGTCACGCACCGGGTCGACCGGGCCGACGTAGTAGATGACGCGGTTGCTGAAGTCCACCGGCAGCGTCTCGCCCTTGGCGAGCATGTCGACGATGCGCTTGTGCGCGGCGTCCCGGCCGGTGAGCATCCGGCCGCTGAGCAGCAGCGTGTCGCCGGGCTTCCAGCTCGCGACCTCGGCCGGCGTGAGCGTGTCCAGGTCGACTTTCCTGCTCTTGTTGTAGTCCGGTGCCCAGTGCACGTCGGGCCACAGGTCCAGGCTCGGCGGCTCCAGGTAGGCCGGGCCCGAGCCGTCCATCACGACGTGGGCGTGGCGCGTGGCGGCGCAGTTGGGGATCATCGCCACCGGCTTGCTCGCCGCGTGCGTCGGGAAGGTGGCGATCTTCACGTCGAGCACGGTGGTCAGCCCGCCCAGGCCCTGTGCGCCGATGCCCAGCGCGTTGACCTTCTCGTACAGCTCGATGCGCAGCTCCTCGAGCCGGTTCGACGGCCCGCGCTGCAGCAGTTCGTGCATGTCGATCGGGTCCATCAGCGACTCCTTGGCCAGCAGCATCGCCTTCTCGGCCGTGCCGCCGACGCCGATGCCGAGCATGCCCGGCGGGCACCAGCCCGCGCCCATGGTGGGCACCGTCTCGAGCACCCAGGCGACGAGGTCGTCGCTCGGGTTCATCATCTTGAACTTGCTCTTGTTCTCGCTGCCGCCGCCCTTGGCCGCGACCGTGATGTCGAGCGTGGCGCCCGGCACCAGCGTCACGTGGACGACCGCCGGCGTGTTGTCCTTGGTGTTCTTCCTCGCGAAGATGGGATCGTCGAGCACCGAGGCGCGCAGCACGTTGTCCGGATTCAGGTAGCCGCGGCGCACGCCCTCGTTGACGCTGTCCTCCAGGCTGCCGGGCAGGTCGAAGCGCACGTCCATGCCGACCTTGAGGAAGACATTGACGATGCCGGTGTCCTGGCAGATCGGGCGGCGCCCTTCGGCGCTCATGCGCGAGTTGGTCAGGATCTGCGCGATCGCGTCCTTCGCCGCCGGGCTCTGCTCGCGCTCGTAGGCGCGCGCCAGGTGGGCGATGTAGTCGGCCGGGTGGTAGTAGCTGATGTACTGCAGCGCGCTGGCGACGGTTTCGACGAGGTCGGCGTGGCGGATGTGGGTCGTGCTCATGGCAGGCGGACGGTGGCAGGCGGCGGGCCCCCGAAGTGTAGTCAGCGCCGGTGCACGCCCGCGTGCGACGGGATCCCTACAATCGCGCGGCCTTTTTGCCGCAGCGCGCACACGCACCGTGGCGTCGCACCGATGAACCTGCTTGCCCTGATCGTCCTGCTGCCCCTGGTGGTCGGCACCACGCTGTGCTTCGCCGCCGGTCGCGTCGAGTCGCCGGCGCGGCGGCGTGCCACCGCGTGGATCGCCGGCACAGTCGCGGGGACGTCCTTCGGCCTGCTGATGTTCCTGGCGCCGGGCGTGTTCGCCGGCGAGGTGTTGCTGCGGCACGCCGAATGGGCGCCGGCGATCGGGCTGAACGCCAACTTCCGCCTCGACGCGCTGGCCTGGATGTTCGCGTCGCTGATCTCGGGCATCGGCCTGCTGATCATCCTGTACGCGGCGTACTACCTGCACCCCGGCGAACACGGCGACCCGGCCGGCAAGTTCTTCGCGACGCTGATGCTGTTCATGGCCGCGATGCTGGGCATCGTGCTGTCGGACAACCTGCTGCTGCTGCTGGTGTTCTGGGAGCTGACCAGCATCAGCTCCTTCCTGCTGATCGGCTACTGGGGCGGCCGCGAGGAAAGCCGCACCGGCGCGCGCATGGCGCTGGCCATCACCGGCGGCGGCGGGCTGGTGATGCTGGCCGGCATCGTGGTGCTGGGGCAGATCGGCGGCAGCTTCGACCTCTCGGTGCTGCTGGCCAAGGGCGCGGAGATCCAGGCCCATCCGCTGTACCCGGTGGCACTCGGCCTGATCCTGGTCGGCTGCTTCACGAAGAGCGCGCAGCTGCCGTTCCACTTCTGGCTGCCGGAGGCGATGGCCGCTCCGACCCCGGTGTCGGCCTACCTGCACTCGGCGACCATGGTCAAGGCCGGCCTGTTCATGATGATGCGGCTGTACCCCATCCTGGGCGGCACGGCGCTGTTCGAGGGCGTGGTCGCCAGCGTCGGCCTGGCGACCATGGTCTTCGCCGCCTTCGTGGCGATGTTCAAGCACGACCTGAAGGGGCTGCTGGCCTACAGCACGGTCAGCCACCTCGGGCTGATCACCTTCCTGATCGGCCTGGGTTCGCCGCTGTCGGCGGTGGTCGCGGTGTTCCACATCCTGAACCACGCGGCGTTCAAGGCGGCGCTGTTCATGAGCGCCGGCATCGTCGACCACGAGACCCACACGCGCGACATGCGCAAGCTCGGCGGCCTGATGGCGATGATGCCGGTGATGGGCACGCTGGTGCTGCTGGCCGGCGCGGCGATGGCCGGCATCCCGCCGTTCAACGGCTTCATCAGCAAGGAGATGATGCTCGACGAGGCCGTCAAGGGCGGCGGCATCTGGGGCTCGTGGAGCTGGCTGATGCCGGTGCTGGCGACGGCCGGCGGCCTGTTCTCGATGGCCTATTCGCTGCGCCTGGTGCACGACACCTTCTTCAACGGCCCGCCGAAGGACCTGCCCAACGCCCACCCGCACGAGCCGCCCTGGGGCATGAAGGCGCCGGTGGTGCTGCTGGTCGCCGTGTGCATCGTCGTCGGGCTGATGCCGTGGATCGCCGAGCCGCTGGTGCGCGTCACCGCCTCGGCCGTGCTGGGGGCGCCGGCACCGGAGTTCCACCTCGCGCTGTGGCACGGGGTCAACCTGCCGCTGGCGATGAGCGCGGTCGCGGTGGGCGGCGGCGCGGCGATGTACTTCGCGCTGGCGCAGGGCGGCCCGGGCGCGAGCTTCTGGCACCGCTACCAACCCAGCGGCCGCGGCGGCAGGGCGATCTTCGTGGCGACGATCGACGCGCTGTTCGGACTGGCCGGCCGCGCCACGCGCGCGCTCGAGAACGGATCGCTGCAGCGCTACGCCGCATGGATGGTCGCCACCGCGGTGGTGCTGGCGGCGCTGCCGTTCTTCACCGGCGCCGGCGAAGGGCTCGGAACCGAGAAGCGCGCGCTGCTGCCGGCGCCGCCGGTGGCGGTGGGCGTGTGGTTGCTGCTGTTCGCGATCGGGGTGCTGCTCTTGCTGCAGCACCGGCAGCGATTCGTCGCGGTGGTGCTGACCGGCGGCGTCGGGCTGGTGGCGTCGCTGGCCTTCGTCGCGCTGTCGGCGCCCGACCTGGCGATGACGCAGTTGTCGGTGGACGTGGTGTCGACGGTGCTGCTGTTGATGGGGCTGGCGCTGCTGCCGCAGTTCACGCCGAAGGAGTCGGGTGCGGGCCGGCGCTGGCGCGACGCCACGCTGGCTGCCGCCGGCGGCGGTGGCATCGCCTGGCTGACCTGGCTGATGCTCACGCGCGACCACGAGTCGATCAGCTGGTACTTCCTCGACCAGTCGCTGCCCGGCGGCGGCGGCACCAACATGGTCAACGTGATCCTGGTCGACTTCCGCGGCTACGACACGTTCGGCGAGATCACCGTGCTCGGCATCGCCGCGGTGGGCGTGCTCGCGCTGCTCGAGGGCCTGCGCGTGCGCCGCCCGGACCACGACCCCACCGGCCGTGCGTGGAGCTTCGGCCGCGAGCCGCTGATGCTGCGCATGGCGGCGCGCCTGGTGCTGCCGATGGCGTTGGTGGTCACCGCATTCATCTTCTGGCGCGGCCACAACCTGCCCGGCGGCGGATTCATCGCCGGGCTGATCACCGCGGTGGCGCTGGTGCTGCAGTACATGGCCCAGGGCCAGGAGCGCGCCGAGGCGGTGCTGCGCGGCGGCGCCGGCCGCCGCTTCACGCGCTGGATCGGCGCCGGGCTGGGCATCGCGTGGGCCACCGGCGTCGGCGCCTTCGCCTTCGGCAAGCCGTTCCTGACCAGTGCGCACGGTCACCCGAGCGTGCCGCTGCTCGGCGAGCTGCCGCTGGCCAGCGCGGCGCTGTTCGATCTCGGCGTGTTCGTCACCGTCGTCGGCGCGACGATGCTGATGCTGTCGGTGCTCGGCGCGGCCAGCAAGGAGCCGGCCAAGCCGCCGCACGCGGGGAGGACGCTGCCGTGACGATGGAGTTCCTGGTGGCCACCGGCATCGGCTGGGTCGTCGCGGTGGGCATCTACCTGCTGCTGCGCGGGCGCACGTTCCCGGTGGTGCTCGGGCTGACGCTGATCGGTTACGCGGTCAACGTGTTCATCTTCTCGATGGGGCGGCTGTGGGCCGGCGCGCCGCCGATCCTGTCGCCCGAGGCCGCCGCGTTCGCCGACCCGCTGCCGCAGGCGCTGGTGCTGACCGCGATCGTGATCGGCTTCGCGACCACCGGCTTCGTCATCGAACTGGCGCTGCGCGGGCGGCACGAGAGCGGCAGCGACCACGTCGACGGCCGCACCGACCGGGACGCCGGGCGATGAACGCGTGGGCCGAACACCTGCCGATCCTGCCGGTGCTGCTGCCGGCGGCCACCGCCATCGTCCTGCTGCTCGTCGGCGACCACGGCGGCGACGCGCACGGCGGCCACGGCCACCGCAAGCTGCTGTGGGCGCGGCGCATCGCGCTGGCTTCGGCGTTGCTGTTCCTGGTGCTCGCCGCGCGGCTGGCGGTCGACGCCGCAGGGGGCGAGATCCGTGCCTACCGCGTCGGCGACTGGCCGGCGCCGTACGGTATCGTGCTGGTGGTCGACCGCCTCGGCGCGATGATGCTGCTGCTCACCGCCGTCGTCGCGCTGCCGGTGCTGTGGTACGCCAGCGGCGGCTGGGACGCGCACGGGCGCCACTTCCACGCGCTGTTCCAGTTCCAGCTGATGGGACTGGCCGGCGCCTTCGTCACCGGCGACCTGTTCAACCTGTTCGTGTTCTTCGAGGTGCTGCTGATCGCCTCGTACAGCCTGATGCTGCACGGGCAGGGGCGCGAGCGCTTTCGCGCCGGCATGCACTACGTGGTGCTGAACCTCGCCGCGTCGGCGCTGTTCCTGGTGGGCGTCGCGCTGCTGTACGCGAAGACCGGCACGCTCAACCTGGCCGACCTCGCCATGCGCGTGCCCAAGGTGACCGCGCCCGAGTCGGTGATCGTGCAGGCCGCCGGCCTGCTGCTGCTGGTGGTGTTCGGCTTCAAGGCGGCGCTGATGCCGCTGGCGATGTGGCTGCCGGCGACCTACGCGGCGTCGAGCGCGCCGGTGGCGGCGCTGTTCGCGATCATGACCAAGGTCGGCGTCTACGCGATCGTGCGCGTGCACGGGGTGGTGTTCGGCGCCGGCGCCGGCGACTCGGCGCTGACCGTCGAGCCGCTGCTGCTGCCGCTGGCGCTGGTGACGAGCGCGGTCGGGGTGCTCGGGGCGCTGGCGGCGCACACGCTGTCGCGCCTGGTCGCGTGGTTGACGGTGGCCTCGGTGGGCACGGTCCTGGCGGCGCTCGGGCTGTTCAGCACCGCGGCGTGGTCGGCGGCGCTGTACTACATGGCCAACAGCACGCTGGTGGTCGCGGGGCTGTTCCTGCTTGCCGAACTGGTGGCGGCGCAGCGCGGCGACGCCGCCGACCGGCTCGAGCCGGCGTCGCCGGTGGCGCAACCGGCGCTGCTCGGCTTGCTGATGCTGCTGGCCGCGGCGTCGGCCGCGGCGCTGCCGCCGCTGCCGGGTTTCATCGGCAAGCTGATGGTGCTCCAGGCGGCCAGCGCACATGCGTGGCAGGTCGCGGTGTGGGCGGTGGTGCTGGGCGTGGGCTTCTTGACGCTGATCGGGCTCGCGCGCGCCGGCAGCGTGCTGTTCTGGCACACGCGCGACGGGCTGCCGGTGCGTGCCGACGCCGGTGCCAGCCCGAAGCTGGTCGGCGCGACGGTGCTGCTGCTCGCCGCGACGGTGGCGATGAGCGTGTTCGCGGCGCCGATCCAGCGCTACACCGAGGCTGCTGCGCTGCAGCTCGTCGACCGCAAGGCGTACGCGCGTGCGGTGCTCGGCGACGACGAACGCGACACCACGCGCCCTTACCGCTTCGAGCCGCGCGGGCGCCATCCCGGAGCAACCCCATGACGACGCACGACGACAAGGCGCGCGCCGACGGCGGTTGGTTCGCGCACCCGGCGCTGTCGGTGCTGCTGGCCGTCGTGTGGCTGCTGCTGCGCGAGAGCCTGGCGCCGGTGGACCTGCTCGGCGCCGCGCTGCTGGGGCTCGTCGTGCCGCGGCTGGCGCACCGTTTCCTCGGTCCGGCGACGCAGCCGCGCGGGCTGCTGCGCATCGCGCGCTTCACGCTGCTCGTGCTGTGGGACATCGTGGTGTCGAACCTGACGGTGGCGCGCATCGTGCTGAGCCCGGTGTCGAACCCGCAGCCGGCGTGGGTGCCGGTGCCGCTGTCGACGCGCCACCCGACCGCGATCACGCTGCTGGCGACGATCATCACGACGACGCCGGGCACCGTGTCGTGCGTCGTCGACGACGAGCAGTGCCAGATCCTGGTGCACGCACTCGACTGCGACGACCCGCCGGCGATGGCGGCGCAGATCAAGCAGCGCTACGAAAGACCGCTGATGGAGATCTTCGGATGACCCCTGCCGATCTCGTGAATCTGGCGCTGGACTTCGCGTTCGGCGCCGTCGGGCTGGCGCTGCTGCTGTCGGCGCTGCGCATGCTGCGCGGGCCCGAGGCGACGGACCGCGTGCTGTCGCTCGACACCATGTACATCAACGTCGTCGCACTGGTGATCCTGCTGGGCATCCGCTTCGACACGGGGCTGTTCTTCGAGGCGGCGCTGCTGATCGCGCTGCTGGGCTTCGCGTCGACGGTGGCGCTGTCGCGCTATCTCAGCCGCGGCGACGTCATCGAGTGAGGGGCCGGACATGGTGCCCATCGAGGACCTGAGCTGGGCCTGGGCGGCGGTGATCGCCGCGATGCTGGTCGTCGGCGGCGTGTTCGCGCTGGTCGGCGCGATCGGCATGCTGCGCTTTCCCGACTTCTACATGCGCCTGCATGCGCCGACCAAGGCGACCACGCTGGGCGTCGGCGGCGTGCTGCTGGCCAGCCTGGCGGCGAACTGGGCCGACGGCAACCACGGCCTGCACGAACTGCTGATCACGCTGTTCCTGTTCATCACCGCCCCGGTGTCGGCCAACCTGATGGCCAAGGCGGCGTTGCACCTGCGCGTGGGTTCGAAGGCGCCGGTGCCGCCGGAGCAGCCCCGGCGCTGACCTCGGGCGACGTCGCACGGGTGCGGCGGCGCGTGAGGCGACCAGTGCGACGCGCCTGGCCCGTCGTGCCGGCCTGACCCGACTCAGCGCGCAGCGGCAAGGACCGGCCCGCCCGCCGGTGGCGCACCGCAGGGCGTGCCCGCCCCGGCGTGCGGCCGCCGTGCATGCACCCGCACGCGCGTTGGTGAGCGAGGCCATCGCGCCGGGCATCGTCGATCCAGCGGCGCCACGGGGAATCGGGACCACCGCGCCGCGATCAGCGCGCCTGGCGCAACGCGGTGACTTCGACCTCGATCTTCATGCGCGGGTCGGCCAGCCCGACGGCCATCATCGTCGCTGCCGGCCGCGCCTCGCCAAAGGCTTCGCGCAGCACCGGCCAGCACGCCGGGAAGTCGCCGGCGTCGGGCAGCAGGTAGCGCACGCGAACGGCGTCGGCCAGCGTGCAGCCGGCCTCGCGCAGCGCCGCGTCGATGTTGCAGACGCACTGTGCGGCCTGCGCGACGACGTCGTCGCTGATCGTCATCGTCGTGTAGTCGAAGCCCGTGGTGCCCGAGACGAACACCCAGTCGCCCACGACGACGGCGCGCGAGTAGCCGATGTCGCGCTCGAACGTGGATCCCGAGCTGATGCGCTGGCGGTCGGTCATGGCGAGGGCGGGCCGGAGTCGGAGGCGACGCCCAGTGTCGCATCGCGAGGAGCGTCGGCGCCCGGCGCCGGTCCGCAGCGACGGCGGGGCGCAGGGGCGCAGGACGGCCCGCCGCGGTGGCCCGGGTGCCGGGGCGGTGGATTCCGTCGCGGTCGGGCGGGCCCCGTCGCCGCGCTCGTCGTCGACAGGGTCGGGGCGGTGGTGCAGCCCGCAGCGCCGGAGGTGGATCGCCTCAGCGAGGCAGGTCGTCGCCGACGCGCGGCGCAGCGGCGATCTCGCGCTCGAGTTCCGCCTCGCGCACCGCGGCGCGCGCCAGCAGGTGCGACGCCACCGGCAGCGTCGCCAGCAGGAAGCCGAGGATCAGCGCCAGCCGCCAGGCCCACTGCACGTCGGGCACCGCGGCGGCCGCGCCCAGGCACACCATCGCGAGTGCCAGCGTGCCGGCCTTGGTGGCGGCGTGCTGGCGCGCCAGCGCGTCGGGCAGGGTGATCACGCCCCATGCCGCGATCAGCAGCAGCAGGGCGCCGGCGCCGAGCAGCAAGGCGGCGAGCAGATCCAGCAGGCTCATCGCGTGTCCTTGTCCTGGGCACCCTCGCGCGGCGCACGTTCGACCAG
This sequence comes from uncultured Azohydromonas sp., assembly GCA_964618555.1. Taxonomy (GTDB): domain Bacteria; phylum Pseudomonadota; class Gammaproteobacteria; order Burkholderiales; family Burkholderiaceae_C; genus Calidifontimicrobium. The sequence goes on from CAZUBF010000035.1 coordinate 17,470, forward strand.
CCGCGCCCAGCCGATGGTCGCGACGAAACCGACCAGCGCCAGCCCGATCGCGACGTCGAGGAACACGGTGCGCGCGGTGGCCAGCGCGGCGGCCACGGCCAGCGCGATGCCGGCGGCGAGGAAGATGTCGAGCGCGACGACGCGGTCGGCGTGCGTCGGCCCGCCAACGATGCGCACGGTGGCCAGCACCGCGGCGGCGAGCGCGCCAACGACGAGCAGCGTGACGGCGGCGGCGATCATCGCGATGCCTGCCCGAACAGCGCGACGAGCCCGGGCTCGAAGTCGCGCCGGATGCCGGCGACGAGCGCGTCGGTGTCCGACGCGTCGAGCACGTGCAGCAGCAGTTCGTGCCGGTCCATGTCGATGTCGATCGTCGTCGTCCCCGGCGTCAGCGACACCATGCAACCGAGCAGCGCCGCGCCTTGCGCGCTCATCGGCGCGAAGCCGACGCGCAGCAGTGCCACCGGCGGCGGCGCGGCACCGGGTCGGCCACTGCGGACGATCACGCGCACCGTCTGCAGTCCCGAAACGACGACGGCGCGCAGGAAGCGCGCGACCAGCAGCAATGCGGCGAACGCCTTGTTCATGGTGTCAGCGCAACCCCAGCGTGGCCGCGGCGGCATTCGAATACGCGACCAGCGGCTGCGGGTTCAGGCCGATCGCCAGCGTCACCAGCGCCAGGCCGACGGTGGCGACCCACGCCGGCGCGAGCCGCGTGCGGCGCGGCTGCCGCCATGCCTCGTCGGGGTGTGGCTTCCAGAACGCCTCCATCCAGATCTTCATCATCGAGTACAGCGTCAGCACGCTGACCAGCAGCGCGACGACGGTCCAGGTCACGCGGCCCTGCGCGATCGCCTCCTGCAGCACGAGCAGCTTGGCCCAGAAGCCCGACAGCGGCGGGATGCCCACCAGCGACAGCGCCGGGATCAGGAACAGCACCGCCAGCCCGGGGCGCAGCGCGTACAGGCCCCCGATGCGGCGCAGGTCGTAGCTGCCCGTCAGGCGCCAGATCAACGCCGCGATCAGGAACAGGTTGGCCTTCACGACGATGTGGTGCACGGTGTAGAACAGCGTCGCCGCATTGCCGGCCTCGCTGGCCAGCGCGATGCCGAGCAGGATGTAGCCGATCTGGCTGACGATGTGGAAGGCCAGGATGCGCCGCATGTCCCAGTGGTACGCGGCGCCGAGCACGCCGGCGAGCATCGTCGCCGCGGCGATCCAGCCCAGCGCCTCGTACAGCACCGCCGGCGCCGGCGCGAACACGTCGCCCAGCGTGCGCAGCACGGCGTAGACGCCGACCTTGGTCAGCAGGCCGGCGAACAGCGCCAGCACCGGCGCCGGCAGCGTGTGGTAGCTCGCCGGCAGCCAGGCGAACAGCGGGAACGCGCCGGCCTTGACGAGGAACGCCAACACCAGCGTCGCGAGCACCGTGGTGGCGAGCGCCGGCGTCCAGCCGTCGGCGGCCTGTGCCAGCGCCCCGTAGTTCAGGTGCCCGCTGGCGGCGTAGACGGCGCCGACTGCGACCAGCAGCAGCAGCGTGCCGAACAGGTTCAGCGCCAGGTACTTGAAGGTGCCGTCGAGCTGGTCGAGCCGCCCGCCGATCGCGAACAGCCCGAGCGCGCAGATCAGCATGACCTCGAACCAGACGTACAGGTTGAACAGGTCGGCGGTGGCGAAGGCGCCGCCGACGCCGGCCAGCACGCCGTGCACCAGCGGCAGCAGCAGCGGGTGGCGCGGCTGCGTGTCGGCGTCGCTGGCGAGGAACAGCAGCGACGCCGCGCCCATCAGCGCGGTGATCAGCACCAGCGCGGCGCCGGTACGGTCGACGTGGAACTCGATGCCGTAAGGCGCCGCCCAGCCCCCGAACGCGGCGCGCGCCGGTTCGTCGCCGGCGGCGAGCGCGACCAACGCGACGGCGCAGGCCAGGAACACCGCGATGCCGGCGAAGCTCAGCGCCTGCTGCGCCGCCGGGCGGCGCCCGGCCAGCGTCGTCAGCACGACGGTGGCCAGCGGCACCAGCACCGGGGTGATCACCAACGCGGTCATGGCCGGTCGGCTCCGATCGTCTCGACGGTCGCCGCTTCGAGCCGCGGCTCGGTCGCGGCGTCGGGCAGCGGCGGCTTGACGGGGTCGGTCGGCCGCGGCTCGGCATGGCGCAGCTCGAGCGCGTCGTCGCAGCCGGCGTCTCGGATCAGCCGCAGCACCAGCACCAGGCAGAAGCACACGAGCGCAAAGCCGATCACGATGGCGGTGAGCACCAGCGCCTGTGGCAGCGGGTTCGCGGCCGCGCCGAGCGCGGTCTCGCCGAGCGGCACGACGGCGGGCTGCGCGGAGCCGAGCCGACCGGCGGCGAACAGCACCAGGTTGGCCGCGTTGCCGAGCACCGCCAGCCCGAGCACGACGCGCAGCGCGTCGCGCGACAGCGCCAGGTACACGCCCACCGTCACCGTCACCCACACCGTCGCCGCGAAGGCCCAGATCACGGCCGTGCCTCCGCGTCGAGCTCGTCGTCGTCGATCGCCAGCAGCGCCAGGGCATAGCCGGCGAGCGCGCCCCACACGCACAGGTACACGCCGACGTCGAACAGCAGCACCGTCGAGACCTTGACGCCCAGCACCGGCAGCGTGCCCCACCAGTGCGTGAGGAATGCGTCGCCGGCCAGCAGCGCCGGCACGCCGGCCAGTGCGCCCAGCGCGACGCCGACCGCCGCGAGCGCCACCGGCGAGCCCAGCGGCAGCCGCCGCGCCGCCGCGTCGCTGCCGTGCGCCACGGCCCACAGGATCGACGCGCTGACCGCGACGAGCCCGCCGATGAAGCCGCCCCCGGGCTCGTTGTGACCGCGCAGCAGCACCCACAGCGACGCGGCGAGGATCAGCCAGTACAGCGGCGCCGCGACGACCTCGAGGATCACCAGCCTGCGGTTCATCGCCCGCCCTCGTGGCCGCGCCCGCGCAGCGCCTGCAGCAGCGGCAGCGCCGCCAGCAGCGACAGCATCACGACGCTGATCTCGCCCAGCGTGTCGAGTGCGCGGAAGTCGACCAGGATCACGTTGACCACGTTGCGCCCGTGTGCCTCGGGCACGCTGGCCTCGGCGAAGAAGCCCGACAGCGCCGGGTCGAACGTGCCGGCCGTGGCCACCAGCAGCAGCAGCGTGACGACACCGCCGAACCCCGCGGCGACGAGGAACGCCAGCGGCCGCAGTGCCGGCTCGGCAACGCTGGTCGGGCGTCCCAGCCGCTTGAGCTTGAGCAGCACCGCGGCGACGACGATCACGAACACCGTCTCGACCGTGAACTGCGTGAACGCGACGTCGGGCGCGCCGGTGTAGAGGAACAGCACCGCGCTGCCGTAGCCGACCAGCCCCGTCGCCAGCAGCAGCGTCAGGCGGTCGCGCAGCACGCTGGCGAACGCGGCGCCGAGGCAGATCAGCAGGCACGCGCCGAACACGCCGAGGCTCGCGCCGGTGCCCGGTTGGTCGACGGCGGGCAGGTCGAGTGCGCCCCAGTTGCCGAGCAGCGCCGCGGCGATCGCCGCCGTCACGCTGGCGACGACGAGGCCCGTGTAGTACGGCAGCCGCCCGTTCTGCAGCGCGCGCGTGCTGGCGGCGGCGATGCGCGGGATCCACTGCAGGGAGCGTTCGTACTGCGAGGCCATGCCGACGCGCCCGGTGCGCTGCGCGACGCCCTCGAAGGCGCGGTGCAGCGGATCCCAGAGCAGGTACACCGCGGCACCGATGGCCAGCGTGACCGCGAGCGAGCCCAGCGCCGGGCCGAGTTCGAGAGACAGGCTCACCGCCAGCGCCTCGGTGTCGGGTGTCATCGCCAGCGACGCCTCGGCGATCAGGTCCTGCACGACGAACGGGAACACGCCCAGGGCGATGCCCACCAGCGCCAGCACCAGCGGCGGCGCGACCAGCGCGGCGCCGCCCTCGTGCGCCTCGGGCGTTTCGTTCGTGCCGGGGTGGCGCCAGAACACGCGCACCGCGGCCACGCCGGCCACCGCCACCGCGATCGCGCCGAACACCGTGTTGGCCGCGCGTGCGAACGCGAACACGTCGTCGGCGCTCTTGACCTCGCCGATGACGTCCTTGACCACGTAGCCGAACGACAGCGGTATGCCGGCCATCGACGCGCCGGCCAGCAGCGCCGCCGCGGCGGTCCACGGCATCGCGTGGCGCAGGTTGCCGAGCTTGTCGATCACGCGCGTGCCGGTGCCGTGGTCGATGTTGCCGGCGACGAAGAACAGCGGCGCCTTGTACAGCGCGTGCGCGAGCAGCAGCGCACCCACCGCGACCGTCGCGCCGTCGCCCTTGAGCCCGACCAGCGTCACCAGCGTGCCCAGCGTGGCAACCGTCGACCAGGCGAGGATGCGCTTGAGGTCGCGTTCGCGCAGCGCCAGCACCATGCCCCACGCCGCGGTGACCGAGCCGGCGCCCTTGAGCGACCACTCCCACAGGTCCCAGTCGCCGAACCCGGGGTCGAGCCGCGCCAGCAGGTACACGCCCAGCTTGACCATCGTCGCCGAGTGCAGGTACGCCGACACCGGCGTGGGCGCCGACATCGCGTTGGGCAGCCAGAAGTGGAACGGGAACTGCGCACTCTTGGTGAACGCGCCGACGAGGATCAGCAGCAGTGCCGTCGTCAGTGCGGGCGTCGGGTCGATGCCGGGCAGCAGCGCGACGATCTCGCTGACCGAACTCGTGCCCATCGCCTGCGCGAGCACGATGAAGCCGGCCAGCAGCGCCAGCCCGCCGGTGCCGGTGACCATCAGCGCCTGCTGCGCCGATCGACGGCTGCCCGCTTGTTCGTGGTTGAAGCCCACCAGCAGGAACGAAATCAGGCTCGTCGCCTCCCAGAAAAGGAACAGCACGATCAGGTCGTCGGCGGTGACGCAGCCGATCATCGCCACCATGAACAGCGCGAGCAGCACGTACAGGCGCCGCTGCTGCGGGTGGCCGGCGAGGTAGCCGCCGGCGTAGACGAACACCGCGGTGCCCACCCCGGTGATCATCAGCAGCATCAGCGCCGCCAACCCGTCGACGTGCAGCGCGAACTCCACGCCGAGCGCCGGGATCCAGTCGGCACGCCACACCAGCGGCAGGTCGTGCTGGGTCAGCAGCCACAGCACGGCTGCCAGCGCGGCGGCGGGCAGCAGCACGAAGCCGGCGCGCGCCGCCACGCCCATCGGCGCGCCGGGCAGGCTCGACGCCACCGCGCCGGCCATCGCTCAGGCCACCTTCGCGCGACGGAACGTCGCGACGACCAGCGTGACGATGGTCAGCGGGATCACGAAGCTGAGCATCGCCGTCGAGTAGGCGCCCAGCGCGTCGTGCTGCTGCGCGGCCAGCAGCAGGTAGCCGACGTAGGCGGCGTAATAGGCGAGGAACAGCGCGCCTTCCCAGCGCGCGATCTCGCGCCCGGTCAGGAAGATCGGCAGGCACGCGAGCATGACGGCGAGCATGACCCAGATGTCGAAGTTCAGCACCGACGCCGCCATGCCCAGCCCGTCGCCCGAGGCCAGCGCCGCCAGCCCCAGGCAGCCGAGCAGGTTGAACACGTTGCTGCCGACGACGTTGCCGACCGCGATGTCGCGCTCGCCCTTCACTGCAGCCGTCAGCGATGCGGCGACCTCGGGCAGCGAGGTGCCGGCGGCGACGATCGTCAGCCCGATCACGACGTCGCTGACGCCCAGCGCGCCGGCGAAGGCCACGGCGGCGCCGACCAGCCAGTCGGCACCGACCACCAGCAGCGCCAGGCCGACCGCCACCAGCCCGACCTGCACCGGCCAGCGCGAGTCCCAGGCGCCGGCGACCGGCGGCCGCAGTTCCTGGTCGAACCCGCCGGTGGCGGCCTGCGACTCGCGCCGCGACTGCACGATCAGGAACACCGTGTAGGCGATCAGCAGCGCGAACAGCAGCCCGCCCTCGGCCATCGACAGCCTGCCGTCGAGCACCAGCACCAGCAGCACCAGCGACGCGCCGATCATGATCGGCACCTCCTGGCGGATCAGCTGGACGTGCACGACCAGCGGCGCGATCACCGCGCTGGCGCCGAGGATGAACAGCACGTTGAAGATGTTGCTGCCCACCACGTTGCCCACCGCGATGTCGGTCTGCCCGTCGAGCGCCGCGCCGACCGACACCGCCATCTCCGGCGCGCTGGTGCCGAAGGCGACGATCGTCAGGCCGACGACCAGTGGCGAGATGCCGAACGTCAGCGCCAGCTTCGACGCACCGCGCACCAGCGCGTTGGCGCCGATCACCAGCGCGACCAGCCCGGCGGCGAACATCAGCGCGCTGTTCATCGCGCGGCGTCGGCGAGGCGTTCGCGCAGCAGCGCGCGCAGCTGCCCGATCTCGTCGCGCAGCGCGCGCACCTCCGCATGCAGGTCGGCCTCGATGTGCTCGCGCGCCCGCTCGACGGTGGCGACCGTGGTCGCCTTCTCGTCGTCGGTGAAGCTCTGCATCGCGCTGACGATGATGCCGATGAACAGGTTGAGCATGGTGAACGTGGCCACCAGGATGAACGGGATGAAGAACAGCCACGCGTACGGGTAGGTGTCCATCACCGGGCGCGAGATGCCCATCGACCAGCTCTCCAGCGTCATCACCTGGAACAGCGTGTACAGCGATCGCCCGAGCGTGCCGAACCAGTCGGGGAACGAGTCGCCGAACAGCTTGGTCGCGATCACGCCGAAGACGTAGAAGATCAGCCCGAGCACCGCGGCGATCGACCCGAGGCCCGGGATCGCGGCCAGCAGCCCGCCGACGACGCGGCGCATCGACGGCACGATCGTCAGCACGCGCAGCACCCGCAGCACGCGAAGCGCGCGCAGCACCGCGAACGCGCCGCTGGCAGGCACCAGCGCGATCGCGACGACGGCGAAGTCGAACACGCTCCACGGATCGCGGAAGAACGCGCCGCGGTGCGCGACCAGGCGCGCGACGATCTCGGCGACGAACACCGCGAGGATCGCCTGGTCCAAGGCCACCAGCAGCGGTCCGTGGGCGGCCATCAGCGCCGGCGAGGTCTCGAGCCCGAGGATCACCGCGTTGACGATGATCAGCGCCAGGATCGCGTGCTGCACCGCAGGGCGCGCGAGCCAGAGTCCGAGGCGGCTGCGCAGGGGGGAGGTGTCGGTGCGGACGGTGTTCACGGCGGGAGTTCGGGCAGAAGGCCCCCGGCGGGGCCGCAGGCGGGCGCGATTGTGCCAAGGCGGCCGTGGCCCTGCGGCGGGCGCGGGCGTCGGGCGCCGCCGCCGTGCCGGAGCCGGCCGGCCCGCTGGGGCCAAGCCCCGATGGACGCCGACGCCGACCCACGTAGAGTAAGGGCTTCGTCAGCCGTGGCGGCGACAGTCCCCGCGGGCCGTCGCACCGGCGGCAAGGCTTCGATGGCAACCCTGGAGACAGCGATGAGCGACAGCGCAAACACCAAGCTCTACGACCCGCCGGCGGCCCTGGTCGAGGGGGCCTATGTCAGCGGCATGGACGCCTACCGCAAGCTGGTGCAGCAGTCCGAAGCCGACTACGAGGGCTTCTGGGCGGCGCAGGCGCGCGAGTTGCTGAGCTGGCACCAGCCGTTCACCCAGGTGCTCGATGCGAGCCAGCGGCCGTTCTTCAAGTGGTTCGCCGACGGACGGCTGAACGTGTCGTACAACTGCCTGGACCGCAACGTCGAGCGCGGGCTGGGCGAGCGCACGGCGATCATCTTCGAGGCCGACGACGGTGCGGTGCGCCGCGTCAGCTACCGCGAGCTGCTCGCGCTGGTCAGCCGCTTCGCCAACGCGCTGAAGTCGCGCGGCGTGAAGAAGGGCGATCGCGTCGTGATCTACCTGCCGATGTCGGTCGAGGGCGTGGCCGCGATGCAGGCCTGCGCGCGCATCGGCGCGACGCACTCCGTGGTGTTCGGCGGCTTCTCGGCGCAGGCGCTGCGCGACCGCATCCAGGACGCCGGCGCGGTGATGGTGATCACTGCCGACGAGCAGAAGCGTGGCGGCAAGGCGCTGCCGCTGAAGGCCATCGTCGACGAGGCGCTGGGCATGGGCGGCTGCGACACGATCCGCGACGTGATCGTCTACCGACGCACCGGCGGCCAGGTGGCGTGGCAGGACGGGCGCGATCTGTGGCTGCACGACCTGCTGGCCGCCGCCAGCGACCAGTGCGAACCCGAGTGGGTCGATGCCGAGCACCCGCTGTTCCTGCTGTACACGTCGGGGTCGACCGGCAAGCCCAAGGGCGTGCAGCACAGCACCGGCGGCTACCTGCTGCAC
>CAZUBF010000035.1:25828-26194 GCA_964618555.1 uncultured Azohydromonas sp.
CGGCCACACCTACATCACCTACGGCCCGCTGGCGCTGGGCGGCACCGAGATCGTGTTCGAGGGCGTGCCGACCTGGCCCGACGCCGGCCGGTTCTGGAAGATGATCCAGGACCACAAGGTGACGGTGTTCTACACCGCGCCGACGGCGATCCGCTCGCTGATCAAGGCCGCCGAGGGCAACGAGGCGGTGCACCCGAGGCGCTACGACCTGTCGAGCCTGCGCATCCTGGGCAGCGTCGGCGAGCCGATCAACCCGGCCGCCTGGGAGTGGTACCACGCCAACGTCGGCGGCGGCCGCTGCCCCGTCGTCGACACCTGGTGGCAGACCGAGACCGGCGGCCACATGATCACGCCGCTGCCGGGCGC
>CAZUBF010000036.1:0-15095 GCA_964618555.1 uncultured Azohydromonas sp.
TGCCGCACCTGCTGCACCTTCACGAGGCCTACCGGGCCCTTTTGCGGCAACGTGCGCTGCGTGGCGCGGTCGACTTCGAGACGACCGAGACGCAGATCGTCTGCGACGACCAGGGCCGCATCGAGAAGATCGTGCCGCGTGTGCGTACCGAGGCGCATCGGCTGATCGAGGAGGCGATGCTCGCCGCCAACGTCTGCGCCGCCGACTTCATCGCGCGCGCCGAGCATCCTTCGCTGTACCGTGTACACGAGGGCCCGACGCCGGAGAAGCGCACCACGCTGCAGAACTACCTGCGCGCGCTGGGCATCGGCCTGGGGCTCAGCGACGCGCCGAAGCCGGGCGAGTTCCAGGCCATCGCCGCGGCCACACGCGAGCGCGCCGACGCGGCGCAGATCCACACCATGCTGCTGCGCTCGATGCAGCAGGCGATCTACAGCGCGGCCAACGCCGGACACTTCGGTCTGGCCTACGACGCTTACGCGCACTTCACCAGTCCGATCCGTCGCTACCCCGATCTGCTCGTGCATCGTGTGCTCAAGGCGCTGCTGCGCCACAAGCGCTACCACCTGGACACCGGGGTCGTCGAAGCCGCCGGCCAGGCGCGCCGCGGCCGAAAGGCGGCCCAGGCGTCGACGCAGGAGGCCGAGCGCTGGGAAGCCGCCGGCGTGCACTGCAGCGCGAACGAACGCCGTGCCGACGAGGCGTCGCGCGACGTCGAGGCCTGGCTCAAGTGCCGCTACATGCGCGACCACCTCGGCGAGGAGTTCGCCGGCACCGTCAGCGCGGTCGCGGGATTCGGTCTGTTCGTCACGCTCGACACCTTGTACGTCGAAGGGCTGGTGCACATCACCGAACTCGGCGGCGAGTACTACCGCTTCGACGAACTGCGGCAGGAACTGCGCGGCGAACGCACCGGCATGCGCTACGTCGTCGGTACGCGCGTGCGCGTGCAGGTCAGCCGCGTCGATCTCGACGGCCGCAGGATCGACTTTCGCCTCGTGCGCGACGGCGACGACGAGCGACTGCTGGCGCGCGGTCGCGCCGGCGAGAGGGGACACGCCGGCGCTGGCGATGCGCTCGAGGAGGTGCGTCGCAGCGATCGCGCCGCGCGCAGCGCTGCGCGCGTCGCCCGGGGTGCGACGACCGGCTCCCGGACCTCGAAGGCCGGCGCGTCGGGGGCGGCCGGCAAGCCCCGCGCGGCGGCTGGCGCCGCGCGCAAGCGGCGCTGACGCGCCGTCGCAGCGCGCACGCCCGCTCAGGCCGCCCGGGGCATCGCCTCGAGCAGTGCGCCGGCGCGCAGGGGACCCGACGGATCGCGGCGGGCGTGCAGATCGGCCGCGTGGCCATGCCGGGCGACGACCTGCGCACACACGCGTTGCACCTGGTCGATGCGGTCGGCCGCGGCCACCGCGAGGCCGCCGGCCAGCCAGCCGGCCAGCACGTCGCCGGTGCCGGCGCTGGCCAGCGCAGCGTTGCCGGTGCGGTTGACCCACGGCAGGCAGCCCTGCGCTGCGGTCACGCTGCCCGAGCCCTTGAGCACGACGACGGCGCCGAACTCGTCGGCCAGCGCCTGCGCGTGGCCCAACCGGTCGGCCTGCACGTCGTGCGCGCTGCAGCCCAGCAGGCGCGCCGCCTCGAGCGGGTGCGGCGTCAGCACCGTCGGCGCCTCGCGGCTGCCGCGCTGACGCAGCAGCGTGCGCTGCGTGGCGTCGCGCGCGATCGCGTTCAACGCGTCGGCGTCGAGAACGAGCCGGCGCGCAGTGGACAGCACCGGCGGCAGCGCTTCGGCGACGGCGTGGCCGCCGCCGCAGCCGCACACCACGGTGGCCTCGCGAAGCAACGCCAGTCCGTCGCGCCAGAGCGTGGAGCGTGCCATCAACTCGGGGTAAGCCGCGTGCCACGACGGCGCGTCGACGTCGAGCAGGCTCACGTAGACACGACCGGCGCCTGCGCCCAGGGCGGCGCGCGCCGCCAGCCACGCCGCCCCGGCCATGCCGCGATCGCCGCCGATCACCGCGACGTCGCCGAAGCTGCCCTTGTGCAGCGCATGGCGCCGCGCGGCAACGGGGTGGCGCGCGGCGGCCAGCCAAGCGCGCGGCGCCTCGTCGTCGCGTTCGCCGAGGTCGCTCAGCCAGACCGCTCCGGCGTGGTCGCGTCCATCCGCGGTGAACAGCCCGGGCTTGAGCGTCAGCATCGCCAGCGTGTGCGTCGCCACGACGGCGGGACCGGGGGCGACACCGCGGTCGGCGTCGAGGCCGGAGGGCAGGTCGACCGCGAGCCGCAGCGCCGGCGTCGCGTTGAACATGCCGATCGCCGCGGCCATCTTGCCTTCGGGGGCACGCGCCAGGCCGATGCCCAGCAGCGCATCGATCGCCAGGTCACAGGGCGGTGCGCTGGTCGCAACGCCTTCGGTGATGTCGACGCCGGCCTGCTGGGCACGTTGCTGCGCGGCGTGCGCGTCCGTTCCCCGGCGCTTGGGGTCGGCGAGCACCGAGGCGCTCACGCGAAGGCCGGCTGCCCGAAGACGGGCGGCGGCGTCGAGCCCATCGGCGCCGTTGTTGCCAGGGCCGGCGAGCACCCAGACATGCCGCGCGTCGGGGCGCAGCGCCAGCGCAAGCTTGGCCAGCGCCAGCCCGGCACGTTGCACCAGGGTGCCGGGCGGCACGCGCGCCAGTGCACGATGCTCGACGCGTCGCGTCGCCGCGGCATCGAACAGAGGCAGCGTCGGCGAGTCGTCGTCGATCGCGATCATGGCGTGCGCAGGCTAGCCGATGGGCCCACGGCGGGCAAGCCGCGTGCGAGCGATCTCACGCGGACCGTGTCGGACGCGGCCGGAAGCGGCAGGGATCGAATCCGTCGGCGTCGATGTCCCCGGTGCGGCCCGCGAGCCGGTCGGCGAGGACGCGAGCGCTGCCGCACGCCAGTGCCCAGCCGCTCGACCCATGCCCGAGGTTGACCCACAGCCCGTCGAGTCCAGTGGCGCCGATGGCCGGCGGGCCGTCGGGCAGCATCGGCCGCGCTGCCTTCCACGGGCGCACCGCCGCCGACTGCGTCGCGCCGGGAAACCAGTCGTGCAGCACGCGGTGCAGCGTCGCCACCGCGGAGGCGTTGCAGCGCTCGGGCGAGCCGCCGATCTCGGCGCTGCCGGCGACTCGCAGGCGGTCGCCGAGCCGGCTGATCGCGACCTTGTAACGCTCGTCCATCAGCGCCGAGCGGGGACCCAGACCGGGATGGCCTTCGACGTGGCGCAGCGCGGCGGTGATCGAGTAGCCGTGCACGGGGGCCATCGGCAGGTCCAGCCCGAGTCGCGCCAGCAGCGGCAAGGCGCCGAGCGCGGCGCACAGCACGACGGCATCGAAGTGCAGCGTCTGCACGGGTCCGGGGCCGGCGGGGCCGATGCGGCGCAACTGCAGCTGCGCCCTGGGGGCGCCGGGGTCGACTCGCAGCACCTCGCAGCCGAAGTGCCAGCTGACCCCGTCGCGCTGCGCCTGCTGGCGCAGCAGGTGCGCGAACTGGCGGCAGTTGCCGACGCCGTCGTCGGGCAGATGGATGCCGGCGGCCAGGGAGGTGGCGGCGCTCAGCCCGGGCTCGACATCCAGGCAGCCCGCGCGGTCGAGCACCGCGTGGCGCACGCCGAGCTCGCCGAGAAGCGACAGCGCGGGCTGCGCCGCATCGATCTCGCGCGCGCTGCGCAGCAGCACGAGGTAGCCCCGCGACTGTTCGTAGTCGAGGCCGAGCTCGTGCGTCAGCGCGTGCAGCCGCTGCTGGCTGTACAGAGCCAGCCGGTGCAGGCGCGAGCGGTTGTGCGCGAAGCGCGCCGGTGCGCACTCGCGCCACCAACGCACCAGCCAGCGCCGCATCGAGGCGTCGGGCCAGCCGCCGAAGCGCACCGGGGCGTGGCGCTGCAGCAGGTGGCGCAGCACCTTGGCAGGCATGCCCGGCGCCGCCCACGGCGTGACGTAACCGGGCGCGACGACGCCGGCATTGGCGAAGCTGGTTTCTTCGGCGACGCTGCTGCGACGCTCGAACACGGTGACCTCGTGCCCGTCGCGCGCCAGCTCGAACGCGGTCGTGACGCCGACGATGCCGGCGCCGATCACGGCCACGCGCATCAGCGCTGTCCCGCCACGTCGATCGCTGTCGTCGGTACGGCGCGCCGCGGCGGCGCGCCCACAGGGGGGCGATCGAGAGCGTATGACATGGAGTGCTACAATTCGCGGGTTTGCCCCGGGCCAACCGCAAGTCAGCCCGTGTCACGTCAGTGCCCGGCAAACCATTCGCGAGTCCGGCGGCCGAAAGGTGTCGCAACCCATGTTGCACAGGGTTGCGATCAGCGCCGGATTCTAGACACAACCTTCGGAGCTTCTCATGACCGTCAGCATGCGCGAAATGCTGGAAGCGGGTGTCCATTTCGGACACCAGACACGCTTCTGGAATCCCAAGATGGCCCCGTTCATTTACGGCCATCGCAACAAGATCCACATCATCAACCTCGAGAAGACGCAGCCTCTGTTCGAGGACGCGTTGAAGTTCGTGCGCCAGCTCGCGAGCCGTCGCGGCACGATCCTGATGGTGGGCACCAAGCGCCAGGCTCGCGACGTCGTCGCGCAGGAGGCGCAGCGCTGCGGCATGCCCTTCGTCGACCAGCGCTGGCTCGGCGGCATGCTGACCAACTTCAAGACCGTCAAGGGCTCGCTGAAGAAGCTCAAGGACATGCAGGCGCAGGTCGAGGCCGGCACCGAGCAGATGACGAAGAAGGAAGGCCTGCTGTTCCAGCGCGAGCTGTCCAAGCTGGAGAAGGACATCGGCGGGATCCAGGACATGAACGCGCTGCCCGACGCGATGTTCGTCATCGACGTCGGCTACCACAAGATCGCGGTGGCCGAGGCCAAGAAGCTGGGCATTCCGGTGGTTGCGGTCGTCGACACCAACCACTCGCCGAACGGCATCGACTACGTGATTCCGGGCAACGACGACTCGGCCAAGGCAGTGGCGCTGTACGCGCGCGCCGTCGCCGACGCGGTGCTCGAGGGCAAGGCCAACGCGTCCAACGAGATCGTGCAGGCCGTGTCCGGCGGCGACGAGTTCGTCGAGGTCAGCGAAGACGCCTGAGCCGGCCGCAGCCGGGAGGCGCCGTCGCGCCTCCCAACCCGATTCACGAGGGGGCGGCGAGCCCCCTTCGCATACATGGGAGCCCATTGAGATGCCCGCAATCACCGCCAGCATGGTCGCCGAACTGCGCGCCAAGACCGACGCGCCGATGATGGAGTGCAAGAAGGCCCTGACCGAGGCCGACGGCGACATGGCCCGCGCCGAGGAGATCCTGCGTGTCAAGCTGGGCAGCAAGGCCGGCAAGGCCGCGGCACGCGTCACGGCCGAGGGTGTGGTCGCCGCGTCGGTCGACGGCGCCACCGGCGCGCTCGTCGAGGTCAACTGCGAAACCGACTTCGTGTCGAAGAACGAGTCGTTCCTGGCTTTCGCGAAGGCCTGCGCCGAGCTGGTGGCGCGCCACGCCCCGGCCGACGTCGCCGCGCTGTCGGCGCTGCCGCTGTCGCAGGACAGTTTCGGCCCGACCGTCGAGGACGTGCGCAAGGGCCTGATCGGCAAGATCGGCGAGAACATGTCGATTCGCCGCTTCCGGCGCTACGCCGGCGGCGGTGCGCTGGCGCACTACCTGCACGGAACGCGCATCGGCGTGGTCGTCGAGTTCGACGGCGACCCGGTCGCGGCGAAGGACGTCGCCATGCACGTCGCGGCGATGAAGCCGGCGGCGCTGTCGGCCGCCGAGGTGCCCGCCGAACTGGTCGACAAGGAGCGCAGGATCGCCGCCGAGAAGGCCGCCGAAAGCGGCAAGCCGGCCGAGATCGTCGCCAAGATGGTCGAGGGCTCGGTGCAGAAGTTCCTCAAGGAGGTCTCGCTGCTCGACCAGGTGTTCGTCAAGGCCGCCGACGGCAAGCAGACGGTGGGCGCGATGCTCAAGGACAAGAAGACCACGGTGAAGGGCTTCACGCTGTACGTCGTCGGCGAAGGCATCGAGAAGCGGGCCGACGACTTCGCCGCCGAGGTGGCCGCGCAGGTCGCCGCGGCCAAGGGCCAGTGACGGGCCGAGCCTTACACTAGCCGCCGTTTCACGAGCGAGGGCGCCGCATGCCGGCCTACAAGCGCATCCTGCTGAAGCTGTCGGGCGAGGCCCTGATGGGCGACGACGCCTACGGCATCAACCGCGCGACGATCGTGCGCATCGTGCGCGAGGTGCAGGACGTGACCCGGCTCGGCTGCGAAGTCGCGGTGGTCATCGGCGGCGGCAACATCTTCCGCGGCGTGGCCGGCGGCTCGGTGGGCATGGACACCGTGATGAACTCGCTGGCGCTGGCCGACACGATGCGCCAGGAGGGCATGACCGCACGCGTGATGAGCGCGATCGCGATCGAGCAGGTCGTCGAGCCGTACGTGCGGCCCAAGGCGCTGCAGTACCTCGAGGAGGGCAAGGTGGTGGTGTTCGCCGCCGGCACCGGCAACCCCTTCTTCACCACCGACACCGCGGCGGCGCTGCGCGGCGCCGAGGTCGGCGCCGAGATCGTGCTCAAGGCGACCAAGGTCGACGGGGTCTACACCGCCGACCCGAACAGGGACCCGTCGGCGACGCGTTACGCGCGCATCACGTTCGACGAGGCGATCGTCAGGAACCTGCAGGTGATGGACGCCACCGCGTTCGCGCTGTGCCGCGACCAGAAGCTGCCGATCAAGGTGTTCTCGATCTTCAAGCCCGGCGCGCTCAAGCGCGTCGTGCTCGGCGACGACGAGGGCACCCTGGTGCACGTGTGACCGGAGAGTGACGAGATGAGCTCCCCCGCCGAGATCCGCAAGACCGCCGAGCAGAAGATGGCCAAGTCAATCGACGCACTGCGCGCCGAACTGCAGAAGATCCGCACCGGCCGCGCCCACCCTGGTCTGCTCGACCAGGTGCACGTCGAGTATTACGGTTCGATGGTGCCGATCAGCCAGGTGGCCAACGTCAGCCTGCTCGACGCGCGCACGATCAGCGTGCAGCCGTGGGAGAAGGGCATGGGCGCGAAGATCGAGAAGGCGATCCGCGAGAGCGACCTGGGCCTGAACCCGTCGGCGCAGGGCGACCTGCTGCGCGTGCCGATGCCGCCCCTGACCGAGGAACGCCGCAAGGAGCTGACCAAGGTCGCGCGCCACGCCGGCGAGGAGGCCAAGGTCGCGGTGCGCAACCTGCGCCGCGACGCCAACGAACACGCGAAGCGCCTGCTCAAGGACAAGGCCATCGGCGAGGACGACGAGCGCCGTCTGCTCGACGAAATGCAGCGCCTGACCGACCGCATGGTCGTCGAGATCGACAAGCTCGTCACCGCCAAGGAAGGCGAGATCATGGCGGTGTGAGCACCGCCATGGCACCCACCCTTCCACCCGGCACCGCGTGAAGAATCCGCCGAAAGATCGACTGCCGCGCCACGTCGCCATCGTGATGGACGGCAACGGGCGCTATGCGCAGGCACGGGGCATGCCGCGCGCCTTCGGCCACAAGGCCGGGGTCGACGCGCTGATGCGCGTGGTGCGCGTGGCCGCAGATCGCGGCATCGCGTTCCTGACCGTGTTCGCGTTCTCGTCGGAGAACTGGAACCGCCCCGGCGACGAGGTGTCGAGCCTGATGCGGCTGGTGCTGGTCGCCGTGCAGCGCCACGTGCCGCAGCTCGAGCGCGAAGGCGTGCGTGTGCGCGTCGTCGGTGACCGCAGCGGCATCGCCGACGACGTGCGCCGCGCCTGCGAGCGCGCCGAGGCGCAGACGGCGTACTGCGAGCGCATCACGCTGTCCGTGGCGTTCAATTACGGCGGACGCTGGGACATCGCGCAGGCGTGCCGGCGCATCGTCGACGCCGGCGTGCCCGCGGTGCAGGTCGACGAGGCGCTGATCTCCCGCCACATGGCGATGAACTTCGCTCCCGACCCGGACCTGTTCATCCGCACCGGCGGCGAACAGCGCATCAGCAACTTCCTGCTGTGGCAGGCCGCGTACTCGGAACTGCACTTCAGCGACCGCCTGTGGCCCGAGTTCGGCGAGGCCGACTTCGACGCCGCGCTGCTCGAGTACGCACGCCGCGAGCGCCGCTTCGGCGCGCTGACCCCGGAGCCGGTCGCCGCGGCCGACGCCTGATGCTCGGGCAGCGCGTCGTCACGGCCGTGCTGCTGCTCGCGCTGCTGATTCCCGCCCTGGTGGCGCGGCAGGCGCTGCCGTTCGCGCTGCTCACGCTGGTGCTGATCGCTGCAGCGGCCTGGGAGTGGGCTCGGCTCAACGGCGTGGGGTCGTGGGGGGCATGGCTGAGCGGCGGTGCGGTGGCGGCGGCCTGCGCCGTCACGCTGGCCGCGGGCTGGATCGGGCGCACGCCGGCCGCGCTGTGGTGGGCCGCCGCGCTGATCTGGTTCGTCGGCGCGGCCGTGGCGCTGCGCGCCGGCCCGGCGGGCTGGCCGCACCTGCCGCGAGCGCTTCGCTGGGGCATCGGCGTGGTTGGCCTGTGGGTGGCGTGGCTGGCCATCGGGCAGGCGCGCGGAATCGGTCTGAACTTCGTGCTGTCGGTGTTCTGCCTGGTGTGGGTCGCCGACATCGCCGCCTACTTCGGCGGGCGGCGTTTCGGCCGTCGCAAGCTGGCGCCGTCGATCAGCCCCGGCAAGAGCTGGGAGGGTGTCTACAGCGGGCTGGCCGGCGTGCTGCTGCTGGCGCTGGCGTGGTTGTGGGTCGACCGGCGCTGGTCGCTGACGCCGAGCCTGTACAGCGAACTGTTCGCCGCCGGCGGCGCGCTCGCGCTGCTGCTGGGCTGCGGCGTGCTCGCGGCGATGAGCGTGGTCGGCGACCTCGTCGAGTCGCTGGTCAAGCGTGCCGCCGGCGCGAAGGACAGCAGCGCGCTGCTGCCCGGCCACGGCGGCGTGCTCGACCGCGTCGACGCGCTGTTGCCGGTGTTCCCGATCGCGCTGGCGCTGTGGAGCCTGACCCGGCTCTGAGCCGGGTCGAACCCCAGCGCGGCGCAGCGCCGGGCCGCGGTGCCCGATACTGATGTCGATGTCGAGACAACGCCTGTGCATCCTGGGGTCGACCGGCTCGATCGGCGTGAACACGCTCGACGTGGCCGCTCGCCACCCCGAGCGTTTCGAGGTCTTCGCCCTGAGCGCACACGCGCGCGTCGAGGCGCTGGCCGATCAGTGCCTGCTCCACCGCCCGCGCCATGCGGTGGTCGCCGACGACGCCGGCGCGACGCAGCTGCGCGAGCGGCTGCGCGAGCGGCGGGTCGACACCCAGGTGCACTGCGGCGCGCGTGCACTCGTCGAGCTGGCGGCGCACCCCGAGGTCGACGTCGTGATGGCGGCCATCGTCGGCGCCGCCGGCCTCGAGCCTTGCCTGGCCGCCGCGCGCGCCGGCAAGCGGCTGCTGCTGGCCAACAAGGAGGCCCTGGTGGTCGGTGGCGCGCTGTTCGTCGACGCGGTGCGCGCCGGCGGCGCCACGCTGCTGCCCATCGACAGCGAGCACTCGGCGATCTTCCAGTGCCTGCCCGAGGACCGTGCGCGCTGGCCGCGGTTCATCGACCACATCGTGCTCACCGCGTCGGGTGGGCCGTTCCGCGGTCGCGACCCGGCCAGCCTGCACGGCGTGACCCCCGACGAAGCGTGCGCGCACCCGACCTGGGTCATGGGGCGAAAGATCTCGGTCGACTCGGCGACGATGATGAACAAGGCGCTCGAGGTCATCGAGGCGCGCTGGCTGTTCGACCTGGCGCCCGAACAGGTGCGTGTGCTGATCCACCCGCAAAGCATCGTGCACTCGATGGTCGTCACCCGCGACCGCTCGGTGCTCGCGCAGATGGGCACGCCCGACATGCGCGTGCCGATCGCCGTCGGCCTGGCGCATCCGCAGCGCATCGAGTCCGGCGCCGCACCGCTCGACCTGACGCGGCTGGCGGCACTGACCTTCGAGGCGCCCGACCCGCGCCGCTTTCCGTCGTTGTTCCTCGCCTGGGACGCGCTGCGCGGCCCGGAGGGCGGCGCAGCGGTGCTCAACGCCGCCAACGAGGAGGCCGTGGCGGCGTTCCTCGCCGGCAAGATCACGTTCACCGCGATCCACGACATCAACGCCGACGTCGTCGAGCGCGTGAGCCCCGACCTGCCGAGCGAGCCGGGCCTCGACGACGTGCTGGCGCTCGACGAACGTGCGCGCCGCGTGGCGCGCGAACGCGTGAAGGAGCGTGCCCGGTGACCACCGTCCTCGCCTTCCTGCTGACGCTGGGCATCCTGATCGTGGTGCACGAGTGGGGGCACTACCGCGTGGCCCGTGCTTGCGGGGTCAAGGTGCTGCGCTTCTCGGTGGGCTTCGGCCGCGCGATCTGGCGCCGGCAGCGCAGCCCCCAGAGCACCGAGTTCGTGATCGGCGCGCTGCCGCTGGGGGGCTACGTGCGCATGCTCGACGAGCGCGAAGGTCCGGTGGCCCCGCACGAACGCGACCAGGCGTTCAACCGCAAACCGCTGCATCAGCGCACCGCGATTGTCGCCGCCGGACCGGCGGCCAACCTGCTGCTGGCGGTGCTGCTGTACGCCGGTGCGCACTGGATCGGCGTCGAGGAGCCGCGCGCCGTGCTGGCCTCACCGGCGGCGCTGAGCGCCGCCGAGCGCGCCGGGCTGCAAGCCGGCGACTGGGTCAGCGAGTGGTCGGCCGACGGCGAGCGGTGGCAGCCGGTGCGCTCGCTGACCGACCTGCGCTGGCAGGTCACGCAGGCCGCGCTGCGCGGCGAGGACGTGCACCTGCGCGTCGGCGACCGCGACGGCCGTGGCACTCGCGTCGCGCGGCTCGAACTGGCGGCGCTGGGCGTGCGCGACGTGGACCCGACGCTGATGCGCCGCATCGGGCTCGCCTCGGCGTTCAGCGAGGCCGTGATGGGCGAGGTGCGCACCGGCGGGCCGGCCGAGCGCGCCGGCCTGCGCGCCGGCGACCGCGTGCTGCGCGTCGACGGCGCACCGATCGCCGACGCGGCGGCACTGCGCGAGCGCATCCTCGCCGCGCTGCGCGACGGCGACACCCGGGTGATGCAGTGGGACGTCGAACGCGACGCCCGCGTGCTGACGCTCGAGGTGAAGCCGCGCGTGGCCACCGACGTCGACCCGCCCGCGGCGCGCATCGACGCGTTCATCGGGCCGCCGCCCGAGATGGTGGAGGTGCGCTACGGCCCGCTGGAAGGGCTGGTGCACGGCGCGACGCGCACCTGGGAGGTGTCGACGCTGACGCTGAAGATGCTGGGGCGCATGCTCGTCGGCGAGGCGTCGCTGAAGAACCTGTCGGGGCCGCTGACGATCGCCGACTACGCGGGACAGTCGGTGCACCAGGGGCTCGCGTACTACCTGGGCTTCCTGGCGCTGGTCAGCGTGAGCCTGGGCGTGCTCAACCTGCTGCCGCTGCCGATGCTCGACGGCGGGCACCTCATGTATTATTTGTGGGAGGGCGTGACCGGACGTCCGGTCTCTGAGGCCTGGCTCCAGTGGCTGCAGCGCGCCGGCGCGCTGGTCCTGCTGCTGTTGATGTCGCTCGCGTTGTCCAACGACGTGGCCCGCCTGCTCGGCCTGCACTGATTCCTTCCTGCCCGATGCCATTCCCCTGCTCAATGGGCCTCGTGCGCCCAGTGGCCGCCTGTGTCGCGTCGGTGGCCGTGGCCGCCGCGGTGCCCGCCTGGGCCGTCGAACCCTTCGTGCTCAAGGACATCCGCATCGAGGGCCTGCAGCGCACCGATCCGGGCACGGTGTTCGCGTCGCTGCCGTTTCGCGTCGGTGACACCTACGACGACGCCAAGGGCTCGACCGCCCTGCGGGCGTTGTTCGCCACCGGACTGTTCAACGACGTGCGCCTCGAGGTCGATGGCGACGTCGTGATCGTCGTCGTCGAGGAGCGCCCGGTCATCGCTGCGGTCGGCTTCGTCGGCATGAAGGAGTTCGAGAGCGACACCATCACCAAGGCGCTGCGCGACGCCGGCATCGGCGAAGGCCTGCCGTTCGACAAGGCGCTGGTCGATCGCGCCGAGCAGGAGATCAAACGCCAGTACCTGTCGCGCAGCCTGTACGGCGCCGAGGTCGTGACCACGGTGACGCCGATCGAGCGCAACCGCGTCAACGTGACCTTCACGGTGGTCGAGGGCGATGCGGCGCGCATCGGCGAGATCCGCATCGTCGGCAACACCGTGTTCCCCGAGCGCACGCTGCTCGGCCTGTTCGAGCAGACCACCAGCGGCTGGCTGACCTGGTACACCAAGAGCGACCGCTATTCCCGCGCCAAGCTCAATGCCGACCTCGAGACGCTGCGCGCCTATTACACCAACCGCGGCTACCTCGACTTCACGGTCGAGTCGGCGCAGGTCACGATCTCGCCCGACAAGCAGCACATCGCGATCACGATCTCGGTGCGCGAGGGCCAGCGGTTCGTCGTCACCGGCGTGCGCCTCGAGGGCGAGTATCTCGGCAGGGTCGACGAGTTCAAGTCGCTGGTGCGCGTCGAGCCCGGCGCGCCGTACCGCGCGCAGGACGTGGCCGACACGGTGCGCCTGTTCGGCGAGCGCTTCGGCCTGTACGGCTACGCGTTCGCGCGCGTCGAGCCGAACCCGGTGATCGACCGCGAGCGCGGGCAGGTCGAGGTGGTGTTCGTGGCGCTGCCTCAGCGGCGCGTGTACGTGCGCCGCATCAACGTCGCCGGCAACCTGCGCACGCGCGACGAGGTGATCCGCCGCGAGTTCCGCCAGTTCGAGTCGGCCTGGTACGACGGCGCACGCATCAAGCTGTCGCGCGACCGCGTCGACCGGCTCGGCTTCTTCACCGAGGTCGCCGTCGACACCGAGGAGGTTCCCGGCGCCCCCGACCAGGTCGACCTGACGCTCAAGGTCACCGAGAAGCCCACCGGCAACCTGCTGCTCGGCGCGGGCTACTCGAGCGCCGAGAAGCTGTCGCTGACCGCGTCGGTGCGCCAGGAGAACATCTTCGGGACCGGCAACTACCTCGGCGTCGAGCTCAACACCAGCAAGTACAACCGCAGTTTCGTGCTTTCCAGCGTCGATCCGTACTTCACGGTCGACGGCGTGTCGCGCTACCTGGACCTGTACTACCGCACGACGCGCCCGATCAACAGCCAGGGCGACACCTACAGCCTGGTCACGCCGGGCGTCGTGGTGCGCTTCGGCGTGCCGTTCTCCGATTTCGACACCGTCTTCTTCGGTCTCGGCGTGGAGAGCACGCGCATCAAGGGCAGCACCGGCCTGCCGAACAACTGGTACCTGTACCGCGAGGAGTACGGCGACACCGCCACGTCGTTCCCGCTGACGCTGGGTTGGGCGCGCGACGGCCGCGACAGCGCGCTGGTGCCCACCCGGGGGCGCTACTCGCGCATCAACCTCGAGTGGGGCGTCGGGGGCAACGCGCAGTACGCGCGCGCGAACCTGCAACTGCAGCAGTACATCCCGCTTGGCGGTGCCTACACGCTGGGGCTGAACGGCGAGATCGGCTACGGCCGCTCGCTCAACGACCGCACCTACCCGTTCTTCAAGAACTACTTCGGCGGCGGCCTCGGTTCGGTGCGCGCGTTCGACCAGGCCTCGCTCGGCCCGGTCGACGTCACGGGCACCTACATCGGCGGGCCGAAACGGATCAACCTCAACGCGGAGCTCTACGTTCCGGTGCCGGGATCGGGCACCGACAAGACGCTGCGGATGTTCGCGTTCACCGACGTCGGCAACGTGTGGGGCGAGGACGAGAAGGTCAGCGCCGGCTCGCTGCGCGCCTCGGCGGGCATCGGCCTGAGCTGGCTGTCGCCGATCGGCCCGCTCAAGCTGAGCTACGGCACGCCGATCCGCAAGGAAGCGAACGATAGAATCCAGAAGTTTCAATTCCAGGTCGGGACCGCGTTTTGATGAACTCGAGGAAGTGGAAGCCGGCTGCCGCCGCCGTCGTGCTGGCGCTGGCGGGCGGCCTCGCGCAGGCGCAGGACCTGAAGATCGGCTACGTCGACCTGCAGCGCGTGCTGCGTGACGCGCAGCCGGCGAAGGCGGCCCAGGCCAAGCTCGAGTCCGAGTTCGGCAAACGCGAGAAGGAGCTTGCCGACTTGGCCGCGCGTCTGAAGGCCGCATCGGAGCGTCTCGACCGCGACGCGCCGACGCTGGCCGAGAGCGAGCGAAGCCGCCGCCAGCGCGAGCTCGTCGAGCAGGACCGCGAGTTCCAGCGCAAGCGCCGAGAGTTCCAGGAGGATCTGACGCAGCGCAAGAACGAGGAACTGGCGCAGGTGCTCGACCGCGCCAACCGAGCCGTCAAGCAGATCTTCGACCAGGAGAAGTACGACCTGATCGTCCAGGAGGTCGTGTTCGCCAGCCCGCGCGTGGACATCACCAAGCGCGTGATCGACGCGCTGAACAACGGCAAGTGAACCCGGCCTCGCTCGGCGAGATCGTCGCCGCGCTCGGCGGCGAGCTGGCCGGCGATGCCGACCGGCGCGTCGAGCGCATCGCCCCGCTGGCCAGCGCCGACGGCGCGTCGATCGGATTCCTCGCCAACCCGCGCTACCGCGCGCAGCTGGCCGACACCCGCGCGGCCTGCGTGATCGTCACCCCGGCGCTGCGTGACCGGGTGGCGTCGGGCGTGGCCACCATCGCCACCGCCGACCCGTACCTGTACTTCGCGCGCCTGACGCAGTGGTGGGCGGCGCGCACGCGCCCCGCGCCGACGCCCGGCGTGCACCCCAGCGCGGTGCTGGAGCACGGCTGCCGCGTGCACCCGGGTGCGTCGGTCGGCGCGCTGGCCTGCGTCGGTGAGAGCGCAGAGATCGGCGCAGGCGCGATCGTCGGTGCACAGTGCCTCGTCGGGCGCGGCGCAGTGATCGGCGCGCACACGCGGCTGGCGCCGCGCGTCGTGGTCGGCGACGGCTGCCGCCTCGGCGAGCGCTGCGTCGTGCACAGCGGGGCGGTGATCGGCAGCGACGGCTTCGGCTTTGCGCCCGACGACGGGCGGTGGGTGAAGATCGAGCAGCTCGGCGCGGTGCGCATCGGCGACGACGTCGAGATCGGCGC
>CAZUBF010000036.1:15105-26085 GCA_964618555.1 uncultured Azohydromonas sp.
CAACACCTGCATCGACCGCGGCGCGCTCGACGACACCGTGATCGAGGACGGCGTGAAGCTCGACAACCTGATCCAGATCGCGCACAACGTGCACGTCGGCGCGCACACCGCGATGGCCGGCTGCGTCGGCGTCGCGGGCAGCGCGAGGATCGGCGCGCACTGCACGATCGGCGGCGCCGCGATGATCGCCGGCCACCTCGAGATCGCCGACCACGTGCACATCTCGGCCGGCAGCTTCGTCAGCCGCTCGATCCTGCGGCCGGGCCAGTACACCGGGGTGTTCCCGCTCGACGACAATGCCTCGTGGGAGAAGAACGCGGCGACGCTGCGCCAGCTGTACCGCCTGCGCGAGCGCGTGCGCGCGCTTGAGAAGCCCCCCACCAACCCGGCCTAGGAGCGCGCAGCGCGCGCCGCCCCGACGATGGACATCCACCAGATCCTGAAGAAGCTGCCGCACCGGTACCCGTTCATCATGGTCGACCGCGTGCTCGAGGTCGACCCCGGGCGGCGGCTGCTGGCGCTGAAGAACGTCACCATCAACGAGCCGTACTTCGTCGGCCACTTCCCGTCGCGGCCCGTGATGCCCGGCGTGCTGATGCTCGAGGCGCTCGCGCAGGCCAGCGCGCTGCTGTCGTTCGACACGCTCGGCGTCGACCTCGACGAAAAGACGCTGTTCTACTTCGCCGGCATCGACGCGGCGCGCTTCAAGCGCGTCGTCGAGCCGGGCGACCAACTGCTGCTCGACGTCACGCTGCAGCGCCACCGCCAGGGCATCTTCAAGTACGGCGCGCAGGCGCGCGTGGGCGACGAGGTCGCCGTCGAGGCCGAGCTGATGTGCACGATGCGCCGCAGCGCGTGAGGCCGCGATGGCGCGCATCCACCCGACGGCCCTCGTCGACCCCGACGCCGAGCTCGACGACTCGGTCGAGATCGGCGCCTACACGCTGGTCGGCGAGCGGGTGCGCATCGGCGCCGGCACCCGGGTCGGCGCACACTGCGTGATCGAGGGCCGCACGACGATCGGGCGCGACAACCGCATCTTCCAGTTCTGCTCGCTCGGCGCTGCACCGCAGGACAAGAAGTACGCCGGCGAGCCGACCGCGCTCGAGATCGGCGACGGCAACACGGTTCGCGAGTTCTGCACCTTCAACTGCGGCACCGCGCAGGACGCGGGCGTGACGCGGCTGGGTGACGACAACTGGATCATGGCCTACGTGCACCTGGCGCACGACTGCCAGGTCGGCAGCCACACGATCCTGGCGAACAACGCCACGCTGGCCGGCCACGTGCACCTGGGCGACTGGGCCATCGTCGGAGGACTGACCGGCGTGCACCAGTTCTGCAAGATCGGCGCGCACGTGATGGTCGGGTTCGCCAGCGCCGTCACGCAGGACGTGCCACCGTACATGCTGGTCGACGGCAACCCGCTCGCGGTGCGCGGCTTCAACGCCGAGGGGTTGCGCCGGCGCGGCTTCAGCGCCGCACGCATCGGCGCGGTCAAGCAGATGCACCGGCTGCTGTACCGGCAAGGCAAGACGCTCGAGCAGGCGCGCGCGGAGATCGCCGCGATGTCGGCATCGGTGCCCGAGGCTGCCGCCGACGTCGCGCTGATGCTGGACTTCCTCGCCGGCGCCCACCGCGGCATCGCCCGCTGAATGGCCCACCTGCACAGCGCCTGCGGTGCCCCTCGAGGGGACATTGGCAGCGGGACGGTGATGCCGCAGCCGCAGCGATCGCCCGAAGGCCGGTGGTCCGACGGGTGCGCGTCGCGCGCTGACGACGTCACCCCCTGACGGTTGCGAAGGCGCATGGACGACGGTGCACCCCGGTTGGCGATGGTCGCCGGCGAGGCATCGGGCGACCTGCTTGCGTCGCACCTGCTCGCGGCGCTGAGAGCACGCTGGCCCGATCTGCGCGCCGCCGGCGTCGGCGGCCCGAAGATGGCGGCGCAGGGGTTCGACGCCTGGTGGCCTTGCGAGCGCCTGGCCGTGCACGGCTACGCCGAGGCGTTGCGCCACTACCGTGCGCTGTGGGCGCTGCGGCGCGAACTCGGCACGCGGCTGCTCGCCGAACGTCCGGACCTGTTCGTCGGCGTCGACGCGCCCGACTTCAACCTCGGCCTCGAGGCGCGGCTGAAGTCCGGCGGGGTGCGCACCGTGCACTTCGTCTGCCCCTCGATCTGGGCCTGGCGCGGCGGGCGTGCCGCGCGGCTGGCGGCCAGTGTCGACCACGTGCTGTGCCTGTTCCCGTTCGAGCCGGCGCTGCTCGAGCGTCACGGTGTCGCGGCGACGTACGTGGGCCACCCGCTGGCCGACGTGATCCCGCTCGACCCGCCGACCGCCGCGGCACGCGCCGCGCTGGGGCTGCCCGACGGCGACCCCGTGGTCGCGCTGCTGCCCGGCAGCCGCAGCGGCGAGGTCGCGCACCTCGCACCGCGATTCATCGCCGCGGCACGGCTGCTGCTGCGCGAGCGCCCGCGGCTTCGCTTCGTCATGCCGGCCGCGCCGGGGCAGCGCATGCGCCTCGAGGCCATGGCGGCGGGCCACGACCTGCCGCTGGTGCTGGTCGACGGCCGCTCGCACGAGGCGCTGGCCGCGTGCGACGTCACCCTGATCGCCAGCGGCACCGCCACGCTCGAGGCGATGCTGTTCAAGCGGCCGATGGTCATCGCATACCACATGAACGAGCTGAGCTGGCAGATCATGAACCGCATGCGCTACCAGCCCTGGGTCGGCCTGCCGAACATCCTGTGCCAGGACTTCGTCGTCCCCGAGCTGCTGCAGCGCGCGGCCAGCCCCGAGGCGCTGGCGCGCGAGGTCGGCCGCTGGCTCGACGACCCGCCGCGCATGCTGGCGCTGCACGCGCGATTCACCGACTTGCACCAGCAACTGCGCCGCGGCACCGCGCGCGCCGCCACCGATGCCATCGCGACGCTCCTCGGCCGCTGATCGCCGCGCCGCGACGCTGCCAAGGCGCTGGCGGGCGCTGCTGGCGCGGCAGGACTGCCTCGGGTTGGTCGCCGGCGTCGACGAGGCCGGTCGCGGCCCGTTGGCCGGCCCGGTCGTGGCCGCCGCGGTGATCCTCGACGAGCTGCAGCCGATCGCCGGGCTCGCCGACTCGAAGCGCCTGGGGCCGGTCACGCGCGAGCGGCTGTTCGACGAGATCCGCGCCAAGGCGCTGGCATGTTGTGTCGCCGAGGCCAGCGTCGACGAGATCGACCGCCTGAACATCCTGCAGGCCACGCTGCTGGCGATGCAGCGTGCGGTGCAGGGCCTGCGGCTGCCGCCACGGCGCGTGCTCGTCGACGGCAACCGCGTGCCTGCGCTGGCCATGCCGGCGCGCGCCGTCGTGAAGGGCGACGCGAGCGTGGCGGCGATCTCGGCGGCGTCGATCCTCGCCAAGGTGCACCGCGACCGGCTGTGCGTCGCACTCGATGCGGCGCACCCGCAGTATGGCTTCGCCGAGCACAAGGGCTATCCGACGGCCGCACACCTGGCGGCGCTGCGTGCGCACGGCGCCTGTGCCGTGCACCGGCGCAGCTTCGCACCGGTGCGCGACGCCGTCGGCGCGCCGCAGCCGACGTGAACGACGCCGTCGTCATCACCTCGCGCGACAACCCGCTGCTCGTGCGGCTGCGCCGGCTCGCGCGCGAGCCCGCGGCGACGCGCAAGTTCGGCTGGGTGTGGCTCGAGGGCGAGCACCTGTGCCGCGCGGCGCTGGAGCGTGGCGTCCGGCCCCGCATGGCGCTGCTGGCCGAGCACGCGTCGGCCGACCCGGCGTGGGTCGAGCTCGCCGCGCCGGCCGCACGCGTGCACGTCGTCGCCGACGCGTTGTGGAAGTCGCTGAGCACGCTCGAGTCACCGGCGCCGCTGGGTTTCGTGCTCGACCTGCCGGCGGCGCCCGCGCTGCAGCCCGACGCACCCAGCGTCGTGCTCGACCGCGTGCAGGATGCCGGCAACGTCGGCTCGATCCTGCGCAGTGCTGCGGCGCTCGGCGTGACGCAGCTGGTCGCGCTCGCCGGCAGCGCCGGGCTGTGGACGCCGAAGGTGCTGCGCGCCGCGATGGGCGCGCACTTCGCGCTGCACCTGATCGACGCCGCGGAGCCCGAACAGCTGGCGGCGTTGCGGGTGCCGCTGCTGGCGACCGGTTCGCACGACGGCGTGCCGCTGCCGCAGGCGAAGTTGCCGTGGCCCTGCGCATGGGTCTTCGGCCACGAGGGGCAGGGCGTGCAGCCGGCGCTGTTCGCGCGCGCGGCGCTGGCGGTGCGCATCCCGCAGCCCGGCGGCGAGGAGTCGCTCAACGTCGCCGCCGCGGCGGCGATCTGCCTGTACGAGTCGCTTCGCGCGCGCGGCGGCTGAGGCCCGGGGCGCCACGGCCGGCGCTGACACAATCGTCGCATGGCGTTCTTCGAGACATGGCCCGGCTGGGCCTGGGGGGTGTTCGCGCTGCTCGCGCTCGTGCTGCTGGTGCAGCTGTGGCTGGCGGTGCGCCGCGCCGACGAGACCCCGCTGCGGGCGCTCGGCGAGTCGCTGCGACGCGCCGTGGCCGACGATGCGCAGCAGCTCGGGCGCGAGCTGCGTGCCGAGGTCGCCGACAGCGCGCGCGGCACGCGGCAGGAGCTGGCCGGCACGCTGGCGCTGTTCCAGCAGACGCTGCTTGCACAGTCCGGCGACAGCGTGCGCACGCAGAACGAGCAGATCGACACGCTGCGCACCCAGCTCGCGACGATGCAGCAGCAAGTCGGCGACGCGCTCGCCGAGGCGTCGCGCGCACTCGCCCTGCAGGGTCAGGCGGCTCGCGATGCGCAGGACGCGGCACTGGTGCGCCAGGCCGAGCAGCAGGCGCAGTCGCTGCAACGCGTGTCGGAACAGCAGGCGCAGTCGCTGCAGCGTCTGAGCGACACGCTGGCCGAGCAGCTGCGAGCGCTCGCCGAGTCGAACGAGCGGCGGCTCGCCGACATGCGCCAGACCGTCGAGGGACGGCTGCAGGCGATGCAGCAGGGCAACGAGGCCAAGCTCGAGCAGATGCGCGCCACCGTCGACGAGAAGCTGCACGCCACGCTCGAACAGCGCCTGGGCGAGAGCTTCCGCCAGGTCGCCGAGCGGCTCGAGCAGGTGCACAAGGGGCTCGGCGAGATGCAGACGCTGGCGCGCGACGTCGGCTCGCTGAACCGCGTGCTGACCAACGTGAAGACCCGCGGGGTGTTCGGCGAGGTGCAGCTCGCCGGCCTGCTCGAGCAGGTGATGACGCCCGAGCAGTACGCGGCCAACGTCGAGACGGTGCCGGGCAGCGGCGCGCGCGTCGAGTTCGCGATCCGGCTGCCGGGCCGGCGCGACGACGGTCGGCCGCTGTGGCTGCCGATCGACGCCAAGTTCCCGCGCGAGGACTACGAGCGCCTGCTCGAGGCGCACGAACGCGCCGACCCGGTGGGCGTCGACACGGCGGCCAAGGCGATCGAGACGCGGCTGCGGCTCGAGGCGAAGACGATCCGCGAGAAGTACGTCGCCGCGCCGCACACCACCGACTTCGCGATCCTGTTCGTGCCCACCGAGGGGTTGTACGCCGAGGCACTGCGTCGCCCGGGGCTGGTCGAGTCGCTGCAGCGCGAGCACCGCATCACGCTGGCCGGCCCGACGACGCTGCTGGCGACGCTGTCGAGCCTGCAGATGGGGTTCCGCACGCTGGCGCTGGAACAGCGCAGCGCCGAGGTGTGGCAGGTGCTCGGCGCCGTGAAGACCGAGTTCGCCAAGTTCGGTGACGTGCTGGCGAAGACGAAGAAGAAGCTCGACGAGGCCAGCTCGACGATCGAGGCGGCCGAGACCCGCACCCGCGCGATGGCGCGCCAGCTGCGCAGCGTCGAGGCGCTGCCCGAGGCGCGGGCGCAGCACCTGCTGCCCGGCGGCGACGACGACAGCGTCGCGGCGCCGCATGCCTGAGCGGGTCGGCGGCGACGCCGCGCCGGCCGCGGGCAGCGGGTTCGACCGCGTGCTCGCGCTGCTGATCGCCGGGCAGATCGGCATGCACGCGGCGATGGCCGGGCTGCGCATGGCCGCGCCGCTGCAGGCGCTGCGCGAGGGCTACAGCGCATGGTCGGTGGGCGTGCTGCTGGCGCTGTTCGCCGCCGCGCCGGTGCTGCTCGCGCTGGGCGCCGGGCGCATGGCCGACCGCCACGGCTACCACCGCCCGGTGCGCATCGCCGTGGGCCTGAGCCTGGCGGGGCTCGCGGTTGCGCTCGCGTCGACGCCGCTGGCCGGCGGCGCGCAGTTCGCGCTGCTGTGCCTGGCGGCCACGCTCGGCGGCGCGGGCAGCAACATCGGGCTGATCGTGATGCAGCGCACCGCGAGCGTGCGCGCCCGCGACGGCGTCGAGCGCGTGCGCATGTTCAGCTGGGTCGGCATGGCGCCGTCGATGGCCAACGTGGTGGGCCCGGTGGCGGCCGGGCTGGCCATCGACCTGGGCGGTTTCGCCGCCGCCTACGCGCTGCTGCTCGCGCTGCCGCTGGGCAGCGCGTGGTGCGCGCGGCGCGTGCCGCCGCAGCCGGGTGCGAGCCACGGCGCGGCGCGCGGGCGCGGCGGCGCGTTCGCGCTGCTCGCCGTGCCGGGACTCAAGCGGCTGCTGTTCGTCAACTGGCTGCTGTCGAGCTGTTGGGACGTGCACAGCTTCGCGGTGCCGGTGCTGGGCAACGCGCTGGGCTTCAACGCGTCGACGATCGGTCTGATCCTCGGCTTGTTCACGCTCGCGGTGACGGGCGTGCGGCTGCTCATCCCGCTGCTCGCGCACCGCCTGCGCGAGGTCACCGTCGTGCGTGCCGCGATGTTGGCGACCGCCGCGGTGTTCGCCGTCTACCCGCTGACGACGTCGCCGTGGGCGATGGCCGGGTGTGCCGTGCTGCTCGGCGTCGCGCTCGGCGCGGTGCAACCGATGCTGATGTCGACGCTGCACCAGCTCACGCCGCCGCACCGCCACGGCGAGGCGATCGCGCTGCGCTCGATGTCGATCAATGCCGCGAGCACGCTGATGCCGCTGGTGTTCGGCGCCGCGGGCGCGACGCTCGGCGTGGCGGCGCTGTTCTGGGTGATGGGCGCGGCGGTGGGGGCCGGCAACTGGAGCGCACGCCGGCTCGACGCGCCGGCGACCGGGCGGTCGAGTCCGAGCTAGAAGCGGATGCCGCCGCCGGAGGGCAGCGGCAGTGACGGCTGCGGCAGTGGTGCGACCGGTGCTTCGGGCTCGGCGGCGGGCGCGGACACCGTGCGCCGCGCGACCAGCGGCTGGACCTCGGGCGCGAGGTAGTTGGCCGGCAGGCGCGACGTGCGCGGGTAGCCGGCGAGGTCCAGCGTGGCGTTCCACTCCTCGGCGGCGAAGCCTCGCAAGGCCTGCGCTCCGACCGTCAGCGCCGGGGCGTCGAGGCTGCCGACCGCTCGCAGCCAGGCGTCGCGGTCGGCCGCCGGGTCGGCGCGGCGCTCCTCGTGCGGCACGCCGCGGCTTCGCAGCAGGTCGCGACCGCGGTCGCAGGGCGCGCAGTCGGGCAGGGTGTAGAGCACCACCGGAAACCGTGCGGCGGCGTCGCGCAGCACCTGCGGCAGCGCGGGCGCGGCGCCACTGCCTTCGGCGCGCCCGAGGCTCTCGACGCGCAGGTTGCCGCCGGCGGGAGGGCGGTCGGTGTAGGTCACCGCACCGTCGGGTGCGACCAGCTTGTACAGCGCCTGCGCCGCGGTCGGCGCGGCAGCGCAGGCCAGCCACAGGCCCACCAGCGCGGCGGTCGGGACGAACGGACGGCGACGTGCACTCATGCGGCTTCCTTCGGACGGCGCCCGGCGGGCGCGTCCCGGCGGGCCAGCCGACGGGACGATGCGGTGCAATCTAACCCACGTGGCGACCGCGCTTCAACCCATGCCCTGGTGGCGCAGCAGCGCATCGATCAATGGTTCACGCCCGCGGAATGCGCGGAAGCTGTCGATGGCCTTGCGGCTGCCCCCGACCTCGAGGATCTCGCGGCGGTAGCGCCGCCCGGTCTCGGCGTCGAACACGCCGCGTTCCTCGAAGGCGCTCCACGCGTCGGCGCTCAGCACCTCGGCCCACTTGTAGCTGTAGTAGCCGGCCGAGTAGCCGCCGGCAAAAATGTGCGAGAAGGAATGCGCGAAGCG
Source organism: uncultured Azohydromonas sp. (assembly GCA_964618555.1). Lineage (GTDB taxonomy): Bacteria > Pseudomonadota > Gammaproteobacteria > Burkholderiales > Burkholderiaceae_C > Calidifontimicrobium. The sequence goes on from CAZUBF010000036.1 coordinate 23,250, forward strand.
GTTGTAGGGCACGCGCGGCACCACCGACACCTCGTCGCGCACCTCGTCGGCGATCGCCGCGAGCCGTTCGGGCGCGTCGGGTTCGAGGTGGATGCGCATGTCGAACAGCGCGAACTCGACCTGACGCAGCATCTGCAGCCCGCTCTGGAAGTTCTTCGCGGCGAGCATCTTGTCGAACAGCGCGCGCGGCAGGGCGTCCCCGTGTTCGACGTGCGCGCTCAGGCGCTTCATCACGTCCCACTCCCAGCAGAAGTTCTCCATGAACTGGCTGGGCAGTTCGACGGCGTCCCACTCGACGCCACTGATGCCGGCCACGCCGAGGTCGTCGACGCGGGTGAGCATGTGGTGCAGACCGTGGCCGAACTCGTGAAACAGCGTCGTCAGGTCGTCGTGCGTCAGCAGCGCCGGCTTGCCACCCACCGGCGGCGCGAAGTTGCACACCAGGTGTGCCACCGGGGTCTGCAGCCCCGTGTCGGGGCGCTGCCAGCGTCCGCGCACGTCGTCCATCCACGCCCCGGAGCGCTTGCCCGCGCGTGCATAGGGATCCAGATAGAACTGCGCGACGAGTTCGCCGCCGCGCTCGATGCGGTAGAAGCGCACGCTGGGGTGCCACACCGGCGCCTGGTCGGGGCGGATCTCGACCTCGAACAGCGTCTCGACGATGCGGAACAGCCCCTCGAGCACGCGGGGCTCGGTCAGGTACTGGCGCACCTCCTGGTCGCTGAATGCGTAGCGCGCCTGCTTGAGCTTCTCGCTCGCGTAGGCCATGTCCCAGGGCTGCAGGTCGGGCAGCGCGAGTTCGCGCGCCGCGAACTGGCGCAGCTCGGCCAGGTCGCGCTCGGCGAAGGGGCGGGCGCGCCGCGCCAGGTCGCGCAAGAAGTCCAGCACCTGCTCGGGACTGTCGGCCATCTTCGGCACCAGCGACAGGTGCGCGTAGCTCGGCATGCCGAGCAGCTGCGCCTCCTCGCGGCGCAGCTGCAGCAGCTCGCGCATCGCCGCACTGTTGTCCAGCGCCGGGTCGCCGAGTTCGCTGGCGCGCGTGACGTAGGCGCGGTACAGCAGCTCGCGCAGCGCGCGGTCGCTGCCGTACTGCATCACCGGCCAGTAGCTCGGGGCGCGCAGGGTGAGCTTGCAGCCGTCGCGCGAGTCGGCGCGGGCTGCCTCGAGTGCGGCTTCGCGCACGTCGTCGGGCACGCCGGCCAGGCGCGCCTCGTCGACGTACAGCGCGAAGCGGTCGGTGGCGTCGAGCACGTGCTCCGAGAAGGCCTGCGCCAGCTCGGCCGCACGTTCCTGGATCTGTGTGAAGCGCGCCTTCGCGTCGCCCTGCAGCTCGGCGCCGGACAGGCGGAAGTCGCGCAGCGCGTTGCCAAGCGCGCGCCGACGGGGAGCCGACAGCGTCGCCGCGGCGGGGCTTGCGTCGAGCGCCTTGTACTTGGCGTAAAGGCGTTCGTCGGCTCCGAGCGCGGTGTGGAACTCGGTGACGCGCGGCAGGTTCGCGTTGTACGCAGCGCGCAGCTCGGGCGTGTCGGCGACGTGGTTCAGGTGGCCGACCGCGCCCCAGGCGCGGCCGAGCCGCTCGGTGGCCACGTCGAGCACGGCCGACAGCGCATCGTAGTCGGGCGGCACCTCGGGGCCGACCGCGCGCTCGAGCGCCGCGCGCGCCTCGGCAAGCAGCACGTCGAGCGCCGGCGTGACGTGTTCGGGGCGGATGTCGGCGAAGGCCGGCAGTCCGGCGGTGTCCAGCAGGGCGTTGGTCATCGTTGGCACAGGCCGTCGCAAGGGCAGGTCGTGGGGCGCGCCGCGGGTCTCAGCCGGTCGCGCGCTCGGTGGCGTCGAGGGTGTTGACGAGCAGCATGGTGATGGTCATCGGTCCGACCCCGCCGGGCACCGGGGTGATCCATCCGGCCACCTGGGACACGCCGGCGAAGTCGACGTCGCCGCACAACTTGCCGCTGTCGTCGCGGTTGATGCCGACGTCGACGACCACCGCGCCGGGCTTGACCATGTCGGCGCTCAGCACGCCGCGCCGGCCGACCGCGGCGACGACGACGTCGGCCTGGCGCGTGAACCGGCCCAGGTCGGGCGTCGCGCTGTGGCACACCGTCACCGTGGCGTGAGCCTGGAGCAGCAGCATCGCCATCGGCTTGCCCACGATGTTGCTGCGGCCGATCACGACCGCGTGCTTGCCACGCAGGTCGATGCCGGTGCTCTCGATCATTTTCATGCAACCGGCCGGCGTGGCCGGGCGCAGCCCCGGCAGCCCGGTCATCAGCTCGCCGGCGCTGGCCACCGAGAAGCCGTCGACGTCCTTCGCCGGGGCGATGGCCTCGATCACCGCGTGCGCGTCGAGGTGCCGCGGCAGCGGCATCTGCACCAGGATGCCGTGGATCGAGGGGTCGTCGTTGAGCGCCTCGACGCGTGCCAGCAGCTCGGCTTGGGTCATCGTCGCGGGGTAGGTCTCGAGCACCGAGCGGATCCCGTGCTGCTCGCAGGCCTTGACCTTGTTGCGCACGTACACCGCCGAGGCCGGGTCGTCGCCGACCAGGATCACCGCCAGCCCGGGGATGACGCCACGTTCGCGCAACGCCGCGGCGCGCTCTCCGACGCCGGCGCGCAGCTGCTGGGAGAGGGCGTTGCCGTCGATGATGCGGGCGGTCATGGCGGGTGTGGGGGGTCGTGAAACGAACAAGGCCGCTGTGGGCAGCGGCCTTGCGGAAGGCACGCCGGCTCAGGCCTTGCCGTGGGCGCCGAGGGCGATCTTCAGCAGGTCGGCCACGGTGTTGGCGTTGAGCTTGTCCATGATGTTGGCGCGGTGCGCCTCGACCGTCTTGATGCT
>CAZUBF010000037.1:0-24750 GCA_964618555.1 uncultured Azohydromonas sp.
CCTTCATCAGCTCGAAGGCGTTGAGCACGCCGCCGAAGCCGGCTTCGGCATCGGCGACGATCGGCGCGAAGTAGTCGACGTCGCTCTTGCCCTCGCTCCACTGGATCTGGTCGGCGCGCGTGAACGTGTTGTTGATGCGCCTGACGACCTTGGGCACCGAGTCGACCGAATACAGCGACTGGTCGGGGTACATCTCGCCGCCGTCGTTGGCGTCGGCCGCCACCTGCCAGCCGGACAGGTAGATGGCCTTCAGCCCGGCCTTGACCTGCTGCATGGCCTGGTTGCCGGTGAGCGCGCCGAGCGAATTGATGAATGGCTCGGTGTGCAGCAGGTTCCACAGCTTCTCGGCGCCACGGCGGGCCAGCGTGTGCTCGACCTGGACCGAGCCGCGCAGGCGCACGACGTCGGCGGCGGTGTAGCCGCGCTTGATGCCTTTCCAGCGCGGGTTCTCGGCCCAATCCTTCTCGAGGGCGGCGGCTTGTTGTTCACGGGTAAGGCTCATGAAATCACTCCTGCTTGCGATGACGCTTCGATGGCGGAACCACCTGATTCCGGACTCCAGCGTAGCGACGCGCGGGCAGCGCGGGAAGACTTATGTCTTATAGAAGACAAAAAATCTTCTCTTGATAAAACAGCAACTTATCGCTTGCGTTGCATGATGCGGAATGAGATTCGCATCCGACGAAATTCGATGTTGCAGCGCGGCATCAATGCTTCTCACATCGTGGGAAGCACTCCCGTGCGTTGACAAATGCCCCGATCGGTATCGCGGCGAAGCGCGACCTCACGGACGCCCGCGTGCGTCGGACGCTGCCGACGCGCCAGCGGCTGACGCCGCGGCCGCAGCGGCGGCCGCGCCGGCCTCGTGGCGCGCGACGATCCAGAACCGCCATCCGGTGCCAACGGCCAGCAGCACGGCGGCGACGACGGCCGCGACGGCCCAGCGCGGCATGCCGGTCGGCGCGCGGGTGGTCCGGGGGGATAGCGACGCCGCGTCGCGTCCCGGCAGCGCGCGGCCGCATCCGGTGCACGACGCCGCATCGGGCAGGTTGACGGTCTGGCAGTGGGGGCAGCGGGTCGTCACTTGAGGGTGCGGGGGCAGTGGAGCAGGAACGGCGCCGAGTCGAGACGCGGAACGGGCCGACGGCGCTGCCGTCGCAGGTCGTCATGCTACAGGCACGACCGCGACGGCCGGCCCGGCTCGCAGCGGCGTGCTTATCATGCGGCGACGATTGTCGACGACCACTTCGATGACTGGCTTCGCGTTCCTCGACGGCCCCGGCTTCCTGAAAGCCGGCCCCGCGCTCGACCAGCCTTTCGCCGTGGCCGGCGTCGCATGGGATGGCGCGACCAGCAACCGGCCCGGCGCGCGTTTCGGCCCGCGCGCGATCCGCCGGGCCAGCCACATGCTGTGCGACGCGATCCATCCGCACTACGACGTCACCCCGATCGGCCGGCTCGGCGACGCCGGCGACCTGCCACTGCCCAACACCTCGCTCGAGGCGATGCGCGCGGCGCTGGCGCCGTTGGCCGACGAGCTGATCAGCCGTCACCACATGGTCTGGCTCGGCGGCGACCACAGCATCACGCTGCCGCTGCTGCGCGCCTACCACCGGCGACTGGGCCGCCCGCTGGCCGTGGTGCACGTCGACGCGCACTGCGACACCTGGAAGGACCACTTCGGCGAACCCAGCGGCCATGGCACCTGGGTCCAAGAGGCTTTCAACGAGGGCCTCGTCGTGCCCGGGTGCTTCGCGCAGATCGGCATCCGCTCGGCGGGCGAACGCGCGGCGCGCGAGTACGTGCGCAACCGGGGCGGGCTGATCTTCACCGCGCGCGACCTGCGCGGGCTCGAGGGTCCGGCGCAGTTGGCGCCGGTGCTCGCGGCGATCGACGCGCGGCTCGCCGCGCACGGGCGGCCTCCGCTGTACGTCAGCCTCGACATCGACGGGCTCGACCCGGCGTTCGCGCCCGGCACCGGCACGCCCGAGCCGGGAGGGCTGACCAGCAACCAGCTGCTGTCGATCCTCGAGGGCTTGGCCGCGCACCGCTGCGTCGGCATGGACTGCGTCGAGGTCGCACCGCCGTACGACCATGCCGAGCTCACGGCGCACGCTGCGGCGACCTTCGTGTGGACCTACCTGTGCGGTCAGATCGTGCGCTGAAGCTGCCCGGCGCCGCCGCCTCCGCGATGGCGCGGGCTCACACGGCCAACGCCGTGGTCTTCTTCACGGTGCGCAACACCAGCATCGAGTTCGACCTCGCGACCCCCGGCAGCCGCATCAGCACCTGGGTGTGGAAACGCTCCAGATCCTCGGCGTCACGGTAGGCGAAGCGGATCAGGTAGTCGTTCGAGCCGGCGACGTAGTAGCAGTCGAGCACCTGCGGCTCGGCGCGCACTGCCTGCTCGAAGGCCTCGAGCAGCGGCGTGTTCATGCTCTCGAGGTTGATGATCGTGAAGCTGATGCCGTGCTGGCCGACCGCCTTCGGGTTGAGCAGTGCGACGTAACGTGCGATCACCCCGCTGTCCTCGAGCTGCTTGACGCGCCGCAGGCACGCCGAAGGCGACAGATGCACGCGCTGCGCGAGCTCGACGTTGGTGAGCCGCCCATCGTCTTGCAGTTCACGCAGGATCGCGCGGTCGATCGCATCGAGTTGCGCGGGGCTGGAGTTGATTCGCACGAAGTTCGACGTTGACGCTTGATTTGCGCATGATATGCGGCCGAGCCGGGTTTGCACCGCCGGATCACGCACGCACATTGCGCCTCCGCGTGTCTAGACTGCCTCTGCGCGACACTCGGCGCATCGACCATCGCCCCGCGTCGCGAGGAGAACCGCATGAACCACGACATGGACGCCTACTGGATGCCGTTCACGGCGAACCGCCAGTTCAAGAAGGCGCCGCGCCTGCTGGCCAGGGCCGCCGGCATGCATTTCTGGACCCCCGAGGGCCGCCAGGTGCTCGACGGCGTCGCCGGGTTGTGGTGCGTCAACGCCGGCCACGCGCGGCCGAAGATCGTCCAGGCGATCGCCGAGCAGGCCGCCGAGATGGACTACGCGCCGCCGTTCCAGATGGCCCACCCGAAGGCCTTCGCGCTGGCCGAGCAACTGGTCAAGCTGACGCCGCCGGGCGTGAACAAGGTCTTCTTCACCAACTCCGGCTCCGAGGCGGTCGAGACGGCGTTGAAGATGGCCATCGCCTACCATCGCGTGCGCGGCGAGGGCCAGCGCACGCGGCTGATCGGGCGCGAGCGCGGCTACCACGGCGTGAACTTCGGCGGCATCTCGGTGGGCGGCATGGTCGCCAACCGCAAGATGTTCGGCACGCTGCTGGCCGGCGTCGACCACATCCGCCACACCCACGACCCGGCGCGCAACGCGTTCACTGTCGGCCAGCCGGCGCACGGCGCCGAGTTCGCCGACGACCTCGAGCGGCTGGTCGCGCTGCACGACGCGAGCACGATCGCCGCGGTGATCGTCGAGCCGGTCGCCGGCTCGACCGGCGTGCTGATCCCGCCGCAGGGCTACCTGCAGCGGTTGCGCGAGATCTGCGACCGCCACGGCATCCTGCTGATCTTCGACGAGGTCATCACGGGGTTCGGGCGCACCGGCCAGCCGTTCGGCGCGCAGACCTTCGGCGTGACGCCGGACATCATGACGGTGGCCAAGGGCATCACCAACGGCGCGGTGCCGATGGGCGCGGTGTTCGTCAAGCAGCATGTGCACGACGCGTTCATGCAAGGCCCCGAGCACCTGATCGAGTTCTTCCACGGCTACACCTACTCGGCGCACCCGCTGGCCTGCGCCGCCGGCTTAGCCACGCTCGAGACCTACGCCGACGAGGGGCTGCTGACGCGCGCGTCGCAGCTGCAGGGCTACTTCGCCGACGCGCTGCACTCGCTCAAGGGACTGCCGCGCGTCATCGACATCCGCAACATCGGGCTGGTCGGTGGCGTGGAGCTCGAGCCGATCGCCGGCGAACCGACGAAACGCGCCTTCGGCGTGTTCCTCGACTGCTGGGAGCGCGGGCTGATGGTGCGCACCACCGGCGACATCGTCGCGCTGTCGCCGCCGCTGATCATCGAGAAGAGCCACATCGACCAGATGTTCGACACCCTCGCCGGCGCGCTCAGGCGAGCCGGCTGAACGAGCTGCGCCCCACGCACCGCATCGACCGTCCGAGGGCCTGCCTAGCGCATACCTTATGCCGTTGCTCGACGCCGACCGCGAACTGACCCGCCATTCGTACTACGCCGCCACGGTGCAGCGCGAGGCGCCGTTTCCCCCCCTCGAAGGCGCGATCGGCGCCGACGTCGCGGTCGTCGGCGGCGGGCTCGCCGGGCTCAGCGCCGCCATCGAGCTGCACGACCGCGGCTTCGACGTCGTGCTGCTCGAGGCGCACGACATCGGCTGGGGCGCCAGCGGGCGCAACGGCGGGCAGGCGATCCACGGGCTGGCGTGCGGCGAGGAGGAGATCGAACGCCAGCTCGGCCTCGACGAGGCGCGGCGCGTATGGGCGATGTCGATCGAGGCGCTCGATCTGATCCGCCAGCGCATCGAGCGGTTCGCGATCGATTGCGATTGGTGCGACGGTTACCTCGCGGTGGCGACGAACGCGCGCAAGGCGCGCAGCCTGCGCACCTGGGCCGAGAGGATGGAGCGCGTCTACGCCTACCCGCAGACCTGGGTCGACCGCGACGACCTGCCGCGCTGGATCGCCAGCCCGCGATACGTCTGCGGTGTGCACGACCCGCGTTCGGGCCACCTGCACCCGCTGAAGTACAGCCTGGGGCTGGCGCGAGCGGCGGCGCGACTGGGCGTGCGCATCTACGAGCGCAGCGCAGTGACCGCGGTCGACGACGGCGCCGACTCGGCGCGCGTGCGCACCGCGTCGGGCCACGTCGACGTGCGCCACGTGCTGCTGGCCGGCAACGTCTACCTGCAGCAACTCGCCCCGAGCGTGGCGCCGCAGCTGGCGCCGCGCATCATGCCGGTCGGCACCTACATCGTCGCGACGCCGCCGCTGGGCGCCGATCGCGCGCGTGCGCTGATCCCGTGCGGCGCCGCGGTGTGCGACACCAACTTCGTGCTCGACTACTTTCGCACCAGCGCCGACCACCGCCTGCTGTACGGCGGGCGCGTGAGCTACAGCACCGCGACGCCGATGCGGCTGGCGGCGAGCATGCGCCGGCGCATGCAGCAGACCTTTCCGCAGCTCGACGGCGTCGAGGTCGAACACGCCTGGGGCGGCTTCGTCGACATCTCGATGAACCGCGCCCCCGACTTCGGCCGCATCGGCCGGCACCTGTATTACCTGCAGGGCTTCTCCGGCCACGGGCTGGCGCTGACCGGCCTGGCGGGCAAGCTGGTCGCCGAGGCGGTCGCCGGCGACGCGCGCCGCTTCGACACCTTCGCGCGGCTGAAACACCGCAACTTCCCCGGCGGTCGGCTGCTGCGCATGCCGGCACTGGTGGCCGGCATGGTCTGGTACCGGCTGCGCGACCTGCTCTGACCCACCGGCACGCCACATGCCAGCCTCCGTGAATCCGATGTCGCTCCTGGCCCGACTGCCTGTCGTGCTGGTGCCGGCGTGCAACCGCACGTTGGGCCACCACCCGTTCCACATCGCCGGGCAGAAGTACGTCGACGCAGTGAGGCTGGCCGGCGCGGTGCCGCTGGTGGTGCCCAACGCCGCCACCCATGAGCTCGGCGTGCTGCTCGACCTGGCCGACGGCGTGCTGCTCACCGGCTCGCCGTCGAACGTCCACCCGCAGCACTTCGACGAGGGCGTGCACGACCCGGCGCTGCCGCTGGACACGGCGCGCGACGCGGCGACGCTGCCGCTGATCCCGCAGGTGCTGGCGCGCGGGCTGCCGCTGCTGGCGATTTGCCGCGGCCTGCAGGAGCTCAACGTCGCGCTCGGCGGCAGCCTGCACCAGGCGGTTCACGACGTTCCCGGTCACGCCGACCACCGCGCCGACGACGAAGCGACGGTCGACGTGCAGTACGGCGCGGCCCACGAGGTCATCGTCGAGCCCGGCGGCCTGCTGGCCGGCCTCGTCGACGCGCCACGGTTCGTCGTCAACTCGCTGCACGGCCAGGGCGTGAACCGCCTCGCGCCCGGCCTGCGCGTCGAGGCGCGCTCGCCCGACGGCGTGATCGAGGCGGTGTCGGCCCCCGCGCGGCCGGGCTTCGTGCTCGGGGTGCAGTGGCACCCGGAGTGGCGCGCCGCCGACAACCCGCAGTCGATGGCGCTGCTGCGCGCGTTCGGCGATGCGTGCCGGGAGTTCGCGCGGCGCCGCGCCGGCGGCGCGACGCTCAGCGGGCCGGGTTCGTAGCGGGCGCGATCCCTCCACCCCGCCCCGACCCGCCACACAGGTGCCCCCATGGCCAACCGCAAAGACTTCACCTTCGCCGACCTCGAGAACTGGCTCAACCAGAACCGCGTCACCGAGATCGAGTGCCTCGTACCCGACCTCACCGGCGTCGCGCGCGGCAAGATCCTGCCGCGCGAGAAGTTCACCGAAGACCGCGGCATGCGCCTGCCCGAGGTCGTCGTCGCGACCACCGTCACCGGCGTCGCGCCCGACGAGGGCCCGTTCTTCGACGTCATCAGCCCGACCGACCACGACATGCACCTGCGCCCCGATCCGGGCACGGTGCGCATCGTGCCGTGGGCGACCGACCCGACCGCGCAGGTGATCCACGACTGCTACGACCGTGCCGGGAGGCTGATCCCGTTCGCGCCGCGCTCGGTGCTCAAGCGCGTGTGCGACCTGTACGCCGACAAGGGTTGGCAGCCGGTGGTCGCCCCCGAGCTCGAGTTCTACCTCGTGGCGCGCAACACCGACCCCGACGTGCCGCTCAAGCCGCCGATCGGGCGCAGCGGGCGCAGCGAGACCTCGCGTCAGATGTACTCGATCGACGCCGTCAACGAGTTCGACCCGCTGTTCGAGGACGTCTACGACTACTGCAACAAGATGGACCTCGGCGTTGACACGCTGATCCACGAAATCGGCGCCGGGCAGATGGAGATCAACTTCTTCCACGACCACCCGCTGCAGCTCGCCGACGAGGTGTTCTTCTTCAAGCGGCTGCTGCGCGAGTCCGCGCTGCGCCACGACATGTACGCCACGTTCATGGCCAAGCCGATCGCCGGCGAGCCGGGCAGCGCGATGCACGTGCATCAGAGCCTGACCGACCTCGCCAGCGGGCGCAACCTGTTCAGCAACGCCGACGGCAGCGCCAGCGACATGTTCCGCTGGTACATCGGCGGGCTGCAGCGCTACATCCCGTCGTGCATGGCGTTGTTCGCGCCCTACGTCAACAGCTACCGGCGGCTGACGCGCTACACCGCCGCGCCGATCAACATCCAGTGGGGCACGGACAACCGCACGGTGGGCATCCGCAGCCCGGTCGCGCCGCCGCAGGCGCGGCGCGTCGAGAACCGCGTGATCGGCGCCGACGCCAACCCGTACGTGGCGCTGGCCGCGACGCTGGCGTGCGGCTGGCTGGGCATGGCGCAGCGCCTCGAGCCGACCCCCGAGTGCAAGGGCGACGCCTACCTCGGCGACTACCAGCTGCCGCGCAGCCTCGGCGAGGCGCTGGAGACGCTGCGTCGCGACGAGGACCTCGCCGAGGTGCTCGGCGACGCCTTCATCACGGTCTACACCGAGGTCAAGGAGGTCGAGCACGCGGAGTTCATGAAGGTGATCTCGCCGTGGGAGCGAGAGCACCTGCTGTTGCACGTCTGAAAACCATCCAAGCGGCCTGCGGCCGCCTCCCCCGGGGCCACGAAGGGGCCCATCCAGGGCCCTGGGGGCGCCGCCAGCGGACCGGCGACGCCGGATCCGCAGCGGCAGCTTGAAGGAGCACCCACCATGGCACCCACCCTCGCCCACGACGCCGCCCCTGCCACGCGCACCACTGCCGAGTGGCAGGCCGCCGACGCGGCGCACTTCCTGCACCCGTTCACCGACTTCCAGTCGCTGGCGAGCAAGGGCGCGCGCATCATCACCCGCGCCGACAACATCTACCTGTGGGACAGCGACGGCCACAAGATCCTCGACGCGATGTCGGGGCTGTGGTGCGTCAACGTCGGCTACGGCCAGCGCGCGCTGATCGACGCGGCGACGCGCCAGCTCGAGCAGCTGCCCTTCTACAACGCCTTCTTCCAGACCGCGACGCCGCCGGCGATCGAGCTGGCCGAGCTGCTCGCCGAGGTCACGCCGCCGCAGTTCAAGCACGTGTTCTTCGGCGGCTCGGGTTCCGAGGGCAACGACACCGTGGTACGCATGGTGCGCCGCTACTGGGACCTCCTCGGCCAGCCGCAGCGCCAGGTCATCGTCAGCCGCAGGAACGCCTACCACGGCTCGACGATGGCCGGCGCCTCCCTCGGCGGCATGAGCGGCATGCACGCCCAGGGCGGGCTGCCGATCCCCGGCATCGTGCACATCGAGCAGCCGCACTGGTTCGAACTCGGCCGCACCGAGGGGCTGAGCCGCGACGAATTCGGCCTGCGTGCCGCGCAGTGGCTGGAGGCCAAGATCGCCGAGGTCGGCGCCGACCGCGTCGCCGCGTTCATCGGCGAGCCGGTGCAGGGCGCCGGCGGAGTCATCGTGCCGCCCGAGACCTACTGGCCCGAGATCCAGCGCATCTGCGACCGCCACGGCATCCTGCTCGTCTCCGACGAGGTGATCTGCGGCTTCGGGCGCACCGGCCACTGGTTCGGCTGCGAGCGCTTCGGCACCCGTCCCGACCTGATGACCTTCGCCAAGGGCGTGACCAGCGGCTACGTGCCGCTGGGCGGCGTGATGGTCGGCGACCGCGTCGCCGAGGTGCTGATCGGCCGCGGCGGCGAGTTCACGCACGGCTACACGTACTCCGGCCACCCGGTGGCGTGCGCGGTGGCGGTGGCCAACATCCGGCTGATCCGCGAGCTCGGGCTCGTCGAGCACGTGCGCGACGACGTCGGCCCGTACCTCGCGCAGGCGTTCGCGGCGCTCGCCGAGCACCCGCTGGTCGGCGAGGTGCAGACGTGTGGGTTGATGGGCGCGCTGCAGCTGGTCAGGGACAAGGCCGGCGGCACGGCGTTTGCCCCCGAACTCGAGGTCGGCATGGTCTGCCGCGGGCACTGCTTCGGCAACGGACTGATCATGCGCGCCGTCGGCGACCGCATGATCATCGCGCCGCCGCTGGTGATCACCCGTGCACAGGTCGACGAGTTGGCGGCGCTGATCCGGCGTTGCCTCGATCTGACGCTGGCCGACGTCGAAGCCCGGGGCTGGCGATGAGCGGCGGGCGTTGCCGGGCGGCGAGCCCGTAGACTTGCGCCTCGTCGGCCGTCGCCCCCCCGTCGTGTCCCCTTCCCTGTCCCATGCTGGAGGTCCTTCCATGAAGCTGTCGTCAGTCCGGTCCTGGAGCGTGCACGCGCGCGGCGCGCTGACCCTGACCGCCGTTGCGCTCGCCTGCACCTCCGCATGGGCGCAGGAGGAGGACAAAGTCCTCAACGTCTACAACTGGTCGGACTACATCGGGCCGGACACGATTGCCAACTTCGAGAAAGAGACCGGCATCAAGGTCCGCTACGACAACTTCGACAACAACGAGATCGTGCACGCCAAGCTGGTGGCGGGCAAGACCGGCTACGACATCGTCGTGCCGTCGTCGAACTGGGCCAAGCTGCAGATCGACGGTGGCCTGCTGCAGAAGCTCGACAAGGCGAAGATCCCGAACCTGAAGAATCTCGACCCGGCGGTCCAGGCCCAGCTGGCGGGCATGGACCCCGGCAACCAGTACATGGTCAACTGGATGTGGGGCTTCACGACGGTGGGCGTCAACGTCGAACGGGTCAAGGCCGCGCTCGGCAGCACGCCGATGCCCGACAACGCCTGGGACCTGATCTTCAAGCCCGAGTACGTCGGCAAGCTGCGCAGCTGCGGCGTGTCGTTCCTCGACTCGGCCACCGAGGTGATCCCGGCGGCGCTGCACTACCTGGGCAAGTCGCCCTACAGCAAGAACCCGTCGGACTACGCCGCCGCGGCGCAGTTGCTGAAGACGGTACGCCCGCACATCACGCTGTTCAGCTCGTCGGGCTACATCAACGACCTGGCCAACGGCTCGGTGTGCGCGGCGATGGGCTGGTCGGGCGACATCAACATCGCGCGCCAGCGCGCCATCGACGGCAAGACCGGGCACAACGTCCAGGCGCTGCTGCCGAAGACCGGCGGGCTGCTGTTCTTCGACGTGATGGTCATCCCCGCCGACGCCCCGCGCCCGGGCAACGCACACAAGTTCATCGACTACATGCTGCGCCCCGACGTGCAGGCCGGCCTGGTCAACAAGGTCTTCTACGCCAACCCGGTGGCCGCGGCCAAGCCGCTCGTGCGCAAGGACATCGCCGAGAACCCGACGGTGTTCCTGTCGGCCGCCGACATGGCCAAGATGATCCCGCCCGAGCCGCTGAACAACGACCTGCGCCGTCTGATGACGCGCACGTTCACGTCGTTCAAGACCGGGCTCTGAAACGATCGTGGCGACGAGCCCCGGGGAGGACACCGCGTCCATGACGCCGCCCGCCGACCACAGCGCGTTCCTGCAGATCCAGGACGTGGTCAAGGAGTTCGACGGCTTCAAGGCCGTCAACCACGTCAGTCTCGACGTCGCCAAGGGCGAGATCTTCGCGCTGCTCGGCTCGTCGGGGTGCGGCAAGAGCACGCTGCTGCGCATGCTCGCGGGCTTCGAGGTGCCGACCTCGGGGCGCATCGTGCTCGCCGGGCGCGACCTGGCGACGCTGCCGCCGTACGAGCGTCCGATGAACATGATGTTCCAGAGCTACGCGCTGTTCCCGCACCTGAGCGTGTGGGAGAACATCGCGTTCGGCCTGCGGCGCGAGGGGCTGACCAAGGACCGCATCGCCGAGCGCGTCGAGGCCATGCTCAAGCTCGTGCAGCTCGGCAAGTTCGCGCAGCGCAAGCCGCACCAGCTCTCCGGCGGCCAGCAGCAGCGCGTCGCGCTGGCGCGCTCGCTGGCCAAGCAGCCGCAGCTGCTGCTGCTCGACGAGCCGCTGGGCGCGCTCGACAAGAAGCTGCGCGAGCAGACCCAGATCGAGCTGGTCAACATCATCGAGTCGGTGGGCGTGACCTGCGTGATGGTCACGCACGACCAGGAGGAGGCGATGACGATGGCCTCGCGCATCGCGGTGATGAGCGAGGGCCGCTTCCTGCAGGTCGGCGCGCCGGGCGAGATCTACGAGACGCCGGCCACGCGCTTCGTCGCCGACTTCATCGGCAACGTCAACCTGATGGACGGCAGCGTCGGCGTGGACGAGCCCGACCACGTCGTCGTCGACTGCGCCGACTGCCGGCACTACGTCGGCCACGGCATCACCGGGCACCTCGGCATGCCGGTCACCGTCGCGCTGCGGCCGGAGAAGATCCACCTGTCGCGTCGTCAGCCGGCCGAGCCGTTCAACACGGTCAGCGGCACGATCAAGGAGATGTCGTACTTCGGCAGCTTCACCGTCTACCACCTGCTGCTGGGCAGCGGCGCGATGCTCAAGGTCAGCCAGGCCAACGTGCAGCGCCACCGCGACGACGAGTTCACCTGGGGCGACCAGGTGTGGGCGCACTGGTCGCGCTCGGCGCCGGTGGTGCTGACCCAATGAAGCCGCTCGCCGCACGCGACAAGGCGGTGCCGCGATCCGCGGCAGGCGCGCTCGCCCGACGGCGCCCGCGCGGGCGCCACTGGGTCATCGGCGTGCCGTACCTCTGGTTGCTCGTGTTCTTCCTGCTGCCGTTCGTCATCGTCGCGCGCATCAGCGTCTCCGAGATGGACGGCGTCGCCTTCAGCGACCTCGTCACCTTCCAGGACGGCGTGCTGCAGTTCGCGCTGCGCCTGTCCAACTACGCCTTCATCGCCGAAGACCCGCTGTACCTGCGCACCTACGTCGCCAGCCTGCAGTACGCGGCGGCGACCACCGTGCTGTGCCTGGCCATCGGCTACCCGTTCGCCTACTTCATGGCGCGCGCCAGGCCCACCGTGCAACCGGCGCTGCTGATGCTGGTGATGCTGCCGTTCTGGACCTCGTTCCTGTTGCGCGTGTACGCCTGGAAGGCGCTGCTCAGCGAAGGCGGTCTGATCGCCGACACGCTGATCGCGCTGGGCATCGACCAGTTGCTCGTGCAGCTCGGGATGATCACCGCACCGGGGCGGCTGATGCACACCCCGTTCTCGCTGGTGCTGGGCATGACCTACACCTACCTGCCGTTCATGATCCTGCCGCTGTACGGCAACCTCGCCAAGATGGACCTGCGGCTGCTCGAGGCCGCCGCCGACCTGGGCGCGACGCCGTGGACCGCGTTCTGGAAGGTCACGGTGCCGCTGTCCAAGGCCGGCATCATCGCCGGGTCGATGCTGGTGTTCATCCCCTGCGTCGGCGAGTTCGTGATCCCCGAACTGCTCGGCGGGCCCGAGACGCTGATGATCGGCCGCGTGCTGTGGGACGAGTTCTTCAGCAACAACGACTGGCCGATGGCCTCCAGCGTCGCGGTGGTGATCATCCTGCTGGTCATCGTGCCGCTGGCGCTGTTCAACAAGTACCAGGCCGAGGCCACGGAGCGGCGGGCGTGAGGTTGGCCACGTCGAACACCTTCAACCGCTGGTTCGGCCGCGGCTGGCTGTCGCTGGGCTACGTGTTCCTCTATCTGCCGATCGTCGCGCTGGTCGTCTACTCGTTCAACGACTCGCCGGTGCCCAACGTCTGGCGCGGCTTCACGCTCAAGTGGTACGCCGCGCTGCTGGCCGACGACGAGATGCTCACCGGGCTGCGCCTGAGCCTGCAGATCGCGTTCCTCACGGCCTGTGGCTCGGTCGTGCTCGGCACGCTGGCGGCGTTCGCGCTGGTCAAGTACAGGCGCTTCAAGGGGCGCACGGTGTTTTCCGGCATGGTCAGTGCGCCGCTGGTGATGCCCGAGGTCGTGCTCGGGCTGTCGCTGCTGCTGATGCTGGTGTCGGTCCAGCGCGCGCTGGGTTTTCCGGAGCGTGGCATGACCACCATCTGGATGGGCCACCTGCTGCTCGGCATGGCCTACGCGGCGGTGGTCGTGCAGTCGCGCCTGCAGGACCTGAATCCGCAGCTCGAGGAAGCCGCGATGGACCTCGGCGCGCGCCCGGCGCAGGTGTTCTGGCTGGTCACGCTGCCGATGATCTCGCAGTCGCTGCTGTCGGCCTGGCTGCTGACCTTCACGATCTCGCTCGACGACGTCGTGATCTCGGCGTTCCTGTCGGGCCCGGGGTCGACGACGATGCCGCTGGTGATCTTCTCTCGCGCGAGGCTGGGGCTCAACCCCAGCGTGAACGCGATGGCCACGGTGATCGTCGCCGTCGTGGCGATCGGGGTGATCGTCGCCAGCTACCTGATCGCGCGCGCCGAGCGGCGGCGCGCGCTCGAGATCTCGGCCGCCCACCGCACCTGAGCCCACCCACCGAAACGAACGTCTGTTGCACGAGGAGAGAGTCGATGATGCACGTCACCCGCCCCACCCTGCTCGCGCTGGCGCTGATGGCCGCCTACCCGGCCTTCGCGCAGAGCAATGCCGACCTGATGCGCGAACTGCAGGCGCTGCGCGAGCGCGTCGGCGAGCTCGAGCGCAAACTCCAGCAGGCGACGCCCGCCGCCGGCCAGTGGGGCATGACACCCGAGCAGGCCGCCGAGTTCAACCGCATCGCGATCAAGACCGAGTCGATGCAGGACAACTTCGAGGACCAGGGCTACAAGGGCCTGACGGTCAGCGGCTACGCCGACATCGCCTACATCTGGAACCGCAACCAGAAACGCGCCGGCTTCCAGTTCCTGAACCAGCAGGAGGACGGCTACTACTACGACACGTCGTACATCGGCAGCGCGTCGCTGACACTGAACAAGGAGATGGAGGGCGGCACGATCTGGAAGCTGACGCTGACGCCCAACCGCGGCGTCGGCGCGGTGCTCGACTACAAGAGCATCGTCGAGGAGGCCAGCGTGTCGGTGCCGCTGACCGACCTGCAGACGCGGCTGATCGCCGGCCAGGTGCCCGACTGGTCGGGCTACGAGTACATGCAGCCCACGCTGAACCCGTTCATCACGCACAACCTGCTGTTCGACTTCACGCTGCCGACCGCGTACACCGGCGTCGGGCTCGACCTGACGCGCGGCAAGTGGTGGCTGCGCGCGATGCTCGCCAACGTCAACGAGACCATCGTGCAGGCGAAGTCGCGCACGCCGGCGCTGGTCTACCGCGTCGACTACGAGCGCGGCGAGTTCTCCGGCTGGGGCTTCGCCGGCCTGCACGGCAAGACCGCGAACTACAACTGCGTCGACGACGACTGCGGCAAGACGATGTCGCACCTGTTCGAGATCGACGGCTGGTACACGCGCGGCGACCTGACGCTGGGTGGCCAGCTCGGCGTGGGCATGCAGAAGAAGGGCGCGATCACCCCGACGTTCGACGACGAGGGCAACCCGGTGTGGCGCGACGCGCGCTGGTGGGGCGTGTCGGGCCTGGCGGGCTGGAACTTCACGCCGCGGCTGCAGGGTCTGGTGCGCGCCGACTACATCCGCAACGCGAAGAACGGCGGCGGCCTGTTCGCCTACAACGGCTACGCGGCTTTCGACGACGAAGCCGGCGAGTTCGTGTTCGGCAACGACGACCGCAACGGCATCGGCCCCGACCTGGACGGCAACCTCGACCGCGGCGCCAACCGCTACGCGCTGACCGTGGGGCTGAAGTACATCGTCAACCTGAACACCACGTTCAAGGCCGAGTACCGCTTCGACGGCGCCGACCGCGCGGTGTTCTACGACGTCGGCAGCGACGGCTTCAGGAAGAACAACCACCTGCTCGGCGCGTCGGTGGTGGTGGCGTTCTGAACCCGGCGGCGCACCGCACACCGGCCGCGCCCCGCTTTGCCCCGTCTCGCAGGAGCCACGCATGAGCACCCCGGCGATCGACTGGCACGCCCGCGCCGCGGGACTGCGCCCCGACGGGCGCGCCTTCGTCGACGGGCGTCGCCGCGACGCGGCCGACGCGCGCACCTTCGACAAGCATTCGCCGATCGACGGCCGGACGCTGGGTCCGGTGGCGCGGGGGGCCGCCGCCGACGTCGACGCGGCGGTGCGCGCCGCACGCGCCGCGTTCGACGACGCGCGCTGGTGCGGCCGCCCGCCGGCGGCGCGCAAGAAGGTGCTGCAGCGCTTCGCCGAGCTGATCCTCGCCGCGAAGGACGAGCTCGCGCTGCTCGAGACGCTCGACATGGGCAAGCCGATCCAGCACGCGCTCGCGGTCGACGTGCCGGCCGCAGCGCGCTGCATCGCGTGGTACGCCGAGGCGGCCGACAAGGTCTACGACGAGGTCGCGCCGACCGGGCGCCGAGCGCTGGCGCTGATCACCCGCGAGCCGATGGGGGTGATCGGCGCGATCGTGCCGTGGAACTACCCGATGATCATGGCCGCATGGAAACTCGGGCCCGCGCTGGCGGCCGGCAACACGGTGGTGCTCAAGCCCAGCGAGAAGAGCCCTTTCACCGCGCTGCGTCTGGCCGGGCTGGCGCTCGAGGCCGGGCTGCCGCCGGGCGTGTTCAACGTCGTGCCCGGCTTCGGCCACGAGGCCGGCGAGGCGCTGGCGCTGCACATGGACGTCGACGCGATCGGCTTCACCGGCAGCACGCGCACGGGCCGGCGCATGCTCGAGTACGCCAGCCGCAGCAACCTCAAGCGCGTCTACAACGAGCTCGGCGGCAAGAGCGCCTTCGTCGTCTTCGACGACTTTGCCGACGTCGAGCGTGCCGCGAAGACGGTGGCCGGCAGCATGTACTTCAACCAGGGCGAGAGCTGCAACGCGCCGTCGCGCGTGCTGGTGCACGAATCGATCGCCGACCGCTTCGTCGAGATCGTCGCCGCCGAGGCGCCGAAGTACCCCCCGTGCGACCCGCTCGACCCCGCCACCGTGATGGGCGCGCTCGTCGACGCGACGCAGCTGAACACGGTCATGGGCTACATCGACGCCGGCCGCGCCGAAGGCGCGCGCTGCATCGCGGGCGGGCGGCAGGTGCGCGCCGAAACGGGCGGGTTCTACGTCGAGCCGACGCTGTTCGACGGCGTGGACAACCGCATGAGGATCGCGCGTGAGGAGATCTTCGGCCCGGTGATGGGTGTGATCCGCTTCTCGACCGAAGCCGAGGCGGTGACCATCGCCAACGACAGCCCGTACGGGCTGCAGGCCAGCGTGTGGAGCGACAACGTCAACCGCGCGCATCGCGTCGCGCGCGCCATGCGCGCCGGCACGGTGCACGTCAACCAGTACGACGACGACGACATCACGGTGCCCTTCGGCGGCTACAAGCAAAGCGGCAACGGCCGCGACAAGAGCCTGCACGCGTTCGACAAGTACACCGAGCTGAAGACGACCTGGCTGCGCATCGAGGCTTGAACCACCCCGAAGCGCCTGCGGCGCTTTCCCCTCGAGGGGCCGCCGCCCGCGCACCGGCGAGGCCGGCTCCGCGGCGGCCGCTTGACGGGCTCGCTGCCGCGCGACGCGACGCGCGGCAGCCCACCACGAAGGAGACCACGATGAACCACTCGCGCAACGAACAGCTGATGGCACGCAAGGCGGCGGCGACGCCGCGCGGCGTCGGCGTGATGGGCACGTTCTTCGCCGAGCGCGCGCAGGGCGCGCAGCTGTGGGACGTCGAGGGCCGGCGCTACATCGACTTCGCCGGCGGCATCGCGGTGATGAACGTCGGCCACGGCCACCCGAAGGTCGTCGCCGCGGTGCAGGCGCAACTCGAGCGCTTCAGCCACACCTGCTACCAGGTCGTGCCGTACGAGGGGTACGTGTCGCTCGCCGAGAAGCTCAACCGGCTCACGCCCGGCACGCACGCGAAGAAGACCGCGTTCTTCTCCACCGGCGCCGAGGCCGTCGAGAACGCGGTCAAGATCGCCCGCGCCTACACCCAGCGCAGCGGCGTGATCGCCTTCGGCGGCGCGTTCCACGGCCGCAGCCTGTTCGCGGTGTCGCTCACCGGCAAGGTGCAGCCGTACAAGGCCGGCTTCGGCCCCTTCCCTCCCGAGATCTACCACGCGCCGTTCCCCTGCCATGGCGCGGACCTCGACGACACGAAGAAGGCCGTGCAGCACCTGTTCAAGGCCGACATCGAACCGGGCCGCGTCGCGGCGATCGTGTTCGAGCCGGTGCAGGGCGAAGGGGGCTTCAACGTGATCCGGGCCGACGCGGTCAAGTGGCTGCGCGACCTGTGCGACGAACACGGCATCGTGTTGATCGCCGACGAGGTGCAGACCGGGTTCGGCCGCACCGGGCGCATGTTCGCGATGGAGCACTTCCTGGACAGCCACGGCGTGGTCGCCGACCTGACGACGATCGCCAAGTCGCTCGCCGCCGGGTTGCCGCTGTCGGCGGTCACCGGTCGCGCCGAGATCATGGACGCGCCGGCGCCGGGCGGGCTGGGCGGCACCTACGCCGGCAACCCGCTGGCCGTCGCCGCGGCGCACGCGGTGATCGACGTGATGGCCGACGAGCGCCTGCCCGAGCGCGGCGCGCGCCTGGGCGAGCGGCTGCGCAGCGAGCTCGACGCGCTGCGCGACTCGGTGCCGCAGATCGCCGACGTGCGCGGGCTCGGGGGCATGGTCGCGGCCGAGTTCCGGCGGCCGGCCGACGGCGGGCCCGACGCCGAGTTCACGAAACGCGTGCAGGCGCAAGCACTGCAGCGCGGACTGATCCTGTTGACCTGCGGCGTCGACGCCAACGTGGTGCGTTTCCTGTTCCCGCTGACCGTGCCCGACACGGTGTTCGACGAGGCGCTGGCGATCCTGCGCGAGGCGCTGCGCGCGGCCTGACGCGCACCCGCGCGTCGCGTCACGGTGGAATGGCCGTGGCCGCCGGGACATCGCCGACCACGCGCGCGCGGCCACCGCGCTTGGCGGCGAGTACCGCGAGGTCGGCGGCGCGCAGCAGGTGCAGCGGCAGCTGCTGTGCCGCGTCGCCGCTGTCGGCGACGCCGGCAGAGAACGTCAAGCCGTGCAGCACGGCGCCCTCGAACTCGAAGCGCATCGCGCGCCACTGGCGCAGCAGCGCCGCGACCTTGCGCCGGGCTGCCGCGGCGCTGGTGCGCGGCAACAGCAGGCAGAACTCCTCGCCTCCGTAGCGGCAGGCGACGTCGCTGCGCCGCAGCTGCGCCGCGAGCAGCCTGCCGAACGCGGCCAGCAACTCGTCGCCGGCAAGGTGGCCGTGTTCGTCGTTGACGCGCTTGAAATGGTCGAGGTCGATGACCACCGCGGCCAGCGGCAGCCCGTCGCGGCGCGCCAGCGCGAACATCGCCGGCAGCACCTCGTTGAGGTGGCGCCGGTTGTGCAGCCCGGTCAGCGCGTCGCGAACCGCCTGCTGCTCGAGTTCGCACTGCAGCGCCTGCACCTGCGCCACCCGCTGCGCGAGCTGAACGTTCAGCGCGGCCAGCGCATGCTGCGCACGTTCGCTGGCACGCCGCCGCGCCTCGGCGTCGTCGCGCTCGCGCTGCACCCGCAGCAGTTCGGTGTGCAGCGCGGCGGCCTGCTGGCGCGCGCGACTGGCCATCTGCGCCCGCCCGAGCTGGGCCTGCTGCCAGGCACGCAGCCAGCGCAGCGCGCGCGCGCTGTGGCCCAACGACTCGGCGAGATCGGCCAGCAGGTGCAGCGCGTTGCAGCGCTCGCGTGCGCCCACGCCTTCGTCGGTCAGTGGCAGCTGGCGCTCCATCAGCGTCAGCGCCTCGGCGGCGCGGCCGCGTGCGCGCAGCGCCTCGGCCTGCGCCACCGCGCGCTCGACGCGCACGTCGGGCAGCCCCGGCTCGGGGTCGGCGCGCTCGGCGCGCTCGACCAGTTCGATGCCGAGCGCGGTGTGCCCGGCGCGCAGCGCCGCGATGGCCATCGTCTCGAAGCCGGCGTCCCTGTCGCGGCCTTCGGTGTCGGCGTGCGCGGCGCTGAGGCGTTCGACGTCGGGCATCGCGTCGTGGGCGCGCCCGAGGTCGGTCAGCGCCGCGATGCGATTGACGCGCAGCACGCTGTCGAGCTTCGGGTTGCGCAGTGTCGCGCTGCGCCGCAGCCCTTCTTCGACATGGCGCAGCGCCTCGTCGACGTCGCCGAGCAGCAGCAGTTCGTGCGCGATGTTGCAGTGCAGGACCGCATCGAAACCCAGGCCGCGCCCGCTGCGCCCTTCGCGCAGCCCCTGGTACATGTAGCCGAAGGCCAGGGCCGGCTGGCCGAGCGCCGAGTAGCAGCCCGCCAGCGTGTTGAGCAGCAGCGCGCGCTCGGCCGGTGGCAGGCACTGCAGGGCCTCGTCGCGCAGCGGCAGCACCCGCGCCAGCGCGTCGTCGAAGCGCCCCTGCATCCACCGGCAACGCCCGTCGCCGACGGTGGCCAGGATCTGCCCGCGGCGGTCGCCCAACGCGACGAACGCCTGCCGGGCGAGCGCGAACTCGGCCAGCGCATCGGCCGGCGTCGCGTAGCGCATCCGGTGATAGGCGCACGCCAGCCTGGCCCACGCCCGTGCCGCGGCGCCGGCGTCCGCGCGGGCCAGCACGCGTTCGGCGCCGGCCAGCGAACCCGCCGAATCGATGAACTGGATGCGCCACGCGTGCTGCGCCTGCCTCCACCCCGGGCAGGGGTCGGTGCGAGGGCGCGCGGCGGCGTTCATCGAGCCATTCTCGGCACCTGCACAGCGCGTCGTCAAATGCGACGACGCGGCGCAGTCGCCGCCCGCCGGCGCTCGGGCATCATCGCGCGGCGGATCACCGCCCATGCCGTCGCGCACCCCAACACCCGCCTGCTCGATGCCCACCCCGCCCCTGGTCACGACGCGCCTGCCCTGGATCGCCTACCTCAGCCTGGCGGCGAGCATGGCGCTGGTCGGCAGCTACGTCGGGCTGTCGAAGCTGCTGCTGGCCGCGTTCCCGGTGTTCCTGCTCGCGTGGCTGCGCTTCGGCATTGCCGCGCTCGCGATGGCGCACTGGGTTCACCGCGCGCCGCACGAGCCCGCGCTGTCGGTCCACGACCGCACGTTGCTGTTCTGGCAGAGCTTCCTCGGCAACTTCCTGTTCTCGGTGTGCATGCTCTACGGCGTGTTGCACACGTCGGCAGTGGCCGCCGGTGTCGTGATGGCGGCGATCCCGGCCGCCGTCGCGCTGCTGTCGCGGTTCTTCCTCGGCGAGCGCATCGCACCGCGCGTGGCGGCGGGCATCGGCTGCGCGGCCGGTGGCATCGCGCTGCTCGCGCTGGCGCGCGGCGAACAAGGCGCGACCGTGCCGGCGGGTCGCTGGTGGGGTCACGCGCTGCTGCTGGCGGCCGTGGTGTGCGAGGCATCGTACGTGGTGATCGGCAAGCGGCTGAGCGCACGCGTGTCGCCGCGGCGGGTGAGCGCGCTGATCAACCTGTGGGGGCTGGCGCTGGTGACGCCGTTCGGGTGGTGGCAGGCGCAGGGCTTCGACTTCGCCGCCGTGGCCGCGCCGACCTGGGCGCTGCTGGGCTTCTACGCGCTGGCCGCGAGCGTGGTCACGGTGTGGCTGTGGATGCGCGGCTTGCGCGACGTGCCGGCGTCGAACGCCGGCGTGTTCACGGTGATGCTGCCGGTCAGCACGGCGCTGGTGGGCATCGGCGTGCTCGGCGAGCCGTTCGGCACCGCGCATGTGGCCGCGTTCGTGCTGGCGCTGGCGGGCGTGCTCCTGGCGACCTGGCCGGCACGCGCCGCGGGCACGACTCAGCGCCGTGCGGTGCGCCCGTAGGCGGCGAAGCGCTCGATGACTGCGGCCACCTGAGCCGCGTCCAACAGGGCCGGCTCGCCGACGGCGAGCGCCGCGAGAAAGGACTGGCACAAGGCTTCGACTTCGACCGTGACCGCCATCGCGTGCGCCAGCGACCGACCGCCGGCGACCAGCCCGTGGTTGGCGAGCAGGCAGGCGTGGCGCTGGTCGAACGCCGCGGCGACCGCCCGCGACAGCGCCTCGCTGCCGAACAGGTGGTACGGCACGCACGGCACGTCATCGCCGCCGGCGACGGCGACCATGTAGTGGAACGCCGGCAGCGGCCGGCGCAGGCAGGCCAGTGCGGTCGCGTGCACCGAGTGCACGTGGACGACGGCGTGCAGGTCCGCCCGCGCCGCGTAGACGGCGAGGTGCATCGGCGTCTCCGACGACGGCTGCCAGCGCCCTTCGACGCGGCCGTCGTGGCCGACCCACACCAGGTCGTCGGCGCCGAGCCCCGGCGCCGCGGCGCCGGTGGGCGTGATCCAGCACCCGTCGACGCCGTCGCGCGGCGCGCGCGCGCTGACGTTGCCCGTGCTGCCGCGGTTCATCCCGAGCGCGTCGAGCCGCCGCACCGCCGCGACGACCGCCGCGCGCAGGTCGGCGTCGGCGGCGTCTTCAGGCATCGCCGGCCGCGCCGGGGGTGACCCGCGTCAGCGTGGCGATGGCTTCGGCCGTCGCCGGCACGACGCCGCGCTCGGTGATCAGCGCGTCGACCAGGCGCGCCGGCGTGACGTCGAACGCCGGGTTGAGCGCCGGCGTGCCGTCGGGCGCCAGTTGCACCTCGACCACGGCGCCGTCGGCACCGCGACCGCTGAGGTGGGTGACCTCGCGCGCGTCGCGCTGCTCGATCGGGATGCCTGCCACCCCATCATCGACGCGAACGTCGAGCGTCGACAACGGCATCGCGACCCAGAAGGGCACGCCGTTGTCGCGCGCCGCCAGCGCCTTCAGGTAGGTGCCGATCTTGTTCGCCACGTCGCCACGCGTGCTGACGCGGTCGCAGCCGACGATCACCGCGTCGACCTGCCCGCGCTGCATCAGGTGCCCGCCGGCGTTGTCGGTGATCAGCGTGTGCGCGATGCCCTGCTGGCCGAGTTCCCAGGCCGTCAGGTTCGCACCCTGGTTGCGTGGGCGCGTTTCGTCGACCCACAGGTGGACGTCGATCCCCGCGGCCTGCGCCAGATACACCGGCGCCAGCGCCGTGCCCCAGTCGACGGTGGCCAGCCAGCCGGCGTTGCAGTGCGTCAGCAGGTTCAGCCGGCGCCCGCCGAGGCGCTTGCGCAGCGCCTGCAGCAGCGCCAGTCCGTGCTCGCCGAGCGCGCGGTTGGTGGCGACGTCGTCGCCGGCGATCGCGCCGGCCTCGTCCCACGCCGCGTCCGCGCGTGCGGCGGGCGGCAGCGGGCGCAGGCGCGCGGACTGTCGTTCGAGCGCCCAGCGCAGGTTCACCGCGGTCGGCCGCGCCGCCGCGAGCCGCTGCAACACCTCGTCGAGCGCCGCGTCGCTGGCGTCGGCGTTCATCTGCAGTGCGACGCCGTAGGCCGCGGTGGCGCCGATCAGCGGCGCGCCGCGCACCGCCATCTCTCGGATCGCCGCGTCGACTGCGGCGACGTCGTCGAGGCGCGCGACGACGAACTCGTGCGGCAACCGGCGTTGATCGATCACGAACAGTGCGTCGCGGCCGTCACCCGGCCACAGGCTGCGGCGGTGCGTGCCGTGAACCTTCATGCCAGTGCTGCGGCCGGTTGCAGCGCCAGGCGCGCCCGGCGCCACACCGCCTCGGGCGACTCGTCGCGCAGGCGGTGGTCGCTCCAGACCTGACGCCATCGTCGCGCACCGGGGCGCCCGTTCATCAGGCCGAGCATGTGGCGCGCAACGTGAGACCACGGCACGCCCTGTGCCACCTGGCGCGTCATGTAGGCGACCATCCGCCGCTCGACCGCGTCGCGGTCGGACACCGGTGACGCCGCGGCGCCGAGGTGGCGCACGTCCCATTCGGCCAGCCACCACGGCCGGCGGTAGGCTTCGCGGCCGACCATCACGCCGTCGAAGCGCCGCAGGTGCGCGTCGAGCTGCGCGTCGTCGACCACGCCGCCGTTGACGACGAACCGCAGCGCCGGAAAGTCCGCCGCCAGCCGCCCGACGACGTCGTAACGCAGCGGCGGGACCTCGCGATTCTCCTTCGGGCTCAGACCCTGCAGCCACGCGTTGCGCGCGTGCACGACGAACACCTCGCAGCCGGCGTCGGCGACCGCGCCGACGAAGTCGCGCACGAAGCCGTAACTCTCGTCGCGGTCGATGCCGATGCGGTGCTTGACCGTCACCGGCAGGTCGGTCGCGTCGCGCATCGCGCGCACCGCATCGGCCACCAGCGACGGTTCGGCCATCAGGCACGCGCCGAACGCGCCGCGCTGCACGCGCTCGCTCGGGCAGCCGCAGTTCAGGTTGACCTCGTCGTAGCCCCAGCGCTGAGCCAGCCGCGCGCAGGCGGCCAGTTCGTCGGGTTCGCTGCCGCCGAGCTGCAGCGCCAGCGGGTGCTCCGCCGCGTCGAAGGCCAGGTGACGCGCCGCGTCGCCGTGCAGCAGCGCGCCGGTGGTGACCATCTCGGTGTACAGCCTGGTGCGCAGGGTCAGCAGCCGGTGGAAGTAGCGGCAGTGCCGGTCGGTCCAGTCCATCATCGGCGCGACGCTGAGGCGCCAGCCCGGGATCGGCTCGGTCGGCACGGCAGGACTGCGGGGGTTGGCGGTGGCGGGCTCGACGGTCATCGTCGGCGGCGATTGTCGGCCAACGGCGGGCATCGTCGCGCACGCGACGTCGACGAGCCGCCGCCGGCGCTTTGACGCCTCGGCGCTTCTCGAAGATAATTATGAGTTTGTTGCAGCGGCAAGAGTGACAGCAGCACCTCCGGCCCCGGCCACCCGTGACACGGGTTCCATCGATGGCCAACCTCCCCGCAAGGGCTGCCCCTCAGGATGTCCACGCGATCTTGCCTGCCCGACGCATGCCCCCATCTGACGTGAGTCGGACGACGGCGACCGCCCCGCACCGCAGCGTTCGGGGTGGCGTGGTCGTGCACCGTCGTGGCCGGGCCCCCGTCCGGGCCGTCCCCGACCCCAGCACCCGAGGAATTGCATGACCGCGAAGAAGCCCTCCCCCGCCGCGAAGAACGCGAAGGCCGCCGCCGCCCCGAAGGCGGCCGCCAAAGCCGATGAGCGCAAGACCACTCCGAAGGCTGAGGTGAAGGCCCCGGCCAAGGCGCCGGCGTCGCAGGCCTCGAGGGTCGGGGCCGACGCAAAGCTCGCGTCCAAGGCGAAGGCCGAGTCCAGGGCCGATCCCAAGGCCGATGCGAAGGCGCGCGCCAAGGCGGCTGTCGAGCCGGCCCGGCCGACGCGTGGCAAGGGCAAGGCCGAAGAGACGAAGGAGGCCCAGGGCAAGAAGGTCGAACTGGCCGAGGAGGAGTTCGTCGACGTCGATGCCGACGTCGACACCGAGGCCGACGCCGAGGTGCAGGCCGCCGAGGAGTCCGACAAGGCCGAGAAGGCCAAGCCGCTGCGCATGAAGGTCAGCCGCGCGAAAGAGCGTGCGCTGATGCGCGAGTTCGGCCTGGACGAGACGCAGCTCACCGAGGAGGAGGTCGCCAAGCGCCGCCAGGAGCTGAAGACGCTCATCAAGATGGGCAAGACGCGAGGCTTCCTGACGCACCAGGAGATCAGCGACCACCTGCCCGAGAAGCTGGTCGACAACGAGATCCTCGAGGCCATCGTGTCGATGCTCAACGACATGGGCATCGCGGTGTACGAGCAGGCGCCCGACGCGGCGACGCTGCTGATCGCCGGCGGTTCGAGCGCCACGGCCACCGAGGAGGAGGCCGAGGAGGCGGCCGAGGCGGCGCTGTCCACCGTCGACTCCGAGTTCGGCCGCACCACCGAC
>CAZUBF010000038.1:0-24655 GCA_964618555.1 uncultured Azohydromonas sp.
AGTCGCCGCTGGCCCAGGTGGCCTGCTGCCGCTGCTTGATCGCGGCGAGGTCGGGGGCGGCGGGGGTGAGGACGAGGGTCATCGAGGTCTCCATCGAAGAGGGGGTGGGTCATGCCGCGTGGCGGGGTCGTCGCCGCTCGGTGCGTGCACTGTGCAAAGGCGGGCGTTGCACGGGCGTTCCACGCCGCCCCGTGTGCGCCACGCGCCGGGCGTCGGGCCGCCATGACGCAGCGACTTCGCCTGACGCTGTTCGGCGTGCCGCAGTGGGTGCACGCCGGCACACCTTCGGCGCTGGCGTTCGAGCGGCGCGCGCAGCTGCTGCTGTGGCTGGCGCTCCAGCGTGGCTGGGCCGCGCGCACCGACGCGGCCGCGCTGCTGTGGCCCGACATCGACGCGCGGCTCGCGCACGCCAACCTGCGCAAGACGCTGTTTCGCCTGCAGGCGCTGCCCTGGGGCGCGGCGATCGAGTCGGCCGGCGGGGCGCTTCGGCTCGACGCCGACACCGACGTCGGCGACTTCGAGTCGGCGCTGCGCGAGCAGCGCCTGGACGACGCGCTGGCGCTGTACCGCGGCGACCTGCTGGTCGGCCACGACGACCCCGCCAACGAGGCCTGGACCTCGTGGCTGCACTTCGAGCGCGAGCGCCTGCGCGCGGCCTGGCGCGGCGCCGCGCTGGCATGGCTGCGCAACGAGGTCGACGCCGCCGACGCGGTCGCGCTGTCGGCGCGCCTGCTCGACGCCGACCCGCTCGACGAGGCGGCGCTGCAGGCGCACATGCGCTGGCTGGCGCACGACGGCCAGGCCGGCGCGGCGCGGCAGGCGTACCGCCACTTCACCCAGCGCGTGGCCAGCGAGCTCGGCGTGTCGCCCGCCGCCGAGCTGCAGGCGCTGCACGACGCGATCGCCGCGCCGGGCGGGCTCGTCGGGCCGGCCGACACCGGGGCGGCCGAGCCCGGTTTCGTCGGGCGCGCCGCCGAGAGGCGCCGCA
Organism: uncultured Azohydromonas sp.; assembly: GCA_964618555.1. Lineage (GTDB taxonomy): Bacteria > Pseudomonadota > Gammaproteobacteria > Burkholderiales > Burkholderiaceae_C > Calidifontimicrobium. Next base: position 989 of record CAZUBF010000038.1, read on the forward strand.
TCGCCGAGCTGCTCGCGCGCGACGACTGCCGCCTGCTGGGCCTGGTCGGCCCCGGCGGCGTCGGCAAGACGGCACTGGCGCGGCAGGCGGCCGACGACGTCGGGGCGCGGTTCGCCGACGGCACGCTGTTCGTCTCGCTCGAGGACCTGGCGACCACGCCCGATCTCGACCACCGCCTGGCGCGCGAGCTGGGCTGCCGCGCGACCGCCGACCCGTTCGCCGAAGCCGTCGCGGCCTTGCGCGAGCGCCAGCGGCTGCTCGTGCTCGACGGCTTCGAGCATCTCGCCGACGCCGTGCCGCGACTGTCGAAGCTGCTGCACGAGTGCCCGCGCGTCAAGCTGCTGGTCACCTCGCGCGTTCGCCTGGGCGTGGCCGGCGAATGGACGCTGCCGCTGGCCGGGCTGCCCTGCCCCGATCCCGAGGACGCCGACCGCATCGAGGCCTTCGACGCCGTGCGCCTGTTCGTCGCCGCGGCGCAGCGCGTCGATCCCGCGTTCGAACCGGCCGCGCACGCGCAGGCGCTGATCGGGATCTGCCGGCAGGTCGAGGGCCTGCCGCTGGCGCTGGAGCTGGCCGCGGCGTGGGTGCGCGTGCTGCCTTGCGCCGACATCGCCGCCGAACTGCAGCAGCGCGGCGACCTGCTGCGCGCCGTCGACCCGGCGCGCCCGGCGCGCCACGCGAGCTTCGATGCCGTGTTCGAGCAATCGTGGCAGCGGCTGGGGGCGAGCGAACGCGACGCGCTGACGCGGCTGACAGTGTTGCGCGGCGGGTTCGGCGCCGACGCCGCGCGTGCGGTGGCCGCGGCGCCGCTGCCGGTGCTCGCGGCGCTGGCCGACAAGTCGCTGCTGATCAAGGACGGCGAGCGCATGCACCTGCACGCGCTGGTGCAGCAGCGCGCCGCCGAACGTTTCTCCGACGCCGACGCGCGCCACGCGGCCGAGGCCGCGCACGCGTCGCACTTCCTCGGTCTGCTCGCGCAGCTGCGCCACCGCGTCGACGACGGCGACCGCGACGCGCTGCAGCGCGTCGAGATCGAGTTCGAGAACTGCCGGCGCGCCTGGGGCTGGGCCGTCGCGCACGGCGACGCCGACGCGCTGGCGTCCAGCGCCGTGACGCTGATGCACTACTGCGACCATCGCCTGCGCCTGGCCGACGGGCTGGAGCTGCTGCGCCACGCCGCCGATGCCGACGTGGCGACCGCGACGCCACGGCTGCGCGTGCTGGTGCTGGCGATGGCGGCGCACCTGGAGTACCGCCTCGACCGCTACGCCGATGCCGAGGCCAGCGCGGTGGCCGCGCTGGCGGCCGCACGCGCCAGCGCCGACCACGACGCGCGCCTGCAGTGCCTGAAGGTGCTCGGCGCGTGCAGCCTGCGCCGCGGCAGGCACGCCGACGCCAGGCGCTACTTCCAGCGCGCGCTGCGGCTGGCGCCGGCCGGCACCGACCCGCGCAATGCCGCGGGCATGCTCGACAACCTGGCGCGCGTGGAGCTGGCGACCGGCCACTACGACGAAGCGAGGCGGCTGTCGCTGGCGGCGCTGACCGAGTTCCGCCGGCTGCGCGACGTCGCCGGCGAGGCGCTGTGCCTGAACAACCTCGGCGCGTGGCATCTCGACCGCAACGACCACGCCGCCGCCGGCGTGCACCTGCGCGACGCGCTGGCGCTGTGCGACCGCCACGGGCTCGCGGCCACGCGAGGCTACGCGCTGGCCAACCTGACCGAGCTCGCGGTGAAGACCGGCGACGCCGACGCGGCGCACCGGCACGGCACGCGTGCGCTCGAGGTGGCGGCGGCCAGCGGCAACCGCGTGCTCGAGTCGGCGGTGCGGCTGCAGCTGGCCCGGCTGGCGGTGCACGGCGCAGCGCTGGACGAAGCACGGGCGCAGCTCGCCGCGGCGACGACGCTGGCGCTCGCGGTGGATCGGCCGACGTTGCTTTGGTCGGGCGTGACCTGCTTCGCGCTGCTGCTGCACGCGCAGGGCCACGCCGCGGCCGCCTGCGGCGTGCTGCGCCACGCCGTCGGGCAGCCCGGGATGAACGCGGTCGAGCGCGACGAAGCCGCCGCGTGGCTCGACGCCTGGGCCGCGGCCGGCGCGACCGCGCGGCCGTGGCCGGGGCTGTCGCTGGACGACCTGGCGCACCGCATCGTCGCCGAGGCCGCGCTGGCGCACGCGCCGCTGATCGCCCTGCTCGGCGGCACGCCGCCGCGCTGAACGCCCGTCGCGCCCGACGCGGGCGCGCGCGATACAGCGTGGATACACGTCGCACGCGTCACGACGCGGTGCGGATACCCGCGCGGCCGAGACTGGTGGCCATCGACGCGGCGCCCGGCGCCGACACCGACACCGACAGGAGATCCACCATGCACCGCCGCCCGGTCCCTCATCGGTCGAACTTCACCGCGCTGCCGCGCGACGCCGACGCCCACCGGCTGCCGGCACGGCCGCGGCCGTCGGCCGGCACGGCGACGCTGCTGTGGCTGCAGGCGCTGCGCCGCCACCTCTGGCGCTGGCAGCGGCTGGCGGCGCCGCGGCGCGGCACCGCCACCCGGGTGTGGTGCTGAACGCGTGCCGCGTCGACGGCGGTATGGGTTCCGCCTCGGGGGGGTCGATCGACCCGCCCGGCGCGACTTCGGCGCCGGCACGACGACCTGCGACCGAAGCACCACGATCGCGGCCGACGTCGAACCGGCCGCACCCCCACCGGAGCGCCACGATGCGCGACGCCGACTTCCTGCAGACCATCGGCCGCACGCCCGTCGTCCAGCGGTCGCGGCTCGTGCCGCCGCACGTCGAGCTCTCCAAGCTCGAGGCGTGCAACCCGCCCGGTTCGGTCAGGGACCGCATGGCGCTACCGGCGGCACGCTGCCGGGCGTCGCGCGCACGCTGCGCCGGCACTGGCCCGGCATGCAGGTCGTCTTCTGCGACGGTGGCGATGGCGGCAGCGCCCACAGGCGGCCGTCGTCGCGACCGCGTCCTACGGCACCGCCGCCTTCCGTCCTACAGACTCGCGCTCGTAAGTCGGGGACCATTTCCGGTACCGATCGCAGCCCGATCGTTGCATCCGGGCGGCGGTCATGGACCACCCGACCGGAGCATCGTCATGTGGAAGAACCTGTTCGCCTTTGCCTTGTCCGGCGGCCTCGCCGCAATGGCCGTGAAGCTGTGGATCGACCGCGAGCACCGGCGGCGTCTGGCGCACGCTCGGCGCGAGCAGGCGCGCGAGATCCAGCGCTGGGAGGACGAGGGCGGCAACCCCGCGCCCGCGGCGCCGTCGGCCGTCGACTGAACGCGCAGCCCTCGGGTCGGCCGGCGTGCGCCTCGCGCGCCGAAACGCCAGCCGGCCCACGCCCCGGGGCGTCGTCACTCGCTTGCATTTCGCGACATCCCGAGACGGTCTACAGCGGCGCGACGGGGTAAGGTGAATCCCGAGGCCCCCATGTCGTGGGCCGAAGGAGAACCACCCGCATGCGACCGACCCGACCGCGCCGGACCCCCGCAACGACCGCGCCCATCGCGCTCCAGGCCCGCGCCGTGCTGGCCACCACCGCCCGGGCGTGGCAGGTTCGGCCATGTCCGCGAGCGACCGACTCGTCGGCGCCGGCCGGCCCCGCGTCGCGCCTGCGCGGCCTCGACGTCGCGGCCGCCAGGCTGGTGTCGCGCATCTACCGCCATGCCAGTGCACCACTGCGCGCCGAGATGCTGGCCTGCCTGCTGCGCCCGCTGGGCGCGCTGAGCCTGGTGGGCGTGGCGGCGGGTGCGTTCGCACCGCTGCTGCAACGCGACGGCGCGGCGCCGACCACGATCCCGCTGGAGATGGCGGCTCGTTACTCGAGCGACCAGGTTCTCGAACTGGCGCTGTTCGTGCACGAGGTCCACCCGGGCGTGCTGGCGCAGCTGACCACGCTGCTGAGCGACGGCGCGATCGGCGCGGCCGCGCTGAGCGCGTCGGCGCTCGTCGTGCTCTACCGCAGGCTGCGCTCGACGCCGGCCGTCGCGTCTCGCGGGGCTACGACCTGAAGCCGACGGCCCGGTGACTGCCGTCGCAGTAGGGCTTGTTCTTCGAGGCGCCGCAGCGGCACAGGTAAGCCTGCTGCACGGTCGCCACCGGATCGCCGAAGGCATCGAAGACGGTGACCGGGCCGTCGCACTGCACGGGCCCGTCGGCGCACAGCGTCAGGACGAGCGGCCCGGCGGACACGGGCACGGACTCGCCCGCAGCGCACGTGCCGTCGTGCTTGAAGCCGGCTGCGACGTGGCTGTTGTCGCAATAGGGCTTGTTGCCCGAGGCGCCGCAGCGGCACAGCGCCATGCGCGTGTCTCGCGCCAGGACCGCACCGTCGTCGCTGCGGATCTCGATGTCGCCGCGCAGGTGGTGCGGGCCGTCGGCCACCATGCGCACCTCGTTGCGCCCGGGCGCCTCCTCGGCTGCGCGACCATCGTCGTAGCTGGCGTGCAACGCCCCTGACGGGCAGCGTGCCACCACCGCCGCCACCTCGGTGGCGCTGGCCTTGTGCGGCTGGATCCACGGCCGCGCCTGCAGATCGAAGACCGAGGGCAGGCCGTGCACACACTCGGCGGCGTGAATGCATCGTGCCGCGTCGTAGCGCACCGACACGCCGGGCACCGCGTAGACCTTGACTTCCTTCACCGGCGGCTCCTTGCTGCTGTGCACGCGGTGCCGAGTGTGCCCGGGTCGGCCACCGCGGTCCAGCGCCGGTCCCGTGCGCGCCGACGGCCGACGATCGACACCCGCAGGCGTCGACGCCGATGCCGGCCTGCGCGGCGTGCCCCGCGGGTGCGCAGCGATTCGGCGCCCGGCTGTCGATGCGATCTGTCGCGCCGCGTGGCGCGCGGGTAGCATGCGCGCGGCATCCACGCCGCCCCGCCCGCCCTGCCGATGAGCGAACTCCGCGCCCTGCTCCTGACCGACGTGGTCGACAGCACCGCGCTCGGGCAGTCGCTGGGCGACGACGCGATGGCGGCGCTGTGGGCCGCGCACGACCGGCTGGCGCGCGAGCTGCTGCCGCCGCACCGCGGGCGCGAGATCGACAAGACCGACGGCATGCTGCTGATGTTCGAGCGCGCCGACGACGCCGTGGCCTACGCGCGCGCTTACCACGCGGCGCTGGCCACGCTCGAGCCGCCGCTGCGCGCACGCGCCGGCCTGCACGTCGGGCCGGTGGTGCTGCGCGAGAACCCGGCCGACGACGTGGCGCGCGGCGCCAAGCCGGTCGAGGTCGACGGCATCGCCAAACCCACGGCCGCGCGCGTGATGGCACTGGCCTGCGGCGGCCAGACGCTGCTGACGCGCGACGCGCTGCAGGCGCTGCGCGCCGCCGGCGCGGCGCCGCGCGCGCACGGCCACTGGCGCGTGAAGGGCGTCGCCGAGCCGATCGAGCTGTTCGAGCTCGCCGACGGCCCCGGCACGACCCCGCCCGACGGCGACAAGGCGTACCGCGTGGCGCGTGTCGGCGAGCGCTGGCTGCCGCTGCGCGAGGTGCCGAACAACCTGCCGCGGCCGGCAAGCTCGTTCGTCGGGCGCGGCGGCGAGATCGACGAGATCAAGGCGCTGCTGCGCCAGTCGCGCCTGCTCAGCCTGGTCGCCATGGGCGGCCTCGGCAAGACGCGGCTGGCGCTGCAGGCCGCCGCCGAACTGCTCGCCGAGTTCCCCGACGGCGCGTGGTTCCTCGACCTCGCGCCGCTGCGCGAGCCGGCGCGCGTGGTCGAGGAGGCGGCGCGGCTGCTGGGCGTGCAGGAGGAAGCCGGCCGGCCGCTGGTGCAGACGCTGTGCGCGCAGCTGCGCGAGCGCCGGCTGCTGCTGGTCGTCGACAACTGCGAGCACCTCGTCGACGCCGCGGCGGCGCTGATCGACGCGCTGCTGCGCGCCGCGCCCGACCTGTGCGTGCTGGCCACCAGCCGCACGCTGCTGCGCGTGCCCGGCGAACGCGTCGTCCCGGTGCTGCCGCTGCCGCTGCCGCACACCGGCGACGACGCGAAGGCGCTGGCGCAGTCCGGCGCGGTGCGGCTGTTCGTCGAGCGCGCGCAAGCGCAGCGGGCCGACTTCGTGCTCGACGCACGCGAGGCGGCCCCCGTCGCCGAACTGGTGGCGCGGCTCGAGGGCATCCCGCTGGCGATCGAGCTGGCCGCCGCGCGCGTGCGCTCGCTGTCGGTGGCCGACATCAACGCGCGGCTGGCCGACCGCTACCGGCTGCTCACCGGCGGCAGCCGCGTCGCGCAGCCGCGCCAGCAGACGCTGCGCGCGCTGGTCGACTGGTCCTACGAGCTGCTGCGGACGCCCGAGCAGACGCTGCTGCAGCGCCTGGGCGCGTTCGCCGGCGGCTTCGACCTGGCGGCGGCCGAGGCGGTGTGCGGCGCCGACCCGCTCGACCCGCTGGACGTCGTCGACCTCGTCGACTCGCTGGTCGAGAAGTCGCTGGTGATGCCCGACCGCGGCGCCGACGGCACGCGCTACCGCATGCTCGAGACGCTGCGCGAATACGCGCGCGAGAAACTCGACGCCGGCGGCGATGCGGCGACCATCGCGGCGCGGCACTGCGAGCACTTCTGGGCGCTCGCGCGCCAGGTGCGCGACGGACTGCAGGGCCCCGAGCAGCCGGCGTGGGCGCGCCGCGGCGAAGCCGACCTCGACAACCTGCGCGCCGCGATCGCTACCGCGCGGCGCGGCGGCGCCGACCCGATGCTCGCGGCCAAGCTGCCGGTGGCGCTGCAGGGCTTCTGGGTCATGCGCGGGCGGCTGACCGAGGGTCGCGCGCACGTGCAGGCCGCGCTCGAGCTGCCCGCGGTGCAGGCGTCGGACGTGGCGCGGGCGCACATCCTGTACGTCGCCGCGGCGCTGGCGTACAGCCAAGGCGACGCGGCCGAGGCCTGCCGCCTGCTGCAGGTCTGTCTGGAGCTGCGGCGCCAGCTGCAGGACCTTCCTGGTACCGCCGACACCCTGTCGACGCTGTCGCTGGCGCTGCTTGCCATCGGCCAACCGCTGGAGGCGTCGACCGCGGCTCAGGAGGCGCTCAACCTGTTCCGCCAGTCGAGGCACCGCCTCGGCGAAGCGAGCGCGCTGGTCAATCTCGGTCACATCGCCCTGCACCTGGGCCGCGCTGGCGAGGCGTCGACGTTCGCGTTGCAGTCTCGATCCATCGCCAGGGAACTGTCCAACCTGGAGCTCGAGGGCGAGTGCGAGTGGCTGCTCTCGGAGGTCGCGCACTTCGAACACGACGTCGCGGCCGCACAGGCGCATCTGCAGGCGGCGCTCCAACGCTGCCGCGAAGCGGAGGATCGCATCGGCGAGGCGCGTGCACTGTGCGGCCTTGGAAAGCACGCGCTCGAGCAGGACGACCTGCACGCCGCTCGCCTGCAGCTGGGCCAGGCGTTGCGATCCTTTCAGTCTTTCGACATGCGCGCCGACATGCTCGCGGCGATCGAGGATCACGCCGACCTGGCCGAGGCCTTTGCGGCACCTGCGATCGCAGTCACGCTGCGCGCCGCGGCCCACGCCGCGCGCGTCACGGTCGGGCCGGTGCCGTCACTGGCCCGACGCACCCACGGCGACGCACGCCTGTCTTCGCTGCGCCAGGACCTCGGTGAGTCCGAATTCGAGGCCGCGTGGGCCCTGGGGCTTGCGCTGCCGATGCAGAACGCCGTGGCCGCTGCGCTCCAACTCGCGCCTCAGCCCGTGACCGTCGACTGACGGTCAACGCGCAGGCGTTCGACGGCGCGCGAGACCGGCCGCAACCAGCGACACGCCGATCAGTGCCAGCGAGGCCGGCTCGGAAACCACCGAGTACGACACCACGGCGGGGAACTGGTCGCTGTCATTGACGCCGAAGCAGTCCCCCAGGCCGGGGTCGTCGACGCAGATCTGCGGGTCGACACTCCAATGCAGCAACGCCGTGGGGCCATCCAGCAGCGTGAAGTCGAGTTCGAGAGTGAACGACGCGAACACACCCGCGAACTTCGCAAGATCGGTGCTGGCGGCCGCCACCGGCCCTGAGATCGCCTGCAAGCCGAGCGGCACGCCCGGCGACTGGATGCCGATGGCGCTGACGACCAGCGAGGCGGTGAAGTCGAGCGCCTCCAGCGTGATCTCCAACGGATCGGTCACGTCGTAGAACTCGACGGTGGCATCGAGCACGGTGACCGGGCTGCACGGCCCGGCAACGGCGTATCCGGCCGGACCAGGCTGGGACAGGCACGCCGCAGGCACGTCGACCGTGACCGACCCTCTCCAGCCAAGGTCGGTGAACGGTGCACCGTACTGCGGATCCCACTTGCCGACCACGATGGCGGCCTGCGCCGACCCCCAGGCCGCGCAAGCAAGGATCACCGCGCCGAGTCCGCGCGTCAGGCCGCTGCGCAACGACAGAAACCGCATGAGCCGTCCCCAAGAGTTCAACGGCACCACCATGCAAGAAACGTTCCGCGGCTCGAACCTGCTTCGCCAAGTGATTGATTTCACGACGATTGCATGAAGCCTGGCATGCCGCGCCGGCCGCCGCGCGACGGCGTCATGTCAAACCCGCCGACAGGCCCGGTCAACCGTCGCCCGCGCGGTCGAGCACCTCCACCGCATGCGCGTACCCCTGCGCGACGATGCTGTCGAAACGCCTCCAGTCGAGCATGCCCACGCGCGGCAGCGGCGGGTTGAAGTACAGCTGCGTCAGCGCGCGTGCGCGCTGCTGGCGCGACATGCTGTACAGGATGGTGACGTTGATCAGGTAGTTCGGCAGCGACGGCAGGCGGTAGCGGCGCCGTGCGCGCGGGCGCAGGCGGTCGCGCAGCAGCGCCCAGGTGCCGGGCACGTCGTCGTGCTCGAGGCGGCGCAGGTGGCGCGCGCCGAGGTCGACGCCGATCACGCGGCCGACGCCGCGCCACCGGCGCATCACGTCGGCCGGGAAGTTGTTGAAGGTGCCGCCGTCGCACAACAGGTCGCCGTCGCGGATCACCGGCGGCAGCGCGCCGGGGATCGCGATGCTCGCCAGCAGGCCCTGCAGCAGCGGGCCGTGGCGCAGCACCTGCTCGCTGGCCTTCGAGTAGTTGGTCGCGACGGCGAACCAGCCCTTCCACAGGTCCTCGGCGTCGCATTCGGCGCCCACCAGAGCGTTCAGCGCCTCGCCGACGACGCGCCGCAGCCGCCGGCCCTTGATCAGCGAGACCATCGGCAGCAGGTTGAAGTCGCCGGTGGGGTTGCTGCCGAAGGCGCGCCGCGCGTTGTCCATCACCGCGTCCAGCGGCTGGTCCGACGCCACGTAGGCGGCCATCACCGAGCCGATGCTGGTGCCGCCGACCACGTCGACCTCGATGCCGCGCTCCTGCAGCGCGCGCACCACGCCCAGATGCGCCAGCCCGCGCGCGCCGCCGCCGGCGAACACCAGTCCGTTGGCGGTGCGGCTTTCCAGCCGCGCCAGCCGCGCCATGTCGCGCTCCAGCGCCGGGCGCACGTGCACGTGGTCGGCCACCGGCCGGCGCGCCAGCCAGGCGCTCGTGCCGCGCGGCGTGCGCCGGTCGACGGGGTGCAGCAGCACCAGCACCTCGGCGGCATCGGTGTGCGCCGGCCGGCGCATCAGGCAGCGCTGCTCGATCGGGTGCAGCACCGGCGGCGCGTCGGCGTCGGCGAGCAGCAGCAGCTCGTCGGCGTGACGGGTGCAGCGCACGGTCCACGGCGTGTCGGTGGGGTCGGACAGCAGCAGCACGAAGTCGTGCTCGGCCTCGATCTCGTCGAGCCGCACCGCGACGCGGCGGTTCGCGTCGACGTCGGCCAGTTCGCGCGCGCTGATGCCGGGCGCGGCGAGATCGGCGTCGAGCCGCGCGCCGTCGACCACCGCGACGCGCCCCATCGGCTGCAGCTGCGCCGCCAGCGACGCACCGAAGCCGCCGAGGTCGACCCCGGCGGTGATCGGCACCAGGCCGATCGTCACCGGGCGGTCGAGCGTCGAGCGCTCGCCCTCGGTCTGCAGCCGGCGGATGATCTGCCGCGTCAGCGCGATCGACGCCTGCGCGCTCAGCGTCAGCAGCTGGTGGAACTCGTCCTTGCCCAGGCGCGCGAGCACCGAGTCGCGGATCGCCACCAGCGTGGCCGAACGCGGCTCGTCGGTGTACAGGCTCATCTCGCCGACCACCTGGCCGCGCGAGACCTCGCGCACCACGCGCTGCGAACCGTCGTCCTGCCGGATGTAGGTGCGCAGCCTCCCGCTGACCAGCAGGTACATCGCGTCGCCGGGGTCGCCCTGCGCCATCAGCGTCTGCCCGCCGGCGATCTCGACCCAGGTCATCTGCGCGCGCAGCCGCGCCAGGGCGGCCTGCCCGATGTCGGGCAGCACGGTGTGCAGGTGCCGCAGCAGCAGTGCCTCGAGGTAGCCGGGCGGGTCGTCGTCGGTGGGCATCGGCATTGCGTCGCGGGAGGTCGGGCGGGCACTGTAGCCGAGCGCGGCCGCAGCGCCGGCGCGCGAGCGCAGGCGGCGTGGACACCCGCCCGTCTTCCCCGAGGTGAGCGGGCCGGGCCGGCCCGGCCCCGCTCAGTGCGCCGGTGCCGCGGCGCGCGCCTTGTCGGCGTCGTGCATCAGGCGCGCGACGATCAGCCGCATCACGTGGAATCCCAGCTTCGGGCTCTGGAAGTACAGCTGCTGCATCGCCTCGCCCGACAGCGCATACAGCACGCAGTCGGTCTCGCACACCAGCGACAGCGTGCGCCGATGGTCGGGCGCGAACAGCCCGATCTCGCCGACCAGCGCGCCGGCGTCGAGCATCTCGTCGTGTTCGACCAGGCGCAGCCGCCCGGACTCCAGGTACAGCATCTCGCCGGCCTCGTCGCCCTTGCGCCACAGCGTCGTGCCGGCCGCGGCGGTGCGCCGCGTCATGTGCGGCAGCAGCCATTGCGACACCGGTTCGTCGGCCCGGGCCTTCTCGATGGCCGCCACCAGCTTGCGGATCTGCAGCGTCTTCTTGATGTTGATCGGGATCAGCGCCGCGTACAGCAGCAGCGTCGGCAGCGCAGAGAAGAATGCGCCGTAGACGACGAGGAACACGCAGGCCACCAGCGCGACGACGCGCAGCGGCAGCATGCTCTTCATCATGTAGCTCGCCAGCATCAGCGCCGCTCCGACGAAACCGAATGCGTAGCCGATGCTGGGGTCCATGCGGGGTGCGGCGGTTCCTGAGACGGGCCCCACTGTAGTGGAAGCCGGCGCCGCGGCACCTCAGGCCGGCTGGGCGACGACGCCGCGCCGCGTCGGCCGAGGCGGTGCCGCGGGCGGCGGATCCAGGCGGCGGGGGGTCAGCACCAGGTCGCCGCGGCCGCGGTGCGCCGGCAAGCCATCGCCGGCAGCACCGGCATTGCCACCGACGACGCCAGCAGGGTGTGGGCCACCCGCGGCAAGTCGTCGCTGCCGGGGACCGTCGCGGCCCCGCCACCGGTCCCGGCGCCGGCGAGTCTGCCGGTGCGATGCGTCGGCATCATCCCGCCGGGCAGCGCGCCCACGGCGCTCGACGTCGTGCCGGCGCGCGACCCGCTGCGCCGTCGGCGGCAGCGTGCCCCTGCGGCTCGCACCCCACGTCGCGGTGAAGCCGCGCAGCGCTTCCGGCGTTGGCGGTGCCGCCATCGGCGCCGCGGCGAGCCGCGTCACGCGCCAGGCGGCAGCGTTCGCCGCGACCCCGCGCCCGCGCGCCGCTCGACCGCGCTGCGCGTGGCCGCGGCCAGGCCGTGCAGCTCGGCGGCCAGCGAAGTGGCCTCGGCGCGTGCGATGCCGAGGTCGCGCAGCGCCGCGTCGTCGAGGCGCTCGATCTCGCGGCGCGTGCGCGCGAATGCGCGCCAGCGCCGCCAGCGCGCGGCCAGCCGCTGCACGCCGCGGGCCGCAGCACTCCAGACGTCGCCGCGCGCGAGGTGCGCGGCCGGGATCGGCATGGACATGTCTTTGTCTCCTTCGCCACGCGGTGCGCGGCGTTCTGGCCGCCATCGGCATCGGCGCTTCGGGCTGCTGCGGCGCCCCGACGCCTTGCACTCACGCGGCCTCGCCCTCGTCGATCCGAGAGCACAGCCCCTGGGGCGCGCGGCCCCATGAATCCCGGGGCGGCGCACTGGCGGCGGCAGGCCTCGAGCACCGTCGCTTGGATCCGCAGGAGCCGCGCGTCACTGAACGCGCGGGCAACGATCACCGGCTCGATGAGGCCCGGCGCTCGAGTTCCTCGCCGGGTCATGCGCGCAGGCGCCTCGGACGCGGCCCGGCCGCGCCGTGCGTGCCGTCCTGCCCGAGACGGAGCCACTCGGCGGCGATGGGGTTGGCGCGGGTGCGCCCCTGCCGATGGCCCGGCAGGCGCTTGTCCTCGGCGGACAGGAACGCGATCTCGTGCACCAGCGACAGGCTGCCGGGCAGGACGGTCCTGCCGTCGTCGAAGTGGCGGCCGCGGATCCGATCGCGCTCGATGTCCCAGCGCACGCGCTTGAAGACTTCGATGACCTTGGCGTGACGCGCGTCGGGGGTCGCGGTGACGGTGTGCATGTCGGTGTCCTCGGGTTCTGGGGGGTCGACCCGACGGCACCACGCCATCGGGCATGGCGTGAATGTGGGCGGCGGCGGTAACCGCGCGACGGCGCGCCGGTCGCAGGTGTTGCGCGCGTGTATCCGCGGCGCCGCGGCGCGCCGGCGCGACCGCGCTTGTGTTGTCGCTTTGTATTGCGGCATTCCCGCGCGCAGGGTGCGGCGGCACAATCCCGCGCCATGGGCACCGCCGGCAACCTGCTGATCGTCGACGACGACGCGTCGGTGCGCCAGATGCTGCGCGAGTACCTCGCGGGCCACGGCTTCGCGGTGCGCATGGCCGGCGACGGCCAGACGATGCGCGCCGAGATCGAGCGCGAGCTGCCCGACCTGGTGCTGCTCGACCTGCGACTGCCCGGCGAGGACGGGCTCACGCTGGCGCGCTTCCTGCGCGAGCACTACGACCTGGGCATCGTGATGGTCACCGCCTCGGGAGACACGGTCGACCGCGTGGTCGGCCTCGAGGTCGGCGCCGACGACTACATCGCCAAGCCGTTCGACCCGCGCGAGCTGCTCGCGCGCATCAAGAGCGTGCTTCGGCGCATGCAGGCGCGCGCCCCGGACCCTGCCGCGCGCGCCGCCGACGCCACGGCGGCGACCCCACGCCGGCGATTCGGCCGCTGCGAGGTCGAGCTCGAGTCGCGCCGCCTGTTCGACCTGTCGACCGGCGGCGTCGAGGTGCCGATGACGGCGATGGAATACGACCTGATCCGCGTCTTCCTCGCCCACCCGAACCGCGTGCTGTCGCGCGACCAGCTGCTGCAGCACACGCGCCACCGCGAGTGGGAACCGTTCGACCGTTCGATCGACATCCGCATCGGGCGGCTGCGGCGCAAGGTCGAACCCGACCCGGGCGGCGAGCCGCGCTGCATCCGCACGGTGCGCAACGGCGGCTACATGTTCGTGCCCGACGCTGCCTGAGCTTCGCTGCGCACCTCGGTTTCGTGCGGTCTTGCGTTCGGCCAGAGGCCCGTCGGCCTCGCGCGCGCACACGGCCCGTCGCAACGTTGAACGTCGGCTGACGGCTGCTGCGGTCTGCGACGGCCGGCGCGGCAACGCCGCGTGCGCCGGGGCGGCGGCGCTTCACCTCGGCGGTCGGCGCTGCGCGCCGACTGCCCTGCGGTACTCGCGCCCGTGGCCCGGCGCCGAACTCGCTGCGTTCGCCTGCGGCTCACTGCGCTCGCACAGCGGCGCCGAGTCAGTTCACGAGGCGCGCTTGCGCGCGCGGCCCCGGGCGCTGCGTTCCGCGGCGCCTCCGAGGCGCGCCGCCGCCCCGGCGCACGCGGCGTTGCGACACCGACGAGCACGGCGACGGCGAGCCCGTGCACACCTTCGCGCACCATCCACGATGGCCCTCGCGGCAGGCGGCACCCGGTGCGGGCGATCTGTGTGGCGGCGAGCAGCACAGGCGCGGGGTCGGCGCGCGTGAGCGCGCTTCGTGCACTGACTCGCGGACGGGGTCCGAGCGAAGCGACCGCAGGGAGCGTAGCGAGTTCGGCCGCGCGACCCCGGGCCGAGCAGCGCAGCGAAGTCGGCCCGCAGGGCCGACCGCCACAGGGTGAGCCCGCAGCGGGTGCCGCCTGCCGCGACGTGCCCACTTAAAGAATCGGACCGCAGCGACACGAGACCTTCGCAACGTCGGGCCAGCAAGCCAAGTGCTGGCCACCGTGGTCGCCACGACGCGGACCGGCCGGATCCGTCATGGCGTCACAGACGCTCGAGCGTGCGCGGGTCGGGTCGGCCGTCGAAGAAGCGTTCAAGCGCGGCGCGGTACAGCGGCTCGCCGGGGTCGGCGCGCGCGAACAGCGTCATCGACGAGCGCAGCTTGAGCGCGTCGACGTCGCCGAGGATGTCGCGTGCGCCGAGCCCCGGCGGCGCGGCGAGCAGCAGCGCGGTGCACTCGCGCAGCCGCGCGCCGAGCAACGGGTGCCGTGCGTACGCCTGCGCCTCGGCCAGCGACGCGATGCCGAAGTGCTCGGCCGTCGCGCTGCGGCCCAGGCCGCGCAACTGCGGAAACACGAACCACATCCAGTGGCTGGTCTTCGCGCCGGCGGCCAGCTCCGCGCGCACCTGCGCCGCCACCGGCGCCTGCGCTTCGACGAAGCGTCGCAGGTCGAACGCGTCGTCAGCCATCGTCGCGAGATCCGCCCATCGCGTCGCGCGCGCGCATCTTGGCGTGGATGTACGCGCCGTGCGGCACGTGCAGCAGATCGGCGATGCGCCACAGCACGTGCTGCTCGTGCGCGCTGAGCGTGCCGTCGGCCCACGCGACGCGCCACATGTGCTCGACGATGCGCAGCTTGCGCGGCATGTCGAAACCCTCGTTGATGCGCGACGTGAAGGCGAAGTAGTCGCTGGCGTCGCGCGCAGTGCGCTCGGCGAGTTCGACCAGGCGAGCGATTTCGTCGTCGGCGAGCGCGAACTTGTCCTTCAGCGCGTCCACCACGGCGCGCCGCTCGGCCGCGCCGACATCGGCCGCGGTGCGCAGCACCTCGACCAGCAGCACCGCGGTGGCCAGCTGCAGCTGGTGCTCGGCGTCGGCCGCCGGCGCGCCGGGCTGCGGCGGCAACAGCGCATCGAACAGGTCCTTCAGTGTTCGCAGCATCGGTGGACGGGGTTGGTGCGTGCCGGTCAGTCCGCACAACGCCCGGGGGCGCTCAGCCGCATGTGCCGGCGCAGCCAGTCGCGTTCGGCGGCGGCAGCGTGGCGCGTGGCGATCTTCTCCTCGGGCGTCTGGTCGACGCGGAAGTCGAAGGCGCGCCGCGCCATCGGGTACATCTGCATCTGCACCGGCACGCCGCGCTCCCACAGCGCGTAGAACGCGCGCCCGTTGACGATGCGGCGCAGCTCGAAGTCGGCGTCGCCGATCAGCATCAGCGTCGGCGCCGTGATGCGCATCACCTCGGGCGCGAGCCCGAACAGCTGCTGCGGCTCGGGCGCGTTGGGGTGCTGGAAGTGGCCGTAGTACGCGACGATCGCGGCGACGTCGGCCGGCCGCTGCGCGGCGATCCGGATCGCGAAGTAAGGCCCGCGCGACTTGGCGACGACGCCCACCGGCTGCCGGCAGGCCTGCGGGTGCGCGACGAGCGTGGCGAACGCCGCGGCGACGTCGTCCTCGGTCTCGGGCACGTGGCGGTCGGGCCAGCGCTCGAGCATCTGCGCGCGGATCCAGTCGGGCGCGAGCACCAGGAAGCCGTCGCGCGCCAGCGCGCGCATGTGCTCGCGGTCGACGTCCTCGAAGCCGCGGCGCGCGTGGATGTAGAACACCGCCGGCCAGGGACCGTCGCCAGTCGGCCGCGCGATCTCCACGGGCACCTCCTGGTCGCCGTGGCGCACGACGGTGCGCTCCAGCGCAGGCGCGGTCGGCGCGCCGGCGGCGTCGGCCAGTGCGAAGGCAAGCAGCAGGACTGCGGCAGCGCGCATCGGTGAGTGGTTCGGGGTTGCGTGGGGACCGGTCGGTGGCTTCGGGTGCCGAGCATAGCCGGCCCGGGCACATGGCCGTCCGCCCCGCCGGTGCGCGAGGCGCTGCCTACAATGCCCCGATGAATTCGTGCGACGTCGCGGTGCACGGCGGCGGCATCGTCGGCCGCACGCTGGCGCTCGAACTGGCGTCGCATGGGCTGGAGGTGGCGCTGCTCGCGCCGACGCCGCGCGCCGGCGCCGACCTGCGCGCTTACGCGCTCAACGCCGCGTCGGTGGCGCTGCTGCAGCGCCTGCGCGTGTGGTCGCAGCTGCCCGCCGACGCGGCGACCGCGGTGCACGAGATGCGCGTGCACGGCGACGCGCGCGCCAGCCGCATCGAGTTCTCGGCGTGGACGCAGCATGTCGAGCAGCTGGCGCACATCGTCGACGCCGCCGCGCTCGAGGCGACGCTGGCCGATGCGGTGCGCTTCGCGCCGCGCGTGCACGCCATGGCCGCCGACGACTCGCCGCGCGCGCGCCTGCACGCCTGGTGCGACGGCAAGTTCTCGGTCGGCCGCGAGCGACTGGGCGTCGGCTTCGTCGTGCACCGCTACGGCCACACCGCGGTCGCGGCGCGGCTGGTGGCGTCGCAGCCGCACGCCGGCGTCGCGCGGCAGTGGTTCCGCGCGCCCGACGTGCTCGCGCTGCTGCCGTTCGACCGCGCGCAGCGCGGCTGCGGCTACGGCCTGGTGTGGTCGCTGCCCGAGGCGCGCGCGCAAGAGCTGCTGCACGCCGACGCGCAGGCCTTCGAGGCGGCGCTGAACGACGCCACCGGCGGCGAGGCCGGTGCACTGGCGCTGGCCCATGGCGGCGAGCGCGCCGGCTGGCCGCTGATGGTCGGCCACGCCGAACGTGTCGCCGGGCCGGGCTGGGTGCTGCTCGGCGACGCCGCGCACGTCGTGCATCCGCTGGCCGGACAGGGGCTGAACCTGGGGCTGGGCGACGTCGAGGCGCTGTCGCGCGTGCTGGTGCAGCGCGAACGCTGGCGCGCGATCGGCGACGAGCGGCTGCTCGCGCGCTACGCGCGCGAGCGCGCCGCGCCGACGCGCGAGATGGCGCTGGTCACCGACGGATTGCTGCACTTGTTCGCTTCCGACCTGCCCGGCGTCAGGGAACTGCGCAACCTCGGCCTGGATCTGGTGGATCATCTGCCCCCGCTCAAGCGCTGGCTCACCGCCCGCGCGCTCGGAACCTGAAGGACCGCATCCGATGAAGTCGTCCCTGTCGCGCGCCGCCGCCGCGCTGCTGTGCCTCGCCGCCGTCGCCGCCGGCGCGCAGGAGGCGGTGATCCGCAAGAACCTCGCCGAGCGGCTGCCCAGCCTGCCGAAGATCGACGAGGTCACCAAGACGCCGCTGCCCGGGCTGTGGGAGGTGCGCATCGGCACCGACGTGCTCTACACCGACGAGCGCGGCGACCACATCGTGCAGGGCGCGATCTTCGACACGCGCACGCGCACCAACCTGACCGAGGAGCGCATCAACAAGCTCACCGCGATCGACTTCGCCAGCCTGCCGCTGAAGGACGCGATGGTCGTCAAGCAGGGCAGCGGCGCGCGCCGCATCGCGGTGTTCGCCGATCCGAACTGCGGCTTCTGCAAGCGCTTCGAACGCGACCTCGTCAACGTCAAGGACGTGACGGTCTACACCTTCCTGTACCCGATCCTCGGCGCCGACTCGAACGAGAAGTCGCGCGCGATCTGGTGCGCGAAGGACCCGATGAAGGCGTGGCGCGACTGGATGCTCGACGGCGTCGCGCCGCCCAAGGTCGCCGGCAAGTGCGACGACGCGGCGCTCGCGCGCAACGTCGCGCTGGGGCAGAAGCACCGCGTGCAGGGCACGCCGGCGATCGTCTACGAGGACGGCACGCGCACGCCGGGCGCGGTGTCGGCGGCCGAGCTCGAGAAGCAGCTCGCGGCGCGCGGCAAGTCCTGAGGCGCGCCGGGCGACGCGGGCTGGCGCCGTGATCGGCTACCACGTCGAGATCGCCGACGCGCACGCGCACCTGTGGCGCGTCACGCTGACGGTGCCGCACCCGGCGGCCGTGCAGCGGCTGAGCCTGCCGGTGTGGATTCCCGGCAGCTACATGGTGCGCGAGTTCGGCCGCCACCTGTCGGCGCTCGAGGCGCGTCAGGGGCGGCGCGCGGTGGCGCTGACGCAGCTCGACAAGACCAGCTGGCAGGCCGCATGCGATGGCGCCGCGGCGCTGGTGGTGCGCTACACGGTGTACGCGTTCGACACCTCGGTGCGCACCGCCTTCCTCGACGCCGACCGCGCCTTCTTCAACGGCACCAGCCTGTGTCTGCGCGTCGAGGACCGCGAGGCCGAACCCCACGCGATGACGCTGGGCGCGCTGCCGCGTGGCTGGCAGGTGGCCACCGCGATGCCGGTGCAGCCGGGTCGCGAGCGCGCCTGGGTCGCCGCCGACTACCACGAACTGGTCGACCACCCGTTCACGCTCGGCACGTTCTGGCGCGGGCAGTTCGACGCCGCCGGCGTGCCGCACGAGTTCGTCGTCACCGGCGCCTGGCCGGGCTTCGACGGCGAGCGGCTGCTCGCGGACACGCGGCGCATCTGCGAGGCGCAGATCGCGCTGTGGCACGGCCGGCGGCGACGCGAGGTGCCGTTCACGCGCTACGTGTTCATGCTGCACGCCGCCGACGACGGCTACGGCGGGCTCGAGCACCGCGCGAGCACCGCGCTGATCGCGTCGCGGCGCGACCTGCCGCGACGCGACACGCCGGGCAAGGGCGCGCCGTCGGACGGCTACGTCACGCTGCTCGGGCTGATCAGTCACGAGTACTTCCACACCTGGAACGTCAAGCGGCTGCGCCCGGCCGAACTGGCGAGCATCGACTACACACGCGAGAACTACACGACGCTGCTGTGGTTCTTCGAGGGCTTCACGTCGTACTACGACGACCTGATGCTGGTGCGCGCCGGGCTGATCGACGAGCCACGCTACCTGAAGCTGCTGGCCAAGGCGATCGACGGCGTGCATGCCACGCCCGGGCGCGCGTTGCAGAGCGTCGCGCAGGCCAGCTTCGACGCCTGGGTCAAGTACTACCGCCCCGACGAGAACACCCCGAACGCCACCGTCAGCTACTACACCAAGGGTTCGCTGGTGGCGCTGGCGCTGGACCTGAGCCTGCGCGAGGGCGGGCACGGCAGCCTCGACGACCTGATGCGCCGTCTGTGGTCCGACAGTCGCGGCGGGCCGGTGAACGAGGCGCAGATCGTCGAGGCGCTGCACGCGCAGGCCGGTGACGCACTGGCGCAGACCCTGCAGCGCTGGGTGCACGGGACCGACGACCTGCCGCTGCGCAACCTGCTCGCGCACGCCGGCGTCGCGTTCGCCCACGATGCCCCGTCGGGTCTGGCGGCCACGCTGGGCCTGCGCCTGAGCGAAGGGCCGGTCAGCGGCGTGCAGGTCAAGAGCGTGCTGCGCGGCGGCGCCGCCGAACGCGCCGGCGTCGCCGCCGGCGACGAGTTGCTGGCCGTCGACGGCTGGCGCGTGCGCCGGCTCGACGACGCACCGCAGTGGCTGGCCCCCGGTGCACGTTTCGAGCTGCTGCTGGTGCGCGACCAGCGCGTGCGCCGTGTCGAGGTGACGCCGCCGGCCGAGGCCACGCGCTCGCTGCAGCTCGGCGTCGATGCGCAGGCCCCCGCCCCCGCGGCCGCGCTGCGCCGCGCATGGCTCACGGGCTGACGGCCGGCGCAGCGCGACGAAGGCGTCGCCTCGCCGGCGCCGCCGTGATGCTGGCGGTCGCCGCGGCGCACCTGGGGATGCTGCGCTGGTGGCACGCCGAGATCGCCGCGCTGCGGCTGCACACCGCGCTGCCGGCGCCGATCGAGGTGCGCTTCGTGCGCGAGCTTCGCCCGGCCACGCCGCCGACCGCGGCCGCGGCGCCAAGGCGGGCCGCGGCGCGCAGCGCGAGGTCCGGCGCGGTCGCGGCGATCGCCGAGCCGCCGTCGCCTGCCGCGTCGCAGCCGGTCGCCGAGGTCGCCGAGGTTGCGACGCCGACGCCGCCCTGGGTCGCGCCGCAGCCGCACGAACTCGCCGGCCTCGGCGCCCTCGAGGACACACCGGCCGTCGCGCCGGCGGACACCACGGCCGCCGCACCCCCAGGCGGGCCCGAACCGGCGGCGCCGACGCAGGCGGGCGCCTCCGCAGACGCCGCCGCGGCGGCTTTCGAGTGGCCGCCGTCGACGCGGCTGCAGTACCGGCTCACCGGCTGGTACCGCGGCGAGGTGCACGGCAGCGCACAGGTGCAGTGGCTGCGCGACGCACAGCGCTACCAGGTGCACCTGGACGTCGTCGTCGGCCCATCGTTCGCGCCACTGATGTCGCGGCGCATGGTCAGCGACGGCACGCTGGGCGACGACGGCCTGCGCCCGCAGCGCTACGACGAACTGACGCAGCTCGGCTGGCGCGAGCCGTCGGCGCTGAGCCTGCACCTGGGCGGCGCGACGGTGCAGCTGGCCGGCGGGGGCGCGTGGCCGGCACGCGCCGGCATGCAGGACGCGGCCAGCCAGTTCGTGCAGCTGACCTGGCTGTTCACGATGCGACCCGAACGCCTTCGCGCCGGCGAGGTGGTCGAGTTCCCGCTGGTGCTGCCGCGTCGCATCGCACGCTGGCGCTACGAGGTGGCGGGCGAGGAGTTGGTCGACACGCCGCTGGGCGGGGTTGCCGCGACGCACGTGCGCCCGAGTGCCGACAGCCGGCCCGAACCGGGCCGCGAACTCGCCGCCGAGGCCTGGTTCGCGCCGACGCTGCAGTACCTGCCGGTGCGCATCCGCATCCGGCACGATGCGCAGACCTGGGTCGACCTGGTGCTCGCCGAGTGGCCGAGGCAGTCCGGCGCGCCGCCCTGATCGGCAACCTCAGGCGATCGTGCGGTCGGCGAGGAAGCGGTCGGCGAACGCGGTGGCGGCGAACGACCCGCGCAGCTCGCGGATGTAGCGGTGGCCCTGCTCGAGCAGCGGGCGAAGTTCGTCGGCGTCGCGCGCCTTCTCGATGCGCATCGCCAGCGACTCGGCCATCGGACCGAGCTGGTCGGTGAGGGTGCGGACCGCGTCGCGCTTGATCTGCTCGCCGAACCCGGTGCGGGCGTCGGCGCCGGCCGGCGCCAGCGGCGCCGCAGCCGTCGGCGCGACCGGCGCCGTGGCGGCCGGCCTCGCTGCCGCCGCCGGCGCCGGCGTGCGCGTGCTGATCGCCTCGATGAAGCCACCGTCGACCAGCGCCTGCAGGGCCTCGTCGGCCTGCTGCGCGATCATGCGGCGCAGGTCGTCGTCGCTGCGCTGGCCGTCGACGACGATCAGCAACTGGCGCAGCCGCGGCACCAGGCGGTGCGCCCGAGTCGCCATCTCGGCGTGGCCCTTGGCGGTCTTGCGGTAGATGGTCGGCATCTCGGGATCCCCTCAATCGTGAAGCGCCACGGCAGGACGCCCGTGGCCGCGCCAGCCGCCCGCACGCAGCGTGGCGCCGCCGCGCACGTATAGTGCCCGCCGACGAGCGCACCCCGACGCCTGGAGATCGCGATGACCTACGAGCACATCCTGACCGAGCTGCGTGGCGACGCCGCACTGAAGACGGCGCTGATCACGTTGCACCGCCCCAAGCAGCTCAATGCGCTCAACGACGCGCTGATGGACGAGCTCGGCGCCGCGCTGCTGGCCTTCGACGCCGACGACGGCGTCGGCTGCATCGTGATCACCGGCAGCGACAAGGCCTTCGCCGCCGGCGCCGACATCGCGGTGATGGCGAACTACGAGTTCATGGACGTCTTCAAGCGCAACTTCATCACGCGCAACTGGGAGACGATCACGCGCGTGCGCAAGCCGGTGATCGCCGCGGTGGCCGGTTTCGCGCTGGGCGGCGGCTGCGAACTGGCGATGATGTGCGACTTCATCATCGCCGCCGACAACGCCAGGTTCGGTCAGCCCGAGATCAAGATCGGCATCATCCCCGGTGCCGGCGGCACGCAGCGCCTGCCGCGCGCGGTGGGCAAGAGCAAGGCGATGGACCTGGTGCTCACCGGCCGATTCATGGACGCCGCAGAGGCCGAGCGCGCCGGGCTGGTGTCGCGCGTGGTGCCGGCCGACAAGCTCATCGACGAGGCGTTGGCCGCCGCGGCGACGATCTGCGGTCTGGGCATGCCGGCGGTGATGATGGTCAAGGAGTGCGTGCAACGCGCCTTCGAGACCCCGTTGACCGAAGGCTTGCTCTACGAGCGGCGCATGTTCCATGCGCTGTTCGGCACCCAGGACCAGAAGGAAGGCATGGACGCCTTCCTGGCCAAACGCGCGGCGACCTTCCGTCACGGTTGAGATCCGCCGGCGCGCTGCGCGCGCGCGTCGAGCGCCGCCCACAGCGCGGCCACCTGAGCCGCCCAATCGCGGTAGTGCGCGTCGGCCGGCGCGAAGTACGGCACGCCGCGCCCCAGGCAGTGGCGCGCGCGGCGCACCAGCGGGTCGCCGGCGGGCACCGTGTGCAGGCGCTGGCCGAGTTCGTGCAGCACCGCGTGGCGCGTGAACGCCTGCGTCGACTCGGTGAGGCGGCGGTACACGGGGTGTTCCAGGGCTTCGGCGCTCGACATGGTGCGGCAGACGGCAGTTCGTCGCTGCATCGGCGGCCGGCGGCGCGACTGTAGCCCTGTCGCGCCGCGGACCGTCAATACGTCACGTCCCGCGGGCGCCCCGCGCCGAGACGCGCTTCGTCGTCCGGCGCTGGCGCGATGGCCGTCCACGATCGGCCCGCTGCCGACCGTGGCGGCGCACCCCGCAGGCGCCGACCGGGGCAGGCCGCTGTACCGCGCCGAGCGATGCGGCAGACCGAGTGCATGACGAAGTCGCGCCGCCCCAGCGTCAGAGCCGACGACCGCACTCGCACGCTTGCATGCAGGTCGGCTTCAGGGCTGCAGCCAGCGCGCGCCACGGGCGTCGAAGGCGGCGCGGCGGTGGCCGTCGGCGTGCAGTTCGAGCCAGTCGATGGCCAGCACGTCGGCGCTGATCAACGCGAAATGCGCACGCTCGCCGTGCGACGGCACGTCGCGCAGCGCCTGGCCGGGTGGCAGCGGCGACAGGTAGTCCTGCGCCGCGGGCGTCAGCCGCCGCTGGGCCCAGCGCGACGTCACCGCCAGGCCCTCGGTGTGCAGCGCGAGATGGCAGTCCAGCCGCAGCTGCCAGCCCAGCGTCGCCGACCACACGACCAGCGTGCCGCGCGGGTGCGCGGCCAGCTGTGCCGCCTTGGGCGAGCGCGCGTCGGTGTAGACCAGCAGCCGCCGCTGCGCCGCGTCGACCTCGCGCAGGATCACCGTGCGCGCGTGCGCCGCCTCGCCGTCGGTGGTGGCCAGCACCGCGGTGCGCCACGCGTGGCCACGCTGCGCCGCCGCGCGCTCGAGCTCGTCCCAGCAGGCCCGCTCGAGCCGATGCAGCGACTCGATGCGCGAGGCCATCGCAACGGCCGGCGTGTCAGCGGCGCAGCGCCGGCGGCTCGTCGCCGTCCTCGCGGCGCAGTGCCGGGAACAGGATCACGTCGCGGATGCTCGGGCTGTCGGTGAGCAGCATCACCAGCCGGTCGATGCCGATGCCGCAGCCGCCCGCCGGCGGCATGCCGTACTCGAGCGCGCGGATGAAGTCGGCGTCGTAGTACATCG
>CAZUBF010000039.1:0-24420 GCA_964618555.1 uncultured Azohydromonas sp.
CCTTCAGCGGCGGCTGGCCCTGCGCCTGCGCGGCGGCGCTCAGGCCCAGCGCGGCGAGCGCGGCGACCGCGCCGAGCGCGGCGCGGCGGGGGAGGGCGGGGATGGTGTGCATGGTGGTGGGCGCTCGCGCGCGTGGCTGTCGTGGGCAGCCGCAAGCATGCCGCCGATGCCGCCGCGGGGGCACCCGGGTTTGCCACACCTCGGCCGGGGTCAGCCTTCCAGCGGCAGCCCGACGTAGTTCTCGGCCATCGTCGTGCGCGCCGCCACCGAGCCGACCAGGTAGTCGAGCTCGGCGCGCTGCATGCGCTGGCCGAAGGCGCCGGTTTCGGGGAACTTGTGCATCAGCGAGGTGAACCACCAGCTGAAGCGTTCGGCCTTCCAGATGCGGCGCAGCGCGCGCGCCGAGTAGTGGTCGATGCCGGCGTCGCTGCGTTCGCGGTAGTGCTCGACCAGCGCGCGGCCGAGCAGGCCGACGTCGGTGGCCGCCAGGTTCAGCCCCTTGGCGCCGGTGGGCGGCACGATGTGCGCCGCGTCGCCGGCGAGGAACAGGCGGCCGAAGCGCATCGGCTCGGTGACGAAGCTGCGCAGCGGCGCGATGCTCTTCTCGATCGACGGCCCGGTGACCAGCTTCTCGGCCGCCTGCGGGTCGAGCCGCGCGCGCAGCTCGTCCCAGAACATCGCGTCGCTCCACTGCTCGACCTTGTCGTCGAGCGAGCACTGCACGTAGTAGCGCGACAGCGTGTGCGAGCGCATCGAGCACAGCGCGAAGCCGCGCTCGTGGTTGGCGTAGATGAGCTCCTCGGACACCGGCGGCGTGCGCGACAGCACGCCCAGCCAGCCGAACGGGTAGACCTTCTCGAAGGTCTGCAGCCGATCGGGCGGCACGCTGGCGCGGCACACGCCGTGGAAGCCGTCGCAGCCGGCGATGAAGTCGCAGTCGACGGTGTGCGTCTCGTCGCCCTTGCGGTAGGTCACGCTGGGCCGGCCGCCGTCCCAGCCGTGGATGGCGACGTTGTCGGCCTCGTAGACGGTCTTCAGCCCGGCGGCCTGGCGTGCGTTCATCAGGTCGCGCGTGACCTCGGTCTGGCCGTACACCATCACGCGCTTGCCGCCGGTCAGTCCGAACAGGTCGATGCGGTGGCGCGCGCCGCCGAAGCTCAGCTCGAAGCCGTCGTGTTTCAGGCCCTCGCGGTGCATGCGCTCGCCGACGCCGACCTCGTCGAGCAGGTCCACGGCGACCTGCTCGAGCACGCCGGCGCGGATGCGCCCGAGCACGTACTCGGCACTGCGCTGCTCGATGATCACGGCGTCGATGCCGGCCTTGGCGAGCACGGCGCCGAGCAGCAGGCCCGACGGGCCGGCGCCGACGATGGCGACCTGGGTGCGCATGGGGAGTCTCCTTGTCCGGTGTCAAGCGTGGGCGGGACGCGAAGCCTAAGTGTGCGCCGCCGGCGCCTCAATGGACAGATCCGGCGTCGTCTTGAACAATTCGAACCTCCCGATGTCCCTGCCGCCAACGCCTCCCACCTACGCGCTGTACGGCGAACGCGGCGTCGACATCGGCGCCGACCGCCTGCACTGCGAGTCGATCGCCGAACGCAGCCGGCGCCATGACTGGCACATCCGCCCGCACCGGCACGAGGTGCTGTTTCAAATTCTGTACCTGCGCTGCGGGGTCGCCGACGCCCAGGTCGAGGGCCGGGCGCTGGCACTGACGGGGCCGGCGCTGCTCGTGGTGCCGGCGCTGGCGGCGCACGGCTTTCGCTTCGCCGAGGACGTCGACGGCCTCGTCGTCACCGTGCTCGAGCCGCACCTGCGCGCGCTGCTGGCCGGCGAGCCGGCGCTGCTGTCGCAACTGCAGTCGCGGCCGCTGCACGTCGCGCTGGCCGGCCACGCCGGCGACGCGGCGCAGGTCGACGCGGTGCTGCGGCGGCTGCGCGACGAATTCGCCGCCTGGGCGCGCTGGCGCACGCTGGCCATCGACGGCGCGCTGCTGCAGCTGCTCGCGCTGGTCGGCCGCCTCGCGGCCACGCCGGTGGCCGACGCCGGCGGCGAGCGCGCGCTGGCGCACGTGCGGCGCTTCCGCGACGGCGTCGAGGCGCGGTTTCGCGAGCAGCCGACGCTGGGCGCGCTCGCCGCCGAGCTGGGCATCACCGCGACGCAGCTCAACCGCATCTGCCGGCGCGTGCTCGGCCACTCGGCGCTGGAGGTGCTGCACCAGCGCCTGCTGCTCGAGGCGCAGCGCGAGCTGGCCTACACCACGCTGAGCATCAAGCAGATCGCCTACGGCAACGGCTTCTGCGACGCCGGCTACTTCACGCGCTTCTTCCAGCGCAAGACCGGGCTGACGCCCACCGCCTGGCGCGCGCGCGCGCGCTGAGAGCCGTGGGCGCGAGGCGGCGCCGGGCGGCCTGCCGCTCAAGTCGCGCACCGCGGCGGCCGAAAACCGATCGGCGCCCTGCGCGCACGCCCCGCCATGACCGCCGCCGCCACGCCGACCATCGCCGTCCACGACCTTCGCGTGGGCATGTACGTCCACCTCGACCTGGGCTGGATGTCGCACCCGTTCCCGCTGTCGAGCTTCCGCATCGACCGCGAGCAAGACATCGACACCCTCCGCGACCTCGGCTTGACGCAGGTGCGCTGGAACCCGCAGAAGAGCCGCATCAACGAGGCCAACGCCGACCTGCCGCGCCCGTCGACGCTGGCCGGCACCCAGCTCGCGGCGGCATCCGCCGACGCCGGCGAACCGCAGGCGCGCTCGCCGGGGGACGAGACGCCCGAGGCGGCCGAGCGGCGCCGGCGCCGCGAGCAGCTGGCCGCGCAGCGCGCCGCGTCGCTGCATTGCGAGCGCCAGTACACCGAGGCCGCGCGCGAGTGCAGGCGCACCGTGGAGCTGGTCGCCGCCGACCCGGCGGCCGCGCGCGAGCGCACCGAGGCGCTCGCGCGGGCGCTGGTCGACAAGATGCTGGTCCAGCGCGAGACCTGCATCCGCCTGCTCGGCGAAGCCGCCGGCGAGCGCGCCACCGCGCACGCGCTGAACGTCACCGTGGTGTCGCTGCTGCTGGGCAAGCTGCTCGGGCTGGACGCCGCCGCGATGGGCGAGCTGGGCACCGGCGCGCTGCTGCACGACGTCGGCAAGATCGAGCTGCCCGACCGCGTGCGCCACCCCGACGACGCCTTCACCGCCGCCGAGACGCGGCTGTACCGCGAGCACGTCGCGCACGGCGTCGCGCACGCGCGCCGCATGGGGCTGGCGCCCGGCGCGCTGCTGGTGGTCGCGCAGCACCACGAGATGGCCGACGGCAGCGGCTTCCCGCAGAAGCTGGCCGCCGAGCGCACGACGCTGGCGGCGCGCATCGTCGCGCTGGTCAACCGCTACGACAACCTGTGCAACCCGCCGCAGCCCGGGCGTGCGCTGACGCCGCACGAGGCGCTGTCGACGCTGTTCGCGCAGGGCCGCACGCGCTTCGACGCGACGGTGCTGTCGAGCTTCATCCGCATGATGGGCGTGTACCCGCCGGGTTCGATCGTCCAGCTCACCGACGAACGCTGGGCGCTGGTGATGACGGTCAACTCGGCGCGCCCACTGAAGCCGCGCGTGCTGGTGCACGACCGCCGCACGCCGCGCGACGAGGCGTTGTACCTCGACCTCGAGCGTGACAGCACGCTGGGCATCCGTCGCAGCGTGCGCGCGTCACAGCTGCCCGCCGACGCGCTGCAGTACCTGGCGCCGGCGGCGCGCGTGGCCTACTTCTTCGAGCCGTCGGCGCCCGCCGACGTGGCCGCCGATACGGCGCCGCCTGCGGAGGACGGATCTTGACCGTGCTGCGCTGGCCCGACGGCCACCGCGAACCGGCCGCCGCTGCCGCCGCCGCGGTGCCGATCGACGCGCTGGGCGTGGCCTGCTGGACGGTCGACGCCGCCACGCGCACCGTGCACGCAGTCAACGACGCCGCGCTGGCGCTGCTCGGGCTGCCGCGCGACGAGGTGCTCGGCGCCGACGCCGCGTCGCTGCTGGCCACGCCGGAGGACGAGGCGTTCTGGCTGGAGGCCGCGGCCGACGCCGGCGCGACGCTGCGTTCGCGCACCGTGCTGGCGCGCCGCGACGGGCTCGCGCACCGGGTCGAACGCTGGGTGCGTCCCGTGCGCGGCGGGTTCGTCGTCACGCTGGTCGACGCCACCGAGCAGCACGACGCCGAGCAGTCGCGCGCGCAGGCGCTGGCCGAGCTGCAGGCCACGCTCGAAGCCACCGCCGACGGGCTGCTGGTGACCGACCTCGACGGCCGGCTGCGCGCGTGGAACCGGCGTTTCGTCGAGCTGTGGGAGATGCCCGAGTCGCTGCTGCGCGCGCGCGACGCCGAGGCGGTGTTCGCCTGGATGCAGCGCGAGGTGTGCGAGCCGGCCGACGACGCCCGCCGCGTCGCGCTGCTGCGCAGCACCGCGCAGGCCGGCGCGACCGACCGGCTGATGCTGCGCAGCGGGCGCGTCATCGAGCGCGTGAGCCTGCCGCAGCGCCACGGCGAGCACGCGATCGGGCGCGTCTACGCGTTCCGCGACCTGAGCGATCGCATCGAGGCCGACCGCCGCGTCGAGCTGATGTCGTTCACCGACGCGCTGACCGGGCTGCCGAACCGGCGCTACCTCGCCGCGCGGCTGGCGCCGGCGGCGGCGCTGGCGGCGCGCGAGGGGCGCGGCTTCGCGCTGATGTACCTCGACCTCGACCACTTCAAGCGCGTCAACGACAGCCTGGGCCACGAGGCGGGCGACCGCGTGCTGCGCGAGGTCGGCGCGCGGCTGCGCGCCGCGCTGCGCGAAGGCGACCTGATCGCCCGCGTCGGCGGCGACCAGTTCGCGCTGCTGCTGCACTTCAGCGACGCTGCAGGCGCCGAGGCCGGCGCCCAGCGGCTGCTGGAGGTCGTCGCCGAGCCGTTCGACGTCGACGGCAGCGCGTTCACCGTGACCTGCAGTGTCGGCGTCGCGCTGTTCCCGCGCGACGCGCGCCACCCGCAGGAGCTGCTGCGCCACGCCGAGACCGCGATGCAGCAGGCCAAGCAGGCCGGGCGCGCCGGCTGGCGTGCGCATCGCGCCGCACCCGACGGCAGCGTGGACCTGCGCTCGCGCATCGCGCTGGACCACGCGATGCGCATGGCGCTGGCCAGCGAGCGTTTCCGGCTGCACTACCAGCCGCAGGTGGCGCTCGACGACGGCGCGACGGTGGGGCTGGAGGCACTGCTGCGCTGGCGCGACCCCGAGCGCGGCGACGTGCCGCCGGGCGAGTTCATCCCGGTGGCCGAGGACAGCGGCTTCATCGTCGCGCTCGGCGACTGGGTGCTCGAGCGCGCGGTGCGGCAGGCCGCGCAGTGGCGGCGCGACGGCCTGGCGGTGCCGGTGGCGGTGAACGTGTCGGCGCTGCAGTTCCAGCACGACGGCTTCGTCGACCGCGTCGCGCAGGTGCTGCGCGACCACGCGCTGCCCGCGCCGCTGCTCGAGCTCGAGTTGACCGAGTCGATCCTGCTGCACGACGCGCGCGAGGCGCTCGAGCGGCTGCGCGCGCTGGCGCGGCTGGGCGTGTGCCTGGCCATCGACGACTTCGGCAAGGGTTTCTCGAGCCTGGGCTACCTGAAGCAGTTCCCGATCCGTCGGCTGAAGATCGACCGCGGCTTCGTCGCCGGGCTGCCCGGCGACGACGGCGACGCCGGCATCGTGCGCGCGGTGGTGCAGATCGCGCAGTCGCTGGGGCTGGCGGTGATCGCCGAGGGTGTCGAGACCGAAGCGCAGCGCGCCTTCCTGCAGCGCATCGGCTGCCACGAGATCCAGGGCTGGCTGGTGGCGCCGGCGCTCGACGTGGCGCAGGCCACGCGCCACCTGCGCGAGCACGGTCCCGGCCGGCGCGCGGCGGCCAACTGAGCGCCCGACGGTCGGCCGGGCGTGCGCCGCTTCAGCCGGCGCGCACCACCTGCCGCTGGCGGCCCAGCCCGTCGATGCCGAGCTCGACCACGTCGCCGGGGCGCAGGTACTGCGGCGGCCGCATGCCCATGCCGACGCCCGGCGGCGTGCCGGTGGCGATGACGTCGCCGGGCAGCAGCGTCATGCAGCGGCTGACGTAGCTGACCAGCTGCGCGACGCCGAACACCATCGTCGCGGTGCTGCCGCGCTGGCGCGGCTGGCCGTTGACGTCGAGCCACAGCGCCAGCGCCTGCGGATCGGGCACCTCGCGCGCGGTGACCAGCCAGGGGCCGATCGGCCCGAAGGTGTCGAAGCCCTTGCCCTTGTCCCAGGTGCCGCCGCGCTCGAGCTGCCAGGCGCGTTCGGACACGTCGTTGACCACGCAGTAGCCGGCCACGTGCGCCAGCGCGCCGGCCTCGTCCACCTGGCGTGCGGTGCGGCCGATGACCACGCCCAGCTCGACCTCCCAGTCGGTCTTCGTGCTGCCCGGCGGCAACACGATGGCGTCGTTCGGCGCGGCGATGCAGGTGCTGGCCTTCATGAACACGATCGGCTCGGCGGGCACCGGCAGCCCGGCCTCGGTGGCGTGGTCGGCGTAGTTCAGCCCGATCGCGACGAACTTCGAGATGCCGGTGAACGGCACGCCCAGGCGCGGCGCGCCACGCACGCGCGGGAACTCGTGCAGCGGCAGCCGCTCGATGCGGCGCAGCCCGGCCTGGCCGAGGGCCGGCAGGTGCAGGTGCGGCACGGCGCGCGACAGGTCGCGCAGACGGCCGTCGGCGTCGACGGCACCGACCTTCTCGCGGCCGGCAGGGCCGAAGCGGACGAGTTTCATCGCGGGCGGGCTCCGGGGTGGGGACAGCCGCGTTTGTAGCCGATCGGCCGCCCGGTGCACCGAGGCACAATGACCGCTGCGGCGTGTGACCGCGGCACAGGCACAGGCATGATCTACAAGTTCAAGTCCAGGGACGCGGCCGACGTC
This sequence comes from uncultured Azohydromonas sp., assembly GCA_964618555.1. Taxonomy (GTDB): domain Bacteria; phylum Pseudomonadota; class Gammaproteobacteria; order Burkholderiales; family Burkholderiaceae_C; genus Calidifontimicrobium. The sequence continues at coordinate 6,932 of CAZUBF010000039.1, forward strand.
ATCATGCTCGGCCCCAACGGCGACCACGTGCTGCGCCTGCTCGGGCGCGAGCCGTCGGCCAAGGGCATCATCGAGCCGGCCGACATGCCGGCGGCGATCGCCGCGCTGGAGCAGGCGGTGCTCGCCGACGAAGCCGACACCGAACGCCGGCGCGACGAGGCCGAGCAGGCCGGCGAGGCCGCGCCGCAGGCGGTGGTCACGCTGCGCCAGCGCGTGTGGCCGCTGATCGAGATGATGCGCCAGTGCCACCGCGACGGGCAACCGATCGTCTGGGGCGTGTGAACGACGGCGCCGGCGGCGGCGACGGCGCATCGCCGCACGGGCCGGAAGCGGCGACGCGCATCGTCGCGATCCGCCACGGTGAGACCGACTGGAACGCCGGCGCGCGCATCCAGGGCCACACCGACATCGCGCTCAACGCGGTGGGGCGCTGGCAAGCGCAGCGCGTGGCGCAGGCGCTGGCCGACGAGGATTTCGCCGCCGTCTACGCCAGCGACCTGGCGCGCGCCGCCGACACCGCCGCCGCGCTGGCCCAGCGGCGCGGGCTGCCGCTGCAGCGCCACGCCGCACTGCGCGAGCGCGCCTTCGGCGTGTTCGAAGGGCTGGGCTTCGACGAGATCGAGCGGCGCTGGCCCGAGCAGGCGCTGGCCTGGCGCCGCCGCGAACCCGACTTCGGCCCCGAGGGCGGCGAGACGCTGCGCGACTTCTACACGCGCTGCGTCGGTGCGGTGGTCGCGCTCGCCGCGCGCCACCCCGGCGGGCAGATCGCGGTGGTCGCGCACGGCGGCGTGCTCGACTGCCTGTACCGCGCCGCCACGCGCATCGAGCTGCAGGCGCCGCGCACCTGGCAGGTGGTCAACGCCGGCATCAACCGGCTGCTGGCCACGCCGCAGGGGTTGATGCTGGTGGGGTGGGCAGACACCAGACACCTGGACGGCGCCGGGGCGGACGAGCCGGTAGGCTGAGTTCACGACACCGGCACCGCCGGGCACCGGGTGCCGACGACGGTGAACGGCCGCGTCGCGCCGATGTCGAGACACCGTGCTCGAAACCCCGCCGCGCGCGGCACTGCCGTTCGTCGCCCTCAAGTGGCCGCTCGGCGCGTGTGCATCGGCGAGTGCGCAAAAGTTCGCGACGCGCGTGCCGTACCGCTCCTAGACTGGCACCCAAGCACTGAAACAGATGTTCGCTGCGGCCGATACAGATGCCGCCAGGACCGAAGAATGTGGAGGGTTCGACAGATGACTTCGCGACAGCCGACGATCTCGACGAGCGGGGTGCGGGCTCGGGGATTCACCTTGATCGAGGTGATGATCACGGTCGCCATCGTCGCGATCCTCGCCGGCGTCGCACTGCCCGCGTATCGCGAGTACGTGCGGCGCGGTCAGCTGCCCGAAGCGTTCGCCGCGCTGTCCGACTTCCGCGTGAAGATGGAGCAGTACTACCAGGACAACCGCAACTATGGCGTCGATGCCTGCGCGGGAGGGGCCGCCGGACCATCGTGGGCGGCATTCGCCGCGGGCAAGCGCTTCACGTTCGGCTGCGTAGTGCTGGATGGCGGGCAGGGTTACCGCGTCACCGCGACCGGTGCAAGCGGCTCGGCGACGGAGGGTCAGGTCTACACGATCGACCACAACAACATCCAGCAAACGACCAAGTTCAAGGGTGCGGGTGTGAGCAAGGCATGTTGGCTGTCGCGAGGCAACGAATGCTGACCGTGCGGCGCCATCGCGGCGTGACATTGATCGAGCTGATGGTGACCATTTCGGTGCTCGTGATGGTCCTGATGGCCGTCGCGCCGGGCGTCGCGACTTGGATCGCCAACACGCAGATTCGCAACGTGGCCACCTCGATCCAAGCCGGGCTGCAGAAGGCACGCACCGAGGCCCTGAGGCGCAACGCCCCGGTGCGCTTCTCGCTCGTGTCGCTGTCCGACACGGCGACCATGGACGACTCATGCGCGCTATCCGACGCAGGGGTGTCGTGGGTGGTCAGCAGGGACGATCCGACGGGCAAGTGCTCGGCGGCACCGTCCGACACGTCAGAGCCTCGCATCGTCGAGGCGCGCGCCGGCGGGGTGGGCGGCAAGTACGTTGCCGTCGACGCCGATGCGAGCAGCGTGGTCTTCAACGGCTTCGGCCGCACCGTTGGTGTCGGCGGCGACATCGAGATCGACATCGATCACGTCGAGCCGGGAGCCGATTACCGCGCGTTGCGCCTGGTCGTGGGACCGGGGGGGACGGTGCGCATGTGCGACCCGAAGGTCGCGTCGTCCGACGATCCGCGCAAGTGCTGAGCCAGGTGACCACGATGACTTCATCGACTCGTCCCAGGTCGTCGTCGGACACGCCGCGCGGCTGCATGCGGCAGTTCGTGACCGGCGACCCGCACGCCATAGTCGGCCGATGTGCAGACCGGCGTCGGCGCAGCGCCGCGTCGGCTCAGCGCGGTGTCGCCTTGTTTGAGGTGCTCGTCGCGCTGATCATCCTCGCCTTTGGCATCCTGGGCGTCGTGGGGCTCCAGGCCTCGATGACGCGGGTGCAGACTGCGGCGACCTTCCGCGCCGAGGCGGCCTTCATGGCGCAGCGCCTGCTCGGTTACATGTGGGCTGATCGCGCCAGCGTCGCCATGTACGACACAGCCACCTGCGCGGCGCAGCCGAAGTGCAAGGACTTCCTGCGCCTGGTGCAGTCGAGGTTGCCGGCCGGGGACTCGACGGTCACGGTCGATGCCGCAACAGGCTTCGTCACCATCGAGATCCGCTGGACGCCGCCCGGCGAGGAGACCAGCCGCTTCACGCTGGTCTCGGCTATCACCAACAGCTAGGTCGAAGCGATGAGACCGTACGTCGTCAAACCCGCCCCGGCCGCACGCGACCGTGGTGTGACCCTGATCGAGTTGATGGTCGCGCTCGCGCTCGGCCTCGTCGTCACGCTCGTGGTGTCGCAGATCATGGCCTTCGCCGAGGGCCAGAAGCGTGTCACGACGGGCTCCTCCGACGCCCAGGTCAATGGCGCCCTGGCGCTGTACACGCTGCAGCGCGAGATTCAGATGGCCGGGTACGGGCTGACGCTCGCGCAGGGTGCCCTCGGCTGCCCGATCAAGGCCAAACACGCGGCGGCCGGCGACTTCAACTGGACGCTGGCGCCGGTGACGATCACCAACGGTGCCGGCGGAGCGCCGGACACGATCAACGTGATGACAGCGGAACGCGCCTACTCGGTGCCCCTGGTCGTGACGCTTCCGCATCCGAAGGACGGCGATCGCTTCGTCGTGCGCTCACCCATCGGAGCGGTCGTCGGCGACGTGATGATCGCCGTGCCGGAGGTTTACAGCGCGACCAACGGCTGCAGTGCGTTCAGCGTCACGTCCATTTCCGGCACGAACCAGCTCGTGCATGCGCCCGGCGGGGCCAACGGCGCGTGGAACCAGGACGGTGCTGCCAGCATCTTCCCCGACGACGGCTATCCGGACGGCACGCTGCTGCTCAACGCGGGGCGCATCGTCAACCGGACTTTCGAAATCCAGGCGCAGAGCCTGCGCCAGCGTACCGTGAATCCGGCCTCCGGCGCCATCGATTTCGCAGACCTCTTTCCGCAGATCGTCAATCTTCAGGCGATGTATGGCAAGGACACCGACGGTGACGGCAACGTCGACAACTACGACAACGCGACGCCGATCGACAACGCCGGATGGCGACAGGTGCTGGCGGTGCGCATGGCCGTCGTGGCGCGCAGCGTCACCTACCAGAAGGAGGAAGTGACCTTCGACGAGCCGCAGTGGGACGTCGGCACGACAACCGCCGTGGCGGGCGCCGTCGACTGCGGCGACAGCAAGTGCATCACGCTGAAGATCGACGGCCTGCCCGACTGGAAGCACTACCGCTACATGGTCTTCGAGGTCGTCGCGCCGCTGCGCAACATGCTGTGGGGAGCTTGAGATGCCGCGTGTTCCCGCCGTCCGGAGGTTGCGCCATCGCGGCGTCTCTCTGCTGTTCGCCCTGCTGGCACTGGTCGTCATTTCGCTGGCGGCCGTTTCGCTCGTGCGTTCGGTCGATACGAGCGCTCTTGTGATCGGCAACCTCGGCTTCAAGCAGGACGCCACGGCGGTCGCCGGACAGGCGGCCGAACAGGCGATCGGCTGGCTGGCTGCGAACTCGGGCGAACCGCTGTACGACGACCATCCGGACGACGGGTACTACGCCGCCAGCCTGGACGCGCTGGATGCGACGGGGCAGGGTTCCGCAGATCCGATGCGTGCTGTCGTCGACTGGTCGGGCGACGACTGCGGCGAGTACCCAGGGGGCAGTTTCGACGTGTGCGTCGAGCCCTCGGGGGAGATCGTCCTCAACGGCGGAGCCAATCGCGCACGTTACGTCATCACCCGGCTTTGCGCCTCCGAAGGCAATCCGTCGGCGATCGATTGCGCGTTCCCGGTGAACTCGGCGATGAGCACGGGCGGCAACAAGGGCGTCGTGGACTACAAGGTGGGCAAGGCGACGCTCGTGGTCACCAACGCGCAGTACTACCGCATCGTCGTGCGCGCCGTCAGTGCGCGCGGGACAGTGGCATTCACCGAAACCATCATCCAACTTTGATGCCAGCCTCAGGGAGCCATCCCATGATCCATCGCTCGCGTTGCAGCCGTGTTGCCCGTGTCGCCGTCGCGGCGGCGTCGCTAGCCTGGTGTGGATGGGTGCAGGCCGCGGACATCGCCGACGTGCCGCTGGGCACCCTGACCGACGGCACGCTGGTGCGCTCGAACCTGATGTTCATCCTCGACGATTCGGGGAGCATGGCGTGGGACTACTTGCCGGACACCGCGGACTACGACAACGTATGCTTCGGCGTTGCCGCGCAGAACCGCATCTTCTACGACCCGCAGAAGACGTACCTGCCGCCGCTCAAGGCGGACGGCACCTCGTTCCCGAATGCCAGCTTCACCGCGGCGCGCATCGATGGCTACGACAGCGGCAGTTCGACCAGGAACTTGGGCACCCTGTCCAACCTGAACACGCCTTCGATCAACCATGACGGCAATTCGTCCACACCGAACACGAGGTTCTACTGGGCGACGCTGAAGCCTAACAACTCGCACAACTGCGGGCAGGTTTCGCGCTACGACATCAAGACCGGTGGCCTGACTGACGCCGAGAAGACCAACTACGCGAACTGGTACTCGTACTATCGGACCCGCATCCTGGCGATGCGCGCCGGCGTCGGGCGCGCGTTCGCACAGATCGACGCGAGCCGTTTTCGGGTGGGCTTCACCACGATCAACGAGAAGGGCGTCACGGACGGCAAGCGTTTCCTGGACATCCGCGACTTCGATACCGGGACGCAGAAGACCGACTTCTTCAACCGCCTGTACGGGGTCGACCCGGACGGGTGGACGCCGTTGCGCCCGGCGTTGACAAAGGCAGGCCTGTACTACGCCAACAAGATCTCCGGGCAGACCGACCCCGTGCAGTACTCGTGCCAGCGCAACTACGCGATGTTGTCGACCGACGGCTATTGGAATGACAACGCCGAGACCTCGACGTACAAGGCCAAGCGGTTGGACGGCGGCGCGATCGGCAATCAGGACGGCGGGACCGCCGTGCCACGACCGCTGCGCGACGAGGCGGGCAAGAGCAAGTCGGGCGTGTCCAACACCCTGGCCGACATCGCCTACTACTACTACAAGACCGATCTGCGCTCGCCGGCACTCGGCAACTGCGCGGGTGCCGTGGTGGGGCAGGACGTGTGCGAGGACAACGTGCCCGACGGCATTTTGCGTCCGCCGGCACTTGCAGTGCTCAGCGACAACGCGAAGCACCAGCACATGACGACGCTGACCATCGGTCTGGGGGTCAACGGGACGCTGGTCTTCGACAAGAACTACGAGAGCCAGACCGGCGGGGCATTCTGGGACATCCGTCAGGGCACGAAGGTGTGGCCCGACCCGATCAACAACGAAGGCGCGCAGCGCATCGACGACCTCTGGCATGCCGCCGTCAACGGCCGAGGCACCTACTACAGCGTCAACGACGCGCAGGAACTGGCCGACAGCCTGGACGAGGCGATGACGAAGATCGAAGCGCTGCTGGGCAGCGCGTCGGCCGCTGCCACGAGTTCGCTGACGCCGTCGACGGGGGACGACTGGTTGTTCGTTCCGCTGTACCGCACCAAGTTCTGGGACGGCACCGTTCACGCCTACAAGATCAACACGGCCACCGGCGCGAAGACCACGGACACGCCGCTGTGGTCGGCGGCAGATCGGATCGCGGCGCAGGGGGCGCGCAACATCCTGTTCCGCAAGGTGGGTGCCAGCAACAACCTCGAGTCGTTCGAGTACAGCAAGCTCAGTGCCGCCGATCAGGCCAAGTTCGACGGTCTGTGCGCGACGGGTGACGAGAAGCTCTCGCAGTGCGCGTCGCTTAGTGCCGCGGCCAAGGCACTGGTCACCGGCGCCAACGTGGTGGACTACCTGCGCGGCACGAAGACCTACGAGATGGACGCGCCGGCCGAAGACAACCGGCTGTTCCGCGAGCGCGACATGGCGTTGGGCGACGTCATCAACGGCGCGCCCGTGTACGTGAAGAAGCCGCCCTTCAAGTACTCGGATGCCGGATACGGCGCGTTCCGCGACGCACAAGCGTCGCGACAGGGCGTGCTGTACGTGGCGGCCAACGACGGCATGCTCCACGCGATCAAGGTCAGTGACGACGAGAGCGGAGGCACCGAACTGTGGGCGTACGTGCCGTCGATGGCGATGTCCGGCATGCACGCGCTGGCGGACGCGGACTACGAATCGAAACACCGCCTTCTCGTCGACGGCGCACCGGTCGTCGCCGACATCTACGACGGAACCAACTGGCGCACGATCCTGGTGGGCGGGCTGGGCAAGGGGGGCAAGGGGTATTACGCCCTCGACGTCACGAGTCCGTCCGCACCCAAGTCACTGTGGGAGTTCACCGACGCCGATATGGGATTCACGTTCGGCAACCCCATCGTCACCAAGAACAAGGCAGGGCAGTGGGTCGTCGCTTTCTCGTCGGGCTACAACAACACGGGCAAGGGGCATCTGTACGTGGTCAACGCCGTGACCGGTACCTTGATCAAGAAGCTCAGTACGACCGCGGGGTCTGCGGGGGATCCGAGCAACCTCGGCAAAATCAATGCGTGGGTCGACGACGACAGCAACAATACGGCGACCCAGATCTACGGCGGAGACATGCACGGCAACGTCTGGCGCTTCGACTTCGACGACAACCTGGCCGGGAGCGATGCGTTCCTGCTCGCGAAGACGGGGGCGACGCAGCCGATCACGACCAAGCCGATCCTGACCGAGGTGGTGGTGGGGTCGAACAAGTACGCGATCGTCTCGGTGGCCACGGGTCGATACCTCGGGGTGAGCGACATCGGTGACGGCAGCCTGCAGTCGATCTACTCGTTCAAGGACGATCTGGGCACGACGTCGCTGGGCACGCTGAGCACCAACATGTCGATGGTCAAGCACACGCTGAAGGCGGACCGCAGCGGGCTGGACAGCCCCGCGGCGGTGAACTGGTCGTCGCAGGCGGGCTGGTACGTGAACCTGGCGCTGTCGACGGGTGAACGCGTGAACGTCGACTTCGACCAGCAACTGAACCAGTTGATCGTCGCGAGCAACGTGCCCGAGCCGACGGTGTGTACGCCCGGCGGCACCTCGTGGCTGTACTACTTCGATGTCGGCAGCGGCAAGCTGCTGCAATCGTACGCGGGCGATTCGCTGGTCGTCGGCACGACGACGATCGTGGGTTCCACCGGCAAGCTGATCACGCTGGTTCAGGGCGTCGACGGCAAGAACACGCCGAGGTTCGCGCCCGAACCCCCACCCGGGACCGTTGGCGTCATGCGCCGGGTGCTCTGGCGCGAACTCGCGAACTGACCTCGAGATGGGATGACGCCGGCCGTGCCACGACCAAGCGATGGACGACTGGTGCCGAAGACCATCTGATCGACGTCATGGTCTTGTGGGGTGACGGGCCGCATCGCTGGCAATACACCCGTCGACCATCTCGACGATGCGGTCGCAGCGCGCCGCCAGCCGCGGGTCGTGAGTGACGACGAGGAAGCTCGTGCCGACCTCCTCGTGCATGCGGCGCAGCAGCGCGAACACCTCGTCGGACGACGCGGTGTCGAGGTTGCCGGTGGGTTCGTCGGCCAGCACCAGCGCCGGCTCGAGCACCAGCGCACGCGCCACCGCCACGCGCTGCTGCATGCCGCCCGAGAGTTCGGCCGGGCGCTTGTCCATCGCCGCGGCCAGGCCGACCTCGTCGAGCAGCGCGGCGGCACGCTCGCGCACCGCGCGCCTGACGCGCCCGTCGCGCGCCAGCGCCGGCAGCGTGACGTTCTCCAGCGCGCTGAACGCCGGCAGCAGGTGGTGGAACTGGAACACGAAGCCGATCGTGTCGCGGCGCAGCCGCGTGAGCGCGTCGTCGTCGAGTCCGTCGACCGCCGCACCGGCCAGCGCGTAGCTGCCACCGCTGGCACGTTCGAGCAGCCCGAGGATGTTCAGCAGCGTGCTCTTGCCCGAGCCGCTCGGGCCGATCAGCGCGGCGAACTCGCCGCGCGCCATGTCCAGGTCGATGCCGTGCAGCACCTCGGCTTCGCTGGGCAGGCCCACGTTGTAGCTCTTGCGCACGCTGCGCAGCGCGACGAGCGGGCCCGCGCTGCCGGCGCTCACAGCCGGATCGCCTGCGCCGGGTCCAGCCGCGCGGCGCGCCGCGCCGGCGCGACCGCGGCGAGCACGCCGGCGACGAAGGCGATCGCCGCCACCTGCAGCGCCAGCGCCGGCGGCAGCGTGATCGCGAACAGCGGCAGCCCGTCGCTGCCGCGCACGAAGCGCGTGAAGGCCCAGATCATCGCCAGCGCCAGCGCCATTCCGGCGACCGAGCCGATCGCGCCGACGATCGCCCCCTGCACGAGGAACACGCGCATCACCTGCGCGCGCGTCGCGCCCATCGCGCGCAGGATGCCGATCTCGCGCTGCTTCTGCACCACCGACACGACCAGCACGCTGGCGATGCCGAGCACCACGACGACCATCACCACGCCGCGGATCAGCGCCGTGCTCACGCTCTGCGCGTTCAGCGCCGACACCAGCTGCGCGTTGGTCTGCTGCCAGCTCTCGACCTTCAGCGGCCAGCGCCGGCCGAGTTCGTCGGCCAGCGCCTGCGCCGACCAGACGTCGGCCAGCGTCACTTCCAGCCGGGTCGCACCGCCGGCCAGGTCGAACAGGCTCTGCGCGCTGCGCAGCGGCACGATCACCGTGCGCCGGTTCAGCTCGGTCACGCCGAGGTCGACCAGCGCGGTCAGCCGCAGCGTCTCGGCGCGCGTGCCGGTGGCCAGCGTGATGCGGTCGCCGACGCGCACGCCCAGGTCTTCGGCCAGCGTGCGACCGACGATGGCCTCGCCCGGCCCCAGCCGCAGTGCCCCGGCCACGGTCTTCGCGGCCAGCCCGACGACGCGGTCGTAGCGTGCGATCTCGACGCCGGCCACGTTGACCGAGCGCGTGGCCTCGCCGCGCGACGCCAGTGCCGCGCCGCTGACCATCGGCGACACCGCGGCCACACCCGGCTGCGCCTCCAGCGTGTCCAGCAGCGCGGGCCAGTTGGCGATCGTGCGCAGCCGCTGAGCGCGCGCCTGCGTGTCGCCGAACGCCGGCGTGCCGTCGGCCGCGCGTGGCAGCACCGGCGTGACGCGTTCGTCGGCGGGGCTGATCGCCAGGTGCGCCTGCGCGCCCAGCGTCTTGTCCAGCGTGTTGCGCTGCAGGCCGCTGACCAGCGCCGAGATGTACGCCACCACCGCGACCCCGGCGGCCACGCCGAACACGATCAGCAGCGTCTGGAAGCGCCCCTCGCGCAGGAAGCGCAACGCCACGCGCCACTCGAAGCCCAGCCCGAGCCGCATCTCAGCCTTTCACCACCAGCGCACCCAGCCCGCGTCGCATGCGATGCGGCCCCATGCAGCGACCGCCGCGGATCCGGCTCGGCCGGTCTGCTGGCGGTGCCCCCCGGGGGGGAGGCGCCGAAGGCGCTTCGGGGGGGACCATCTCACCGCGACATCGCGCTGCCCATGCCGCCGCCGGCGTTGTCGCGGCTGGTGGCCGCGGCGCGCGGGCGCAGCGCCGCGGCGGCGTCGACGGTACGTGCGCGCACGCGCGCGCCGGGGGGCAGCGTCGGGTCGAGCAGCACGAGCTCGCCTTCGGCGACGCCGTCGAGCACCTCGGCCTGGTCGAGCGTGCGCAGGCCCAGCGCCACCTCCCGCGCCTCCACGCGGCCGTCGCGCAGCAGGTTGACGCCGGCGCGGTCGGTGCCCGCGCCGGGGCGCAACGCGCTCAGCGGCAGCACGCGCGCGGCGGCGCGCTCGCCGGTGACCACCTCGACCGACAGCGTCATGTCCTCGCGCAGGAAGTCGGGCGGCGGGCCCTCGGGCAGCAGCGTCACCTCGACGGCGCCACGTGCGGCGTCGACGGCCGGCGCCAGGCGCGCGACTCGCGCGTCGAACGTGCGGGCGGGGTAGGCGTCGGCCAGCACCTGCGCGTGCTGGCCCGGCTGCAGTTGCGCGAGGAAACGCTCGTCGACCGGCGCGACCAGCTCGGTCGGGCCGTCGACGGCCAGCGTCAGCAGCGCGCGCCCCGGCTGCACGATCTGCCCCGGCTCGACGGCGCGCACGATGACCCTGGCCGCGGCCGGCGCGCGCAGCGTGGTCTGCGCCAGCCGCGCCTGCGCGCTGTCGAGCGTGGCGCGCGCCGCGTCGAGCTGCGCCTGCGCGGTCTCGGCCTCGGCGCCGTCGCCGCGCTGCGCCGCGGCCTGCGCGCGCGCCGCGTCGCGCTGGGCGCGTGCGATGTCGAGCGTGCGCTGCGCCTCGTCGAGCCGCGCGCTGCTGATGAAGCCCTGCGCCACCAGCTCGCGGCTGCGCGCCAGCTCGCGCTCGGCCACCGCGAACGTGGCCTCGGCCTGCGCCAGCGCCGCGTCGGCGCCCGGCCGCGACACCTGGCGCTGCGCCGCGAGCCGCGCCTGCGCCTGCGCCAGCGCCGCGCGCGCCTGCGCCAGCGCCGCGCGCAGTTCGTCGTCCTCGAGCTGCAGCAGCGGCGCACCGGCGGCCACCGCGTCGCCCTCGTCGACCAGCACCCGCGCGACGCGGCCGGTCAGCGTCGCGCCCACCTCGACGCGCGCCGGCGTCTGCACGCGCGCCGAGAAGAGCAGCGTGCGCTGCAGCGGCTGCGTGCGCACCGCGACCGCGTCGACCTCGACCGGGCGGCGCTGCAGCCACACCAGCGCCGCGACCAGTGCCAGCACCGCGAGCAGTGTGATCGCGCGGCGCACGGTGAGGCGGCGCGACGCGAACGCGATGGTCATCGGTGGCGTTCAGGGGTTGAAGAGATCGGTCGCGGCCTTGGGCGCGAGCCCGAGGTGACGGTACGCGGCGTGCGTGGCCACGCGTCCGCGCGGCGTGCGCTGCAGGTAGCCCTGCTGGATGAGGTACGGCTCGATCACGTCCTCGATCGTGCCCGCCTCCTCGCCGATCGCCGCGGCGACGTTGTCCAGCCCCACCGGGCCGCCGTCGAAGCGGTGCACGACGGCCTCCAGCAGCTTGCGGTCCATCAGGTCGAATCCCAGCGGGTCGACGTCGAGCATCGCCAGCGCGGCGTCGGCGATGCCGGTGTCGACGTGCCCGCCGGCGCGCACCTCGGCGTAGTCGCGCACGCGGCGCAGCAGCCGGTTGGCGATGCGCGGCGTGCCGCGGCTGCGGCGTGCGATCTCCATCGCGCCACCGGCGTCGACCGGCACGCCCAGCAGCGATGCCGACCGCGCGACGATGCGCGCGAGCTCGTCGGGGCTGTAGAACTCGAGCCGCGCGACGATGCCGAAGCGGTCGCGCAGCGGATTGGTCAGCATGCCGGCGCGGGTGGTGGCACCGACCAGCGTGAACGGCTGCAGTTCGAGCTTGATCGAGCGCGCCGCCGGGCCGTCGCCGATCAGGATGTCGATCTGGTAGTCCTCCAGCGCCGGGTAGAGGATCTCCTCGACCACCGGGCTCAGGCGGTGGATCTCGTCGATGAACAGCACGTCGTGGCGCTCGAGGCCGGTGAGAATCGCCGCCAGGTCCTTCGGCTTCTCGAGCACCGGGCCGCTGGTCTGGCGCAGGTTGACGCCCAGCTCGTGCGCGACGATGTGCGCCAGCGTCGTCTTGCCCAGCCCCGGCGGACCGAACAGCAGCACGTGGTCGAGCGCCTCGGCGCGCCGGCGCGCCGCGCCGATGAAGATGTCGAGCTGTTCGCGCGTCTTCGCCTGGCCGACGTAGTCCGCCAGCCCCTTGGGCCGCAGCGCGCGTTCGAACGCCTCCTCGTTGGGCGACGCCGGGGCGCCGCCGACGAGGCGCCGCGGCGGCGCCGCGGCGGCGAAGTCGTCGGTCTGGATGGCCATGGTCGATTATCGCCAGCGCGCCGCCGCGCCCTTGCGGCGGGCCGATAATCGGCGCATGTCGACCCGACCGCGCCGACCGCCGCGATGGCCCGCCTGGCTGGCGCTGCTCGCGGTGTGGTCGCTGGCGCTGCTGCCGACGTTGTCGCAGGCGCTGGCGGCGCGCACCGGCGAACGCGGGTGGATCGAGGTGTGCACCGCGCAGGGTTCGCGCTGGGTGCCGCTGGGCCAGCCGACCCCGTCGATGTCGGGCGACCCGGCTGCGGGCGCGGCGGCGGCCTTCGAGCATTGCCCCTGGTGCGGCACGAACGCACCCGACGCGGCGCTGCCGCCGCCGTCGTCGGCCGGACTCGCGCCGTCGCCCGTCGAGCCCGCGGCCGTCGCCGTGCGGCCGCAGCCGCCCGCGTCGCCGACGTGGCCCGACGCCCGTCCGCGCGCCCCGCCCCGCGTCGCGGCCTGACCTTCGCCCCGTGGCGTGCGCGGTCCGTCCGCGCGCGCCCGTCGGCCCGGCCGACCCGTCGCGCCGGGCGTGTTCACCCGATGACGAGATCCCAAATGAACCCTTGCATTCGTACGATCGCCGCCGCCGCGCTGTGCGCGCTGGCCTTCAACAGCTTCGCGCAGACCCAGGTCAAGGACCCCTGGGTGCGCGGCACCGTCGCGCAGCAGAAGGCCACCGGCATGTTCGCGCAGATCACCTCGACCGCCGGCGGCCGGCTGGTCGAGGCGCGCTCGCCGGTGGCCGGCGTGGTCGAGATCCACGAGATGGCGATGGACGGCAACGTGATGCGCATGCGCGTGGTGCCGGGCCTCGACCTGCCGGCCGGGCAGCCGGTCGACCTCAAGCCGGGCGGCTACCACGTGATGCTGCTCGACCTGAAGCGCGCGCTGAAGGACGGCGAGGTCGTGCCGGTGACGCTGGTCGTCGAGGGCCGCGACGGCAAGCGCGAGACGCTCGAGGTGCAGGCGCCGGTGCGCCCGCTGGGCATGGCGGGCGGCATGCAGCACCGCCACGGCGCGCAGTAGCGCCTAGCGCGTCAGCGCCTTCAGCGCGAGCTTGATGCCGTCGGCCACGCCGACGTCGGGCGGCAGCGCCTTCAGCGCCGCGCCGGCGTCGCGTTCGCTGTATCCCAGCGCGACCAGCGCCTGCACGATGTCGGCCTGCGCGTCGGTCACGACGCCGACCGGCGCGGCGAGTTCGGGTCCGAGCTTGCCCTTGAGCTCGAGCAGCAGCCTCTCGGCGGTCTTCTTGCCGATGCCCGGCACCTTGACCAGCCGCGCGCTGCTCTGCGCCGCCACCGCCTGCGCGAGGTCGGCGACGCTGAGCCCCGACAGGATCGCCAGCGCGGTGCGCGGCCCGACGCCGCTGATCTTCACCAGCAGGCGGAACGTGACGCGTTCCTCGGCGCTGAGGAATCCGAACAGCACCTGCGCGTCCTCGCGCACGACGAAGTGCGTCAGCAGCGCGACGCGCTCGCCGAGCGCGGGCAGGTGGTAGAAGGTGCTCATCGGCACGTCGACCTCGTAGCCGACGCCGCCCACGTCCACCAGCACGGTGGGCGGGGACTTCTCGAGCAGCGTGCCGGCGAGTCGACCGATCATGGGGCGCGCATTATCGGCGCCCCGGCGTCGTCAGCGGCGGCCGAACAGCCCCAGGCGCTGCGCCTCGAGCGCGGCTTCGGCGCGCGAGCTGACGTTGAGCTTGCGGTAGATCTGCTTGACGTAGTCGGCGATCGTGTGACGCGACAGGTTCAGCTGCTGGCCGATCTCGGGCAGCGTGAAGCCCTTGGCCACGCGCAGCAGCACCTCGTTCTCGCGGTCGGTGAGCTGCACGCGCGGCATCGCCGGCTCCTGCGGGCGCGCCTGCGCGGCGAAGTAGGCGATGACCTTGCGCGCGATCGACGGCGACAGCGGCGGCTCGCCCTGGCTGATGCGTTGCAGCTGCACCTTGATCAGCTCGCGCGCCTGCTCCTTCAGGATGTAGCCGTAGGCGCCGGCCTGCAGCGCCGGGAACAGGTGGTCGTCGTCGTCGTGGATCGACACCACCACCGACTGCGCGTCGGGCTGCTGGTCGCGCAGCGCGGCGATCACGTCGACGCCCGAGCCGTCGGGCAGGCCGAGGTCGACCAGCGCCAGGTCGAAGCCCACCGCCGACACCAGCGACAGCGCCTCGTGCACGCGCGCGGCTTCGGACACGTCGGCGCCCGGGAACACCTCGAGCAGCAGGTCCTTGAGCCAGGCGCGGATCTGCGGCAGGTCCTCGAGCAGCAGGATGGTCTTCATCGACACAACCCCGGTGGATGCAGTCAGCGGCCATCCTAGCGGCCGATCACGCCGACGCGGCGCCGGACTCGAGCGGAAGCGTGAGGCGAATCACGGTTCCGTAGCCCGGACCCGACTCGACCAGGCACTGACCGCGCATCTGCTTGGCGCGATGCTTCATGCTCGACATGCCGTGGCCGCGGTCCAGCCGCCCGTCGAGCTCCATCGGGATGCCGCGCCCGTTGTCCTGGATCGTCAGCTGGAAGTCGCCGCCGGCCAGCGCGACGCGCACCGAGCAGCGCGACGCACCGCTGTGCTTGATGATGTTGTTCACCGCCTCGCGCAGGATGCGCGTGGTCTGCACGTACACGCGCGCGGCCAGCGTGTGGCCGGTGTCGTCGACCGGCGACGACCACTCGGCCTCGATGCCGGTCTGCGCCAGCCGCGACACCACCTCGGCGCGCCAGTCGCCGAGCGCGTCGAGCAGCTGCACCGGCTTGCCGGTGAGGCCGCGCACCGACAGGCGCATCTCCTCGAGCGCCTCGCGCGCCAGCGTCGAGATGCGGTCGTTGTCGCTGGTGTGCACGATGGTCAGCAGCTTGGCGCCGAGGTCGTCGTGCAGGTCGGCGGCGATGCGCTTGCGCTCCTGCTGCGTGACCTGCTCGACGCGCAGTTCGGCGAGCTGTTCGTAGTTGCGCTCGATCTGCGCCGTGGCCTCGCGCACGCGCTCCTCGAGCGACTGGCGGTCGGCCTCGATCGACTGCAGGTTGCGCCCGTACTCGCGCATCAGGTGCAGCCCCATCGCGACGAAGGCCACCGGCATCAGCAGGTGCGACAACCCCAGCCAGCGTGAGTCGATCAGGCGCTGCTGGCCGACCCACTCGATCGACGCCAGCGCGAGCACGCCCAGCAGCAGCGCGCCCATCACCCAGAAGCGGCTGCGCCGCTGCTGCCACGTCGCGTGCAGGTGCAGCGCGATCGCCGCCGCGGCCTCGGCCATGAACAGCACGTACCAGGCGCTGGCCACTGGGTGCAGTCGCGTCGAGCCGGCCAGCACCAGCGTCAGCGGCACCAGCGCGCACTGCACGTACAGCGCGGCGTCGACGACGCGCCACCGGCGACCGGCGTAACGCAGCAGGAACTGCACCGCGGCCAGGGTCACGAACGGCATGAACGACACCAGCAGCAGCTCGGCGTCGTAGCTGGCCAGCGGCAGCTCGTTGCACCACAACCGCGCGGTGAACACCGCCCAGCCCACCGCCAGCGCGCCGTAGTACGCGAGGTGGCTGTACGCGCGGTTCAACCCGCCCATGATGACCATGAAGCCGCCGAGCAGCAGCAGCACGGCGCTGGCCATCTGCGGCAGCGTCACGTTCAGGGCGTGCGCGCGCGCGTGCATCGGCGCCAGGTCGGCATGGCGGCCGATCGCCAGCGCCGACAGTGCGCCGGCGCGCTGGCGCGACGCGACCTGGTGCAGCGGGTCGCCGACCACCTTGATGTCGATCGTGTTGCTGCCCGCGCGCAGCAGCGCCGCCGGCAGCGTGACCAGCTGCGGGAATTGGCAGTTGCGCGTCACCGGCTCGTCGAGGCGCCCGGCGACGTGCACGCGCCGGCCGTTGAGCTGCACCTCGAGCGTCGAGCACACGCGCTCGATGTAAAGCGCGAACAGGTCGCCGCTGAACTCGACGCCGTGGGCGTCGAAGGCGACGCGGTACCACACCGGCCCGCCCTCGCCGGGGCGCGAGCGCGACCACTCGTCGGGCAGCTCGACCTGCCGCGCGGGCGCGTCGAGCGGAAACGCGGCGCCGCCGCCGGCTGCGGCGAGCGCCACGCGCAACTCCAGGTGGCCCTGCGCGCGCACGCTGCCGGCGAGCAGCCAGGCCAGCGCGATCCCCGCCAGCAGCGCGATCGCGCCCGCGACGCGCGGCGCGTGCCCCGGGGCGCGGGCCAGGCGGTGCAGGAGCGGGACGGTCATCGCCGCGGCATTGTGCAGGAGGGGTCGGGCGAGGTCGCGCGCGCGGCGACCCGCCCTGGCGTCGCTGCGTGACATCCTCCCCCGGGGAGGACGAGCGCCGCCGTCGGGCGGCCGTGCTCGGGCGCTCGCGCACCGCGCGTGCAGGGCGCGGCGCGACAATGCCGGCGCCGCGCACCGCGGCGCGAACCGGGATCCCGACGCCCATGCCGATCGCCACGCTGCGCCACGCCTTCGTGCCGCCCGACAACACCCGCCTGGCGCACCTGTGCGGCGCGCTCGACGAACACCTGCGCGTCGTCGAGCAGGCCAGCGGCGTGCGCATCGCGCGCCGCGGCGAGGCCTTCACGCTGCGCGGCGAGCGCGCGCTCGCCGAGCGCGTGCTCGCGCTGCTCGAGTCGCTGTACGAACGCGCGCGCCGACCGATCGGCGCCGAGGCGCTGCAGCTGGCGCTGGTCGACGCGCTGGGCGCGGCGTCGCCGGTGGCGGGCGACGCACCCGGCGAGGGCATCGTGCTGCACACCCGCCGTGCCGACTTGGCCGGGCGCACGCCGAACCAGACGCAGTACCTGCAGCACATCCTCGGTCACGACCTGACTTTCGGCATCGGGCCGGCGGGTACCGGCAAGACCTTCCTCGCGGTCGCCTGCGCCGTCGATGCGCTCGAGCGCAGCCAGGTGCAGCGCATCGTGCTGACGCGGCCCGCCGTCGAGGCCGGCGAGCGGCTGGGCTTCCTGCCCGGCGACCTGACGCAGAAGGTCGACCCCTACCTGCGCCCGCTGTACGACGCGCTGTACGACCTGA
>CAZUBF010000040.1:0-8312 GCA_964618555.1 uncultured Azohydromonas sp.
GATGAACACGCCGTGGCCGAAGTTGAGCACGTCCATCAGGCCGAACACCAGCGTCAGCCCGGAGGCGATGACGAAGAAGATCAGGCCCATCGCGACGCCGGCCATGGTCAGCGTCAGCCAGGTGCTCGTGCTGCCGGTGGCCGGCAACGCGAGCGCGACCAGCCCCACCAGCAGCGCCACCGGCATCCAGTCGACGCGGGCCTTCGGGATCGCCTCGTCGGCCGCTGCGGGCGCGGCGCGGGTCGTCGTGGTCGTCGTCATTGGTGTGCCCCCAGCGACAGCCCCAGCAGCCGCTGCTGCAGCGCTTCGTCGTCGGCGAGTTCGGCCATCGCGCCGCGGTGCACGACGCGGCCGTCGTCCATCACCGCCACCGTGTCGCCCAGCGCGCGGGCCATCTGGAAGTTCTGCTCGACGAGCAGGATCGTGGTCTGTTGCGCCTTGAGCTCGCGCAGCGCCGAGATCAGGTTGTGCACGATCGCCGGCGCCAGCCCCTTGCTCGGCTCGTCGATCAGGATCAGCGCACGCGGCTCGACGATCGCGCGCGCCACCGCGAGCATCTGCTTCTGGCCGCCGCTGAGCTTGCCGGCCGGGTACAGCCAGAACTTCTTCAGCGCCGGGAACAGGCTGAAGATCCAGTCGAGCCGCTGCGCGTCGAGCTCACCGGCGTGACGCGCGCGACGCGCGGCGAGCACCATGTTCTCCTGCACCGTCAGGTCGGTGAAGATGGCCATCGTCTCGGGCACGTAGGCGATGCCGCGCTGCGCGATGTCCGGCGTCCCCTGCCCGTGGATGGCCTGGCCGCGGAACGCGATCTCGCCCCGGCTGGGCGGCACCAGGCCCATGACGGTGCGCAGCGTCGTCGTCTTGCCAGCCCCGTTGCGGCCGAGCAGCATCGTCACCTGGCCCTCGGGCACGTCGAGGTCGACGCCGTGCAGGATGTGGTAGGCGCCGATGTGCGTGTGCACGCCGGCCAGCGACAGCACCGGGGCCGCGTTCATGCGCCCTCCTCGACCGCCACGCCCAGGTAGGCGTTCTGCACGACGGGCGACGCGATGACCTCGGCCGGCTCGCCGTCGGCGACCAGCGCGCCGTTGTGCAGCACGACGATGCGGTCGCTGAGCTCGCGCACCACGTCCATCTTGTGCTCGACGAGCAGGATCGTGCGGTCGCGCCTCGACTTCAGCGCGCGGATCAGGTCGAGGATCACCGGCACGTCGTCGACGCTCATGCCGGCCGTGGGTTCGTCGAACATGTAGACCTTCGGGTCGAGCGCCATCAGCAGCGCCACTTCGAGCTTGCGCTGGTCGCCGTGCGGCAGCGCCGCGGCGTGCGCGCCGGCCTTGTCGCCGAGCTGGACCTGCGCCAGCAGCTGGCGTGCCTCCTCGATCCAGGCCTGGCGGTCGAGCCAGACCTTGAACAGCTCCATCCCGCCACCGCAGCGTGCCTGCACCGCCAGCCGCACGTTCTCGAGCACGGTCAGGTTCGGGAACAGCTGGGTGAGCTGGAACGCACGCCCCAGGCCCTTGCGCGTGCGCGTCGGCGCCGGCAGCGCGGTCAGGTCCTCGCCGTCGAGCCGCACGCGGCCCTCGCTGGCCGGCAGCTGCCCGCTGATCAGGTTGAAGTAGGTCGTCTTGCCCGCGCCGTTGGGCCCGACGATCGCCGTCAGCGTGCCCGGCTCGAAGCGGCACGAGACATGGTCGACGGCCACGTGGCCGCCGAAGCGAATGGTGAGATCGACCGTTTCGAGCATGCAGCGCCCGCCCGGCCGCGAGACCGGGCTTCGTTCCTCTGACTGGCGCCCCCTCCCGAAGGGGGGCGGCGGGAGCGGCGTGGACAGCGCGACGCGCCGTGCCGCCGCCGGCGGCTCAGCGCTTGTTGCGAATCGGAATGTCCAGCTCCTCGGCCTTGATCACGCGCACCAGTTCGGGCACGCCCCAGGCGAACGCCGGGTCGTTCTTGATGCGGAAGTGGTACATGTCCTGCATCGCCTGATGGTCTTCCTTGCGGAAGGTCATCTTGCCCTTGGGCGTCTCGAACGACATGCCTTCCATCGCCGCGATCAGCTTGTTGCTGCTGGTGTCGCCGTTGGTCTTCTTCAGCGCCTCGACGACCGCGATCGCCGCGCTCATGCCGCCGGCGGTGAAGAAGTCGGGCGGGCTCTTGTGGCGGCTGTAGTGGTTGGCGACCAGCCACTCGTTGACCGGGTTCTTCGGGATGCCGAAGTAGTAGTACAGCGCGCCTTCCATGCCCTCGAAGTTCTTGTACGCGACCATCGCCGGCAGGATGTTGCCGCCGGTGGCGAGCTTGATGCCGAAGCGCTTGTCGAGCTCGAGGTCGGCGATCTTCGGGAACGGCGTCGGCGCGCCCGACCAGACCACCGACAGGTACTTGTTGCCGGGCTGGTCCTTGAGCCGGTCGATGATGCGCTGCAGCCCGGCGGTGAAGTCGGTGGTGCCCACCGGCAGGTACTCCTCGTGGACGATCTTCGCCTTCTTCGTGAACTCCTTGGCCGCCTTGACGGCGTCGCGGCCGAACGCGTTGTCGTTGGCAAGCACCGCGATCACGTTGTTCGGCTGATCGAGCGCGGCGGCGTTGGCGGCGGCGTCCTGCGAGCTGTTGCGCCCGGTGCGGAAGATGTACCGGTTCCACTTGTCGCCGGTGATCGAGTCGGCCACCGCCGGCTCGACGAGCAGGATCTTCTTGTACTCCTCGGCCACCGGCAGCATCGCCAGCGCCACCGGCGACGCCGTCGGGCCGACCGCGATGTCGACCTTGTCGTCGGCGTAGGCCGCGGCGAGCTGCGCCTTGCCGACGTCGGGCTTGCCCTGGTCGTCCTTCTCGATGACCACCAGCTTCCTGCCGGCCACCGTCATCGTGCCGCCGGTGGCGTACTCCAGCCCCATGTGGAAGCCGGTGATGGCCTGCTTCGCGTAGGCCTCGAGCGGCCCGGTCTTGCTCTGGATGATCGCGATCCGGACATCACCCTTGCCCTGCGCAAAGGCGCCGGGCGTGACCGCAAAACAGGCAGTGACCGCCAAAGCGGCAGCGACGGCATGACGTCGCGAAGAAAGATGTACGAACATTGGGCAGTCTCCGGGGTTCGGGGGGCCGGAACGTCGACATCGACGCTCCGTTGCCGCACATCATGCAAGGCACGTGCCACTTTGCACCGAATCAGTGCAAACCCGCAGGTCATGCATCCCGCGGCCCAGGCGCCGTCAATTGAGGGTCGTCAAGCCCGGGTCATCGTATTCGTGCATGATTCTTCGCTCATGAAATGCGGGCCCTGCCGATGAACCCTGCCGAGCTGCCGCCCGCGCTGATCGCGCGCGTCGGCGAGATGTGGACGATCACCTTCGCCGGGTTGGCGATCGGCGTGCTGTTCGGCTTCTTCGCGCAGAAGTCGCGCTTCTGCCTGCGCTCGGCGGTGATCGAGTTCGCGCGCAACACCACCGGCGGCAAGCTCACCGTGTGGCTGTTCGCGTTCGCCACCGCGATCGGCCTGACGCAGGCGTTCATCGTGCTCGGCTGGCTCGACGTGTCGAATGCGCGCCAGCTCGCCGGGCGCGGCAGCGTCTCGGGCGCGCTGATCGGCGGTGCGATGTTCGGCGCCGGGATGATTCTCGCTCGCGGCTGCTCGAGCCGGCTGCTGGTGCTGGCGGCGCAGGGCAACCTGAGATCGCTGCTGTCGGGGCTGGTGTTCGCGGTCACCGCCACCGCGGCGATGGGCGGCATCCTGTCGCCGCTGCGGCTGTGGCTGGCCGAGCTGTGGACCGTCGAGGGCGGCAGCTCGCGCGACCTGATCGTGATCACCGGCATGGGCCACGGCGGCGCGCTACTGTTCGCCGGGCTCTGGCTGGCTGCCGCGGTGGTGTGGGCGCGGCGGCAGAAGGTGCCGTTCTGGGGCTGGGCCGGCGGCATCGGCGTCGGCGCGATGGTCGCGCTGGCCTGGCTGGCCACCTACTCGATCTCGCGCGAGTCGTTCGACATGATCATCAACGTGCAGAGCCTGAGCTTCACCGGCCCGGCGTCGGACGTGCTGCTGCTGGTGCTGTCGCCGCCCGGACAACCGCTGAAGTTCGACATCGGGCTGGTGCCCGGGGTGTTCATCGGCTCGTTCGTCGCCGCGGCACTGGCCGGCGACCTCAAGCTCGAGGGCTTCCAGGGCGGGCCGGCCATGCGCCGCTACATCGCCGGCGCGGTGCTCATGGGCTTCGGGGGCATGCTCGCCGGGGGCTGCGCGGTCGGTGCCGGCGTCTCGGGCGCCGCGGTGTTCACGCTGACCGCCTGGGTCACGCTGTTCGCGATGTGGGGCGCCGCGATGTTCACCGACTGGTGGATCGACCGCCGACACGAGCCGGCTGCGCAGGCGCCGGCCGAGCCGACGCTGCCGAAGGCCGCGGCGGCGTGAGTCACCGCCGCCGAGCCGCGCCCGCCGGCGAAGGCTTCGACGCCTTTGGGCACTGCCGCGCGCAGCAGCTGCGGTCGCAGCGCTGAGTTCACCGCGCGGGGCCGTCAACCCATCCCGACGATCGCGACGATCGCCACGCCGATCGCCAGGTTGACGCCGACCCAGCGGCGGATGCCCGCCATGGCCACGCCGCCGCGCGGCCAGTCGCCGGCCACCACGGCCTGACACAGCCGGCGGTACAGCGCGAAACGGATGTGGCCGAAGATCGCGATCATCAGCAGCCCGAGCCCCGTCATCGCGGTCCAGGTCCACGGCATCGCGGCGCCGGCGGCATGGGCCAGCCCGATCAGCGCCATCCCGCTGCCCAGCACGAGCACGACCACCGCGAGCACCGCGGCGAAGAAGCGCCCGAGCACGTCGCGCATCAGGCGCAGGCGCTGCGGCGGCTCGAGCGCCGCGACCGCGGGGCGCAGGAAGAAGTGCGCGAACGCCATGCCGCCGATCCACACGACGATGGCCAGCAGGTGCAGCGTCTTCAACGCGGCATAGAGCATCGTGGGGTCTCCTGGCCGGCGCTCAGCGCGCACCGGCGGGGTCGAGGTCGGGCCAGCGTTCGAGCCGGTCGTACAGCGCGGCTCGCGACATGCGCAGCAGCTTCGCGGCGGCGACGCGGTTGCCGCCGGTGGCCGCCAGCGCCGCGGCGATGGCCGCGTGCTCGACCTCGGCGACCTGCTCGGCCAGCGGGCGCAGGCGGTCCGCCGCGCCGGCCACGGGGGGCGGCAGCGCCACGGGGCCCGGGTCCGGTGCGGCGGGGGGTGTCGCGGCATCGGCACGCGCGGCCGCCGGCGCGGCGCCGAAGTGCGCCGCCGTCAACACCAGGTCGTCGGTCATCAGCGCCGCCTGCTCGAGCACGTTGCGCAGTTCGCGGATGTTGCCCGGCCACGGCTGGCGCGCCAGCCAGTCGAGCGCGTCGGCCGACACGCTGCGCGCCGGCAGCCCGCTGCGCCGCGCGATGTCGTCGATCAGCGCCTCGGCGAGCGCCTCGATGTCGTCGGCGCGCTCGCGCAGCGGCGGCACGCGGATCGGCAGCACGTTGAGGCGGTAGTACAGGTCGGCACGAAAGGCCCCGTCGCCGACCATCGCCGGCAGGTCGCGGCTGGTGGCGGCGATGACGCGCACGTCGACGCGTTCGAGCCGGTTGCTGCCCACCGCCTCGACCTCCTGCTCCTGCAGCACGCGCAGCAGCTTGCTCTGCAGCGCCAGCGGCATGTCGCCGATCTCGTCGAGGAACAGCGTGCCGCCGTCGGCGAGCTTGAACTTGCCGTCGCGCCCCTTGCGGTCGGCGCCGGTGTAGGCGCCGGGCGCGACGCCGAAGAACTCGGCTTCGAGCAGGTTCTCGGGCACCGCGGCGATGTTCACGCCGACGAAGGGCCGCGCCGCGCGCGCGCTGGCGGCGTGGATCGCCTGCGCCAGCAGCTCCTTGCCGGTGCCGGTCTCGCCGAGCAGCAGCACGGTGCTGTCGGTGGCGGCCACCCGCCGCGCCTGGCGCTTGACCTCCAGCGCGGCGGCGCTCGCGCCGACGAAGCTGGCGATCGTGTACTTCGGCCGCCGCTGCGCGGCGAGCTGGCGCCTGGCCTGGTCGAGCTCGCCTTGCAGGCGCACGAACTTGGTCATCAGCGGCTGCATCGTCGACTCGGGGTGGTCCAGCAGCACCAGCCCGAGCGCGCCGATGACCTCGCCGCGGTCGTCGCGCAGCGGCAGGCGGCTGACGAGGAACGTGCCGGCCTTGTTGCTCAGCAGGTCCACGAGGATCGGCCGGCCGCTGTCGATGACCTGCGCCATCAGCGTGTTCGGCACCACCTCCTCGACGCGCTTGCCGACGAACTCGCCGTCGCTGTCGAAGCCCAGCGCCGGCAGGAAGCGTTTGTAGCCCTCGCTGATCCACACCACCCGGTGCGTGCGGTCGACCAGCATCATGCCCATCGTCTCGCGCGCGAACACGTCGAACATGCTGCGCGCGGCCAGCGCGAGCACGCCGTCGGCGTCGGCGGGAAGGGGCGGCAGGCGGTCCATGCGCGTCGTCTCGGAAGGTCGCGGTGCGACGCCGGCGACTGTACCCGCCGGGGGTCGCGGCGCACTGCGCATCGGTGTTTGCCCGTGCGCCCCGGCGACCCGGGGCGGCGACACAATCGCCGCGCGGCACCTGCGTGGCCGCCCTGCCCGCCCGAGCCGATGTTCGACGACCTGAAGAGCGCCGCGCGCCGCCTGCGCGACGACCACCAGCTGCGCCGCCTGCGCGACGACTGCCGCCGCCTGCTGTCCGAGCGCGGCCAGGGCGACAGCGTCGCGCTGGCCGGCGAGATCGTGCAGCGCTGGTCCGCGCTCGACGACGCCGGTCAGGCGGCGTTCTTCGCGCACCTGGCACGCGACCACAACCCCGACCCGCAGACCGTGCTCGCCGACGCGCAGGCCTACGCCGCCGACCCCGGCGCGGCGCAGCTCGCGCGGCTGGTGCGCAGCGCCGAACCGCCGCGCCAGGAACTGCTGCGTCGCCTCAACCGCGCGCCCGGCGGCACCGCGGCGATCGTGCGCATGCGCCGCGCGCTGCTGGCGCGGCTGGCCAGGGACGCGTCGCTGGCCGCCGTCGAGGCCGACCTGCTGCACCTGCTGTCGAGCTGGTTCAACCCCGGCTTCCTCGAGATGCGCCGCGTCGACTGGAACGCACCGGCGCGGCTGCTCGAGCAGATCATCCGCCACGAGGCGGTGCACGAGATCGACGGCTGGGACGACCTGCGCCGCCGCCTGCTGCCCGACCGCCGCTGCTTCGCGTTCTTCCACCCGCAGCTGCCCGACGAGCCGCTGATCTTCGTCGAGGTCGCGCTGCTGCCCGAGATGCCGGTGGCGATCGCGCCGCTGATCGACAAGTCGGCCACCGTGCCGCTCGATCCGTCGCACTTCAAGGTTGCCGCGTTCTACTCGATCAGCAACTGCGAGCCCGGACTGCGCGGCGTGTCGCTGGGCAACTTCCTGATCAAGCGCGTGGCCGTCGCGCTGCAGCGCGAGCTGCCGCAGCTGCGCACCTTCTGCACGCTGTCGCCGATGCCCGGCTTCGCCGCCTGGCTCGCCAAACCGCCGGCGTTCGAGGCGCTGCCCGGCGTCTCCGCACCGGTGGCCGAACGCGCCGCGCAGGCGCACGCCGCGCTGGCCGCCGCCTGCGACGGCGACCTCTCGCGCCTGCACGCCGCGGCGACGCTGCGCGCGCTGCCCCCCGCGGCGGCGCAGTCGCTGACGCGGCTGGCCGCGATGTACCTGGTGCATGCCACGCGCACGCCACAGGGCGATCCGGTGGCGCGTTTCCACCTCGACAACGGCGCGCGGCTCGAACGGCTGAACCCGATGGCCGACCTGTCGCGCCGCGGCCTGAAGCAGTCGTGCGCGATGATGGTCAACTACCTCTACGACCTCGACCGCGTCGAGGCGCGCCACGAGGGCTTCACGCGCGGGCGCATCGCCACCGCCAGCGTCGTCGCGTCGCTGCTGTAGGCGCGCGCACGCCGTCCCCGACAATGCCACCGACCCGACCAGGAGACTCCCGATGCCCGACCCCCGCCCCGCCATCGCCCGCCGCCCGCTGCTCGCCGCCGCGGCGCTCGCCGTCGCCGCCCCCCTGGCGTGGGCGCAGGGCTGGCCGACCAAGCCGGTGACCATCGTCGTGCCGTTCCCGGCCGGCGGCGGCACCGACGCGTTCGCACGCCCGCTGACCGCGGCGATGACGAAGAACACCGGCCGCCAGTTCATCATCGACAACAAGGGCGGCGCCGGTGGCACGCTCGGCGCGTCGATCGCCGCCAAGGCCGCGCCCGACGGCTACACCTTCTTCATGGGCGCGGTGCACCACGCG
>CAZUBF010000040.1:8354-22663 GCA_964618555.1 uncultured Azohydromonas sp.
CCGGCAACGGCACCTCGCACCACCTGGCCGGCGAGCTGTTCAAGCTGCAGACCAGCACCTTCATCACGCACATCCCGTACCGCGGTGCCGGCCCGGCACTGCAGGACCTGATTGCCGGCCAGGTCGACATGATGTTCGACGGGCTGGGCTCGTCGGCCGGGCACATCCGCGGCGGGCGCATCAAGGCCATCGCGGTGGCCGCCGACAAGCGCACCGCCAGCTTCCCCGACCTGCCCACCGCCGCCGAGGCCGGCGTGCCCACCTACAAGGTCGCCACGTGGTACGGCATCTGGGCGCCCAAGGGCACGCCGAAGGAGGCCGTCGAGCGCATGCAGGCCGAGATGCGCAAGGCGCTCGAGTCCGACGAACTGCGCGCGCAGTGGTCGCAGCTCGGCACCGAGACGCCCAACCTGTGGGGCGACGCGTTCGGCGCCTTCGTCGTCAGCGAGGTCAAGCGCTGGGCCGAGGTGGTGAAGTCGTCGGGCGCGAAGCTCGACTGACGGCGCGGCCCGCGATGACCGGACACGTGCGCCTGCACGCCGCCGACGCGCAGGGCGTCGCCCGCGTCGAGATCGACCACCCGGGCAAGCTCAACGCGCTGAGCGTGGCGATGTGGGGCGAGCTGCGCGACGCGTTCGCGGCCCTCGGTTCCACTTCGCCGGCGCCGCGCGCGGTGATCGTGCACGGCGCCGGCGGTGCGTTCGTGGCCGGCGCCGACATCGAGGAGTTCCCGCGCTTTCGCTTCGACGAGGAGGCGCTGCGCGGCTACCACGACAGCCTGGTCGCGCCGGCGCTGCGCGCCATGCTCGACGTCGACGTGCCGCTGATCGCCGCCATCGAGGGCCCGTGCGTCGG
The DNA here is from genome assembly GCA_964618555.1 of uncultured Azohydromonas sp. Classification (GTDB taxonomy): domain Bacteria; phylum Pseudomonadota; class Gammaproteobacteria; order Burkholderiales; family Burkholderiaceae_C; genus Calidifontimicrobium. The sequence continues at coordinate 9,210 of CAZUBF010000040.1, forward strand.
CGGCGGGCTCGAGGTGGCGGCCTGCTGCGACCTGCGCGTGGCCGGGCGCGGCGCGCGCTTCGGCATCCCGGTGGCGCGGCTGGGCTTCCCGGTGGCGCCGCGCGAGGTCGAAGTGCTGGCCGAGCGCCTCGGCGTGCCGCTGCTGCGCGAACTGCTGCTTGAGGCGCGGCTGCTCGACGCCGACGAGGCGCGGCAGCGCGCGCTGGTGCAGCACGTGGTCGACGACGGCGCCGCGATGGCCGAGGCGCAGGCGCTGGCGCGGCGCGTCGCCGCGCTGTCGCCGCAGGCGCTGGCGCTGAACAAGCAGGTGTTGCGCCAGGTCGCGCAGGGCGGCACGAACGCCGAGTTGCGCGAGCGCTTCTTCGCCTACGCCGACAGCCACGAACACCGCGAAGGCCTCGCGGCGTTCATCGAGAAGCGCGAACCGAGGTTTTGAGGTGCCCCACCGAAGCGCCTGCGGCGCCTCCCCCACGGGCCACGACGGGGTCCTGTCGGCCCCCGTGGGGCGCCGCCAGCGCACGGGTGCGGCCGGGCCCGCGGCGCCCGGTTGCACGCTGCCGCGCCGCACGTCGCGAGTGACGCCCGACGACATGGACCACTGAGAGATGAACCACAACCTGTACGTCACGCTGCGCGAGGCCTTTCCCGCCGACCTCGACGCGGTCGCGGTCGAGACCGCCGACACGCCGCAGCCGCTGCACTACACCTGGCGCGACCTCGAGCGCGGCACCGCGATGCTTGCGAACCTGCTCGACTCGCTCGACCTGCCCGCGGGCAGCCGCATCGCCGCGCAGGTCGACAAGAGCGTCGAGGCGCTGATGCTGTACCTCGCGGTGCTGCGCGCCGGCCACGTCTACCTGCCGCTGAACACCGCCTACCAGGCCGGCGAGATCGAGTACTTCGTCGCCAACGCCGAGCCGGCGGTGGTCGTGTGCACGAAGCGCAACTTCGGCTGGGTCGGCCCGATCGCGTTCAGCGCCGGCGTGCAGCATGTCTACACGCTCGACGACGACCGCACCGGCAGCCTGCTCGAGCGCGCCGCGTGGCACGGCGACGTGCACCGGCCGGCGGTGGCGCAGCCCGACGACCTCGCGGTGATCGTCTACACCAGCGGCACGACCGGGCGCAGCAAGGGCGCGATGCTCACGCACGAGAACCTGCGCAGCAACGCGCTGGTGCTCAAGGACTGCTGGGGCTGGACGTCCGGCGACGTGCTGATCCACGCGCTGCCGATCTTCCACGTGCACGGGCTGTTCGTCGCGATCCACGGCGCGCTGCTCAACGGCAGCCCGATGATCTGGTTCGCGCGCTTCGACCCGAAGGCGGTGGTCGCGCGGCTGCCCGAGGCCACCGTGTTCATGGGCGTGCCGACGCTGTACGTGCGCATGCTCGGCGAGTCGGCACTGACGCGCGAGCAGTGCGCGCACATGCGCCTGTTCGTCTCGGGCTCGGCGCCGCTGCTGATCGAGACCTTCGACGCCTGGCGCGAGCGCACCGGGCACACCATCCTCGAGCGCTACGGCATGAGCGAGACGGTGATGCTCACCTCCAACCCCTACCGCCCCGAGTCGGCGCGCCGTGGCGGCACGGTGGGTCTCCCGCTGCCCGGCGTGCAGCTGCGCGTGCGCGACGACAAAGGGCAGCCGGTGCCCACCGGCGAGATCGGCGGCATCCAGGTCAAGGGCCCGAACGTGTTCAAGGGCTACTGGCGCATGCCCGAGAAGACCGCCGACGAGTTCACCGACGACTTGTGGTTCAAGACCGGCGACGTCGGCCGCGTCGACGCCGACGGCTACGTGACCATCGTCGGGCGCAGCAAGGACCTGGTGATCACCGGCGGCTACAACGTCTACCCCGCCGAGGTCGAGGCGCTGATCAACGAACTGCCCGGCGTCGCCGAGAGCGCCGTGGTCGGCGTGCCGCACCCCGACTTCGGCGAGGGCGTGATCGCCGTGGTCGTGCCCCAGCCCGGCGCGGCGCTCGACGGCGCGGCGATCGTCGCGTCGATGAAGGGCCGCATCGCCAACTACAAGGTGCCCAAGCAGGTGTTCGTCGTGCCCGAGCTGCCGCGCAACCAGATGGGCAAGGTGCAGAAGAACCTGCTGCGCGAGCAGCACCAGCGGCTGTTCCAGCCGGCGTGAGCGACGCCGCCGCGCCGACCGACACCTGCCCGCGCTGCGGCGGCGCGTTCCACTGCGGCGCGCGCGACGCCGCGCCGTGCGCCTGCACCACGCTGCGACTCGACGCCGCGCTGCTGGCGGCGCTGCGCGGGCGATGGCGCGGCTGCCTGTGTCTGCGCTGCCTGGCGGCGCTGGCCGCCGGCGCGCCACTGGAGCCGGTGCGCGATGCCCCTTGACGCGGCGGGTGCATCCGCCACGCCGCGCGCGCCTTGGCATCATCGACGCTCCGTCGACCCGAGGAGAACCAGATGACCACCCGCCAATCGTCCGCCGAATGGAACGGCTCGCTGAAGGAGGGCGCCGGCCGCATGCGCCTGGGCAGCGGCGCCTACGAGGGCCCGTTCACCTTCGCCTCGCGCTTCGAGTCGGGCCCCGGCACCAACCCCGAGGAACTCATCGGCGCCGCGCACGCCGGCTGCTATTCGATGTTCCTGTCGGCGCTGCTGAGCAACGCCGGCACGCCGCCGACGAGCGTGCGCACCACCGCCACCGTGCACCTCGGCGAAGGCCCGGCGATCCACCTGATCGAACTCGACACCGTCGCCGAAGTGCCCGGCGTCAGCGAGGCCGATTTCCTCGAGAAGGCCGAGGCGGCGAAGAAGGGCTGCCCGGTGTCGAAGGCGCTGGCCGGACCGGAGATCCGGCTCAAGGCGCGCCTGGCGACCTGAGTCCCGCCGCGGGAGGACCTCACCGCGGCGCGGCCACCGCGCGCAGCAGCCGCTGGGCGCGGTGCCACAGCCGCCAGCCCCACCACAGCCGCCCGCCCCAGCGCCACACGCGCCGCGGGCGCAGCAGCAGCAACGTCGCCAGCGCACCGAGCGGCCACTCGGGATGATCGCGCAGCCAGCGCACGCCGGCGCGCACCTCGTCGGCGACCGCTAGCGGCGCCTCGAGCGCGCGCGCGTGCAGGTGCAGCGACAGCCGCAGTTCGGCGCTGCGCAGGCGCAGCAGTTCGCGGCGCAGCTGAAGTTCGCGCCGCCGCTGCTCGAACAGGGCCACGCCGCCGCCCGGATTCAGACCGACGCGCCGGGATCGCGGCCGGCCAGCGCAGCGCGGTCGCGCCGCAACTCGGCCAGGCTGGCCTCGAACGGGCCGCCGCCTTCGCGCAGCCGCGCGCGCGCCGCGCGCCATGCCAGCGCCGCGCCGCCCAGGTAGACGAGCACCACCACGCCCAGCGCCGCCAGGCGATGCCGCTCGTCGAACAGCAGCACGACGAACACCGCCAGCAGCACCATCGCGATGCCGAACGCCAGCATCGCCACGCCGACCCAGGCCAGCGCCTCGAGCACGCGCAGCTTCTCCTGCTGCAGCTCGGTGGCCAGCAGCTCGAGCCGCACCTGGGCCAGCTCGGCGCTGCTGCCGAGCAGTCGGCGCAGCGACGCGAACAGCCCGGGCGGGCGGGGGGCGCCGTCGGTCATCGCCGCGATCCGGGCACGCCGCGCGCCCGGGCGCGCGTCAGCGCCGCCCGATCAGCAGGCCGACCAGCAGGCCGAAGCCCGCGGCGACGCCGATCGACTGCCACGGGTGGTCGTGCACGTAGTCGTCGGCCTTGTGGCCGGCGGCCTTCGCGCGCTCGATGGCCGTTTCCTGGAGGCGGTGCAGATTGTCCTTGGCCTGCAACAGGCGCAGGCGCACGCGGTCGCGCAACTCGGTGGCCTCGGCGCTGGCGTCGCCGGCGCTCATCTTGAGCAGTTCCTCGGCGTCGTGGATGACGCTGCGCAGGTCGTTCACCAGCTTGTCGCGTTGGACATCGGTCAGCTCGCTCATCGGGTCCTCCGGGTTTGAGAATTGGCGTTGAACCTTACCCGGCCGTGGGGTTCCCTGCAATGCAACTCGCGCATGCCACAGGGTCAAGGTGGGCCTTCGTCGCTCACCCGCGTCCCACGAACGGCATCTTCGTGGCCATGATGGTCATGAACAGCACGTTCGCGTCCAGCGGCAGGCGCGCCATGTGCACCACCGCGTCAGCGGCATGCTGCAGGTCCATCACCGGCTCGGGGCGCAGCGACCCGTCGGCCTGGCGCACCCCGGCGGTCATCGCGGCGGTCATGTCGGTGGCGGCGTTGCCGATGTCGATCTGGCCCACGGCGATGTCCCATGCGCGCCCGTCGAGCGCGCAGGCGCGCGTCAACCCGGTGATCGCGTGCTTGGTGGCGGTGTAGGCCACCGAGCCCGGCCGCGGCGCGTGCGCCGAGATCGACCCGTTGTTGATGATGCGCCCGCCACGCGGCTGCTGCGCCTTCATCACGCGAAACGCCTGCTGGGTGCACAGGAACGCGCCGGTGAGGTTGGTGTCCACCGCGACGCGCCACTGCTCGACCGGCAGTTCGTCGGGGCTCGCACCAGCGGTGAACACGCCGGCGTTGTTGAACAGCAGGTCGACGCGGCCGAAGCGCCGCACCGCGGCGTCGAACAGCGCGGCCACCGAACCGGGCTGCGTCACGTCGGTGGGCACCGCCAGCGTGCGCTCGGCGATGTCGTCCCAGGGGTCGCCGGCCGCGGCGATCGCCGAGCGCAGCGTCTGCAGTTGCCGCCCTGCGTAGACCACGCGCCAGCCGTCGGCGATCAGCGCGGCGGCGCTGGCCGCGCCGATGCCGCTGCCGGCGCCGGTGACGATGGCGATGCGGTCGTGGTGGGCTTTCATCATGGCGGTTCTCCGGCGCTGCGACGGCCGCCGCAGTGTGCCACCGCGGTGTGCGCTTGCGTCCGGGCTCTCAGGCCGGCATCGCGGCCGGCGAGGCGGGGCTGAGCAGGCGCTCGACCAGTTCGCGCACGCTGCGGATCTGGTCGCCGAAGGGCAGCGCGCCGACGCCGCGGAAGAACAGACCCTTGGCGGTGTCGCCACGCATCGCGGCGGCCAGGTGGTGGTCGATGCAGAACTGGCCCCAGCCGACCAGCCCGTCGCGCAGCCCGCACTGCGTCAGGCAGTCGAACGCCTTCGTGCAGCGCTCGCGAACCCGCGCCACCGTCTGCAGCTTGGGCTCGAGCTTGAGGTAACCCTTGAGCCACGGCGTGAGCACCGCGCGCGCCGGCAACCCGGCCACGCTGGTGAACTCGACCATGTCCTCGTCGCGCGCCTGCGCGAGCACGCGCTTGAACTCGGGGTGCGCGTCGCCTTCGGTGGTGACCGCGAACGGCGTGCCCAGCTGCACCGCCGCCGCCCCCAGCGACTGCAGCCGCACGATGTCCTCGAAGCTGCGCACCCCGCCGGCGGCGATCAGCGGCACCTCGCGCTCGACGCCGGCCTTGTGCAGGAACTCGCGCACCTCGGGCAGCACGCGCTCGAAGTCGAAACGCGGGTCGTCGACGTCGGCGATCCTCGCCGCGCCCAGGTGCCCGCCGGCCAGCCGCGGGTGCTCGATGACGATCGCATCGGGCAGGCGTTTCTTGCGCTCCCACTTGCGCACCACCAGTGCCACCCCGCGCGAGTCCGCCAGGATCGGCACCAGCGCCGTGTCGGGATGGTCGGCGGCCAGGTCGGGCAGGTCCAGCGGCAGCCCGGCGCCCACGACGACGGCGTCGATGCCCGCCTCGAGCGAGGCCCTGACCTGCGCCGCGTACTCGCCGACGGCGCGCATCACGTTCATCGCCAGCAGCCCCAGCCCGCTGGCGAGCTGGCGCGCCGCCGACACCTCGCGCCGCAGCGCCTCGAGGTTGGCCGCGTCGATCGCCGCCTTCGATGCCGCGGTGTCGACGCCGCGGCCCTCGAGCGCGAGGGTGCGCTCCATCAGGTCGGGGTGGAGGCGGCGCAGGTCGACCGAGCTGATCGTGCCCACGCCGCCCAGCGCGGCGACGCTGCCGGCCAGCCGGTGCGCCGAGACGCCCACGCCCATGCCGCCCTGCACGATGGGCAGCAGCGTGCGCCCGCGCAGGCGCAGCGGCTTCAGCCGGCTGCGCTCGAACAGCGCGGCGATGGCGGGGTCGATCGAAGGGAGATCCATGACGGGGCCTGACGGGGGCGAACCGATGAGCCTACGGGTGACACCGGGTCAGGGTCTTGACCGAAGTCAGTTCGCGGTCGATCGGCGCCTGGGCAGCCGCAACACGGCACCGCCGAGCCGCCGCCGTGTCAGCGCAGGCGCGTGCGGTCCAGCCGCCGCGCATTGCCGAGCGCCTTGGCGTGCACCGGCGCGATGCCCTTGGCCGCCACGGCGTTCGCCGCGCCCGTCAGCGACGGCATGCGCGCGCCGAAACCGCCCCAGAACCAGCGCTGCTGCAGGCGCAGGGCCTCGGCGGCCATGCCTAGCCACGCCTGCGTGAACGCGGCCTGCTTCTCCCACACCATGCCGCTGAATTCCTTGCGGTCGCGCGCCGACGGCAGCGGGCCGGCCAGCGCCATGCGCGCGACGCGGTGCGCGACGACCTGCGGCACGGCGGCGCCGAGCTGCGCCAGCTTCAGCGCGTTGGCGGTGGCACGCGATCGGGAACGGGTCGACATGGCAGGTCCTGGTGGGTCGGCGCGCGCCGACGGGTGGCCGCCATTGTCGTCGCGGGCAAGCCGCCCCGATGTCATGTCACCCGGCGAGCGCGCGCAGCGTCAGCGTCAACCGCACGGTGTCGACGTGGCACTCGTCGCCGGTCACCGTCACGCTGGCCGACGCCGCCGCGTGGCCCGGCTTGCTGGCGGTGAGGGCGAAACGCCCGGCCACCTCGTAAGCGATTGCGCACGGCGCGGCGGCTTCGCAGCGCACGCGCTGCACCGCGCCGCCGTCGACGCGGAAGTCGACGTCGACCCCCGCCAGCGGCGCGCCGCCATCGTCGACCGCGGTGAGCAGCACCGACGCGCGCGCCTCGGCGGTGCACACCGGGGCGTCGCCGCCGCCGCAGCCACCCATTGCCGCCGCCACGGCCAGCAGCGCGCCGAAGGCCGTGCGCGACAGCGCCGGCGCCCGCAGCGGCGAACCGGCCTCAGGCGTCGCCACCGGCCCGCCTCGCCAGTTCGGCCCGGTGGGCCGCGATGCGCGGCAGCAGTGCGCGGCGGCGCTCGAGGCTGGCCGGTGACCACACCTCGTCGCGAACGTAGTACGCGTCGAAGGCGCGCGCGCCGGGCGGCAGCACCACCCACGGCTGCTTCGAGGCGGTGAAGATGTGCACGTCGGGCGGCAGCCGGTCGGGGTCGTCGAGCGTGCCCACGCGCACGAAGCGCGTCAGCGGCCCGGCGCCGGCGTAGTGGCTCCACACCGCCACCTGGCAGCGCGGGCAGCGCGCGATGCGCTGGCCGAGCCCGCTTTTGGACGGCGTGTCGACGATCTCGGGCTCGATGCCGAGGTGGCCCACGCGGTCGGACTCGATCATCGCGTTCAGCACGAACGCGGAGCCCGTCTCGCGCTGGCACCAGCGGCAGTGGCAGCAGTGCACCACCAGCGGCGCGGTGAGCATGCGGTAGCGCACGGCGCGGCAGCCGCAGCCGCCGTCGGCGGGGAAGGCGGTATCGGAGGTCATGACGGCTCCCGGCATTCGGCCCGCGTTCAGAACCGCACGTCGATCACCATCACGCAGCCGCGCACCGTGCCGCGGGCCGGGGCGCGGTAGCGCGCGGCGTGCTGCAGCGCCGCCGTGTCGTACAGGCCGGCCGGGCTGCTGGCGGCCACCGCCACGTGGCGCGCGACGCCGTCGACCACGTCGTAGCGCACCGCCACCCAGCCGCTCTGCCGCCTGGCCATCGCCGCCTCGGGGATCGCGCTGGCCAGGAACGGTTCGGCCGGCGGCAGGTTCGCGGCCAGGCATTCCGGCGAGCTGTGCGGCAGCGTGGACCGCGCCTCGTCGATCGGCACGTGGCGGTCGGTGGGCGGCGTGGCGCAGGCGACGAGCAGCAGGCTCACGGCGAGCGACGGGATCGGCTTCATCGGCATGGCGGGGCTCGGAGTTGACGACGACCGGTGCGAGCCTACAACCGTTCGACCCGGCCGGCAGTGTTCGATCAGGGTTGCATCCCGGGCGTCGCGGCCAGCGCGCATCGCCCCCCCCCCGCGCCGATCGATGCGCAGGTACAGCGCGCAGCCGACGCCCGCCGCGGCGAACGCCGACAGCACGAACCGCAGCGTACCGCCGAGCAGCGACAGCCCGACGAGCCGGCGGGACTGCCGATGCAGCGCCACGCGGCGCGACGCGTCGCGAAGCCACGGCTGCAGAAGACCCGCCGCCATCGCCGCCTTGAACACCGCGACGGCGATCACGCCGCAGTCGCCGGCGAAGCCGCGCAGCACGAGGAGCGACGCACCGATCATCGGCACCAGCGCGGCGATGAAGTCGAACCCCGGCGTGAACGGCCAGTCGCCGGGGCGCGTGTCCGGCGTGCAAGTCTCGCCGGCCTGGCTACCGCCGGCGTGCCTCGTCGAGTCGTGCGACATCGTCATCGCGCCGTCGGTGTTCGTCACCGGCGCCGGCCAGGCCAAGGGCCGCGACCCGCGGCTGCTGCAGTGGCTGCGACAGGTGCACGAGCGCGGCGCGATGCCGTGCTCGGCCTGCTCGGGCATCTTTCCGCTCGCCGAGACGGGGCTGCTCGACGACAAGGACGCCACCGCGCACTTCGACGATGCGCGTGCGTTCGGGGCCGCGTTCCCGGCGGTACGCATCCACCCCGATCGTGTGCTGGTGATCGCCGGCACGCGCGGGGAACTGGTGGGCTCCGGTGCCTCCAGCACCTGGCACGACCTGGCGCTGTACCTGATCGCGCGCCATGTCGGCGCCACCGAGGCGCAGGAGGTGGCGCGGCGCTGCGCGCTGCAGTGGCACCCGGACGGGCTGACGCCCTGCATCACCTTCGAAGGCCGCGGCGACCGCGGCAATGCCGAGTTCGCCGCGGCGCAGCGCTGGCTGGCCGAGCACTTCTCGGTGGCGAGCCCGGTGGAGGCGATGATCCGGCGCCCGAAGCTGGCCGAGCGCACCTTCAAGCGGCGCCTTACCGCGCCCACCGGCCCGACGTCGGGCGCGTACCGCAAGCGCTTCAGCATCCCCGAGTTCGCGCGGCGTTGAACGGCCGCGGCGCCGTCGTTCACCCGCGCGCGTCGAGCACCAGCTGCGTCTGCGTGACCACCGCGCACAGCCGGCCCTCGGCGTCGGTGACGGCGGTCTGCCAGACCATCGTCGAGCGCCCGCGGTGCAGCGCGGTGCACTCGCCGCGCACCGTGGTGCCCGCCTTCGCGCCGCGGATGAACTTGGTGCTCGAGTCGGTGGTGGTGGTCGACTGCCCCGGACCCAGGTTGACCACCGTGCCCACCGCGCCGAGCGTGTCGGCGAAGGCCATGACCGCGCCGCCGTGCACGATGCCGCCGGCGGTGCACAGGTCGGCGCGCACCGGCATGCGCGCCACCACGCGGTCGGGCGCCACCTCGACCAGCTCCACGCCCATCAACCCGGGCAACAGCGGTTCGAGCAGCGCTTGCAGCGCAGACAGGTCGGTCACGCACGCCTCCGTTGTCCGATACTCGGCCGCGATGATGGCAGCGGCCGCCGCGCGGGCCAAGACCTCGCGCGGCCCCTGCGCGACGCCGCCCCCGAATGCTCGCAGCGCTGACCCCCACCGCCGACGACCTGGAGATGCTGGCGCGGCTGCTCGCCGCGCTGGTGGCCGGCGCGCTGATCGGCTACGAACGCTCGTACCACGGGCGGCCGGCGGGGTTCCGCACGCACGCCATCGTGTGCACCGCGTCGAGCCTGCTGATGCTGGTGACGGTGTACGAGTCGCACTGGGTGCGCGCTACCGCCGACCTGGTGCGGCTCGACCCCACGCGCATGGCCCAGGGCATCATGACCGGCATCGGCTTCCTCGGCGCCGGCGTGATCGTCAAGGAGGGGCTGTCGGTGCGCGGGCTGACGACCGCGGCGTCGATCTGGATCACCGCGGCGATCGGCATCCTGGCCGGCGTGGGCTTCTACTTCCCGCTGGTGGTGTCGGTGGTGCTGACGATCGTGATGCTGTCGGTGTTCCGCTGGATCGAGGCGCTGATGCCGACGCAGGCCTACTACCACTTCGAGGTGCGCTTCGCGCGCGGCTCCGACATCACCGAGGCGGCGCTGCGCACGCTGCTGGAAGGCCACGGCTTCAGCATCGCGCACTTCAGCTACCGCTTCGACGCGCAGGACCGCGTGCGCCGCCACGGCATGGTGCTGCGCACCAGCGACCGCACCAGCGCCGCGCGGCTGTCGGAGCGGCTCGAGGCCAGCGACGCGGTGGTCGAGTACCGCATCACGCCGTTCGGCGACTGAGCCCCGCGGCGCGTCCGCGCGCCGCCATCGCACCCTCATCGCGCCGTCAGCGCGCGATCTTGCGTTCGATGTCCGACACCACGCCCGAGCGCAGCGTGATGATGGTCAGCGTCTGCGCGTCGCGGTAGTGCGGGAAGTAGGTCCAGGTCTTCACCTCGGGCTGGCCCTTGGCGTTGCTGACGAAGGCCTCGTGGTCGGGCTTGCCGATGCGGAACACCACCTCGCCTTCGGGCATGCCCTTGCGGATGAAGCTGCGCTCGCGCGCGTCGACGGCCACCGCAGCGGCGGCCGACACCGCGGCGACGACGCCCACGAACACCCTGACCCACGGCATCGACGGCTCCCTGAGGCTGCGCGAAGCGCCGATGCTACGCCGCCGCGCGCGGGCGCGGCGTCAGCCCTGACCCGCGCGGCGGATGCCGCCGTCGGCCAGCACGAAGAACTGCGGGTTCAGCGACGCCATCGGCGCGCGCAGCTTGTCGATCTCGGCCGCCGGCGCGTGCACCTCCAGGCGCACGATCTTGGCGATCTTCAGCGCCTCGCCGAGCAGGTCGCCGACGTTCTTCAGGTGCGCCAGGATCGCCTCGGCGTCGTCGTAACCCTCGCGGCAGTGCGCGGTGTTGCCCGAGAACGAGAACGCGTAGTGGCGGCACCCCGGCTCGGAGCGCGTGCGCTCGACGAAGCGGGGGCCGAGCGCCTGGAACGCGGCGAGCTGGTCGGGTGGCACCTCGAAGTACGGCACGAGGGTGCAGCAGGTATCGCGGTCGAACATGGCTGCCTCCGGTCGGCGGTGGGGGACGGGAGCGCGCATTCTGTGCCCGCCGGCCCCCTGCGCGCCAGCCCTGCGCGCGGCGCGCGCTAGGGCTTGCCGGACAGCGTCTTCCTGTGCTTCGCGACCACGAAGAACCCCAGCGCGTACAGGCCGAAGGCGAACGTGCCGGCGGCGAACGCCCCCGCCGCGAAGTGCCCCGCGGCGAACACGCCCAGCGCGAAGTCGCCGGCGGCGAAGTAGTCGGCCACGAACGGGCCGGCCGAGAACGGGTCGGCGACGAACAGCACGCCGGCGAGCAGCAGCACGACGGCCAGCGCGACGCCGGCGTAGAACTTCGATGTGCTCATGGGCCCCTGCGCAGCGGTTGCGCGGACGTGCCGTCGAACGCGCTCGCACCGCGTCGCTGGAGCCACCGGCCGAACCAGCCGCGCCGGTGGGCGGGCGGCGCCGCCGGACGCTCGGCGCCCAGCCCGACCAGGCGGTCTTCCACCCGCGCCAGCCCGGCCCGCCGCGCCGCCTGGACCGGCGTCAGGCCGTCGAACTCCGACGGCAGGTCGGGCACCGCGCCGTGCTCGAGCAGGTACAGCGCCACCGCTTCCTGCCCGGCCAGGATGGCGCCCACCAGTGGGGTCGACAGGAACTCCGGGTGCGCGTAGTTCACGTCGACGCCGCACTTCACGTGGTACTCGACGAGCGCGAGGTCGCCCTCGCAGCCCGCGTTGAACAGTTCCTTCCAGTTTCCGCCGGACATCCGCTGGCCTCGTGGTCGGGTTCGGGTGCTGCCGCACTGTAGGTCAGCGCCGGCACGGCCACGAGCGCGGTGCGTCGAAGGCCGGGCCGGCGCGACGAAAGGCGGCGTGGCGGGTCGGCTTGGGTTGGGTGCCGCGGTTCCACCGCGGCAGCGCGTGGGCGCGTTCTTGTGACCGGCCCCGTGGTCACTTCCGTCGTGGACCGGCCTCTAACCACAACAGCCCTGGTTCAGCTGCACAGGGGGGCACCTGACGGTCCCGAAGGAGCAGAAGACACAGCAGTCCCCGGGGTTCGGACGCAGGACCGTGTGGCAAGCGGTGCACTCGTAGAAGAACTGGCATGCATCCGTCGGCATGACCTCTTCCTTGGTCGCCCCACAGGCGGGGCAGGTGATGACCGACGTGAGCACAGCTTCCATCATGTCCTTCGGCGACCTAGCAAAGCGCGGAGGCGGTGTCTGCCGTAGCGCATCAGCTTGAGCGAGGGGTTAGGCGTCGCCTTGAGCCGGTGGCACGTGGCTTGGCCTCCGAAAGCTTACCAGTGACGTACTTGTGCAGGACGCTGGCGATCAGAGTCTGGTACGGCATGCCTTCCTCTAGCGCCCTAGCCTGAATGTCGAGGAGATCGACGGAGGACAAACGGATATTCACTCGCTTGTCTTTGATTGCAGTAGCCCGCGCGGCGGCTCGGAGGCGCTGAAGTTCAGTCTTCCCTGCGCTGGGCTTGAGCTTCCCGGACTCGTAGGCTTGAAGAACCTCGAGTTCGTACGGATCTAGCTTAGACATCATCAGACTCCTTGGCGATGAAGTCGCGGGTCGCCTTCCGACTTGGGATGATCGTCTTCAGGAAGAAGTGGTCATCTTCTTCGACGAACGGAACCAAGTACGCATACCCAATGACCTCGACGACCATGACCCTTTGCCGGGGGTACTTCCTCGGATTCGGGTGAGGGACAACCTCCAAGAGCGCGCCCGCTTCTACGGCGACGACGATCTCCTCGAAGGAGATGCCGCGCTCGACCCTGAGCAGGTCATTCTTCTCAGGCGACCACCTGAAAGGCTTCATGGATCCGGATCATAGCAATCCGTGTGCCTTCTGTCTTCAGCTCCGGAAGCGTGAGAGGAAGACGGGATCGCGACGCCCAACCGCCTGCACGGCGGTGAACGAAGGCACCGTGGGCGCGAGGGCGGCGCACCCACGAACTGACTGCGCGGCGCAGCACGCCGGCGCGAAGCGCCAACCACAACTGACCTGCCGATGCTACGAGACGGCGATGCGGGTGGCCGGCGCGAAGCGCCCGAACAAGTTCAGGTTGAGCAAGCTCAAGCCTCGTGTTCCCGCGGAGCGCTTCGGTCGCGGTGCCGCCGAGGCGAGCAGTTGTTGCAAGCTGAGTCGGCTTCGATGGCTTCCCGAAGTGCATAGGCGCACCGGCCGGCTGTTCTGGCTGTTGCGACGAGGTGCAAGCTGCTGCGTTGAGTGCGATGCCTAAGGATGGTCTGAACAAAGCCCATCCAGCATGAGCATCACGCCGAACGAGCTGAATT
>CAZUBF010000041.1:0-22542 GCA_964618555.1 uncultured Azohydromonas sp.
CCGGAGAACAGCAGCAGCTTCTCCGTCAGCGTGGTCTTGCCGGCGTCGGGGTGGCTGATGATCGCGAAGGTGCGCCGGCGGCGCACCTCCGCCGGGATGCGGGTCGAGGACTCGGACATCGGGGGCGGGCGCGCGGCGCCGCAGCGGGCGTGCGCGCATCGGGGAAACCGCAAATTATCGGCCCCGGCGCCGGTTGCCGCGCACGGGAGCGGGCGGGCACGGAACCCGCCGATGCCGGCGCAGCCCGGCGCGGCGTTGACACGCTGCCGTCACGAACCCCGGGCACGCTTGCGGGTTTCTTCCACCGCGCCTGCCCGCCACCATGCCCGATCTGCCCTCGCAACTTCGCGCGCTCGCCCGCGCCGCCCTGCTCGGCGCCGCCTGCGCCTCGATCCTGCCCGCCGCGCCGTCCCTGGCGGCCGAAGTCTCGGTGCAGCGCGTGTGGCGCTTCGCGCACGCCGCCCCCGGCGGGGTCGACGGCCAGAAGGCCGAGATCGTCGCGCACGACGATCGCACCGACACGCTGTGGGTCGCCGGCGTGGCGGGCGTCGACGTGCTCGACCGCGCGACCGGCCAGCGCCTGGCGGCGATCGACGTGCGGCACCTGGGCGCCGTCAACAGCGTCGCGATCCGCGACGGGCTGGCGGCGCTGGCCCTCGAGAGCAGCGTCGACCGCACGCTGCCCGGCGTCGTCGCGTTCTTCGACACGCGCACGCGACTGCAGGACGGCGCGCCGGTGACCGTCGGGTCGCTGCCCGACATGCTCACCTTCACGCCGAACGGCCGCCAGGTGCTCGTCGCCAACGAGGGCACGCCGAACCCGCGCCCGACCCCGGCCGGCCTGAGCGACGCCGACCCGGTGGGTAGCGTCAGCATCGTCGACGTGCGCACGCGCACGGTCACCACCCTGCCGATCGACGCCTCGATCCCCGGGTACGACAGGCTGCGCCTGTTCCCGGTCGCCGGCACGCTGCCGACGCAGCCGGCCGCCTACAGCGCCTACGACCCCGAGCCCGAGTACATCGCCGTCGACCCCGATGGCCGCCGCGCCCACGTCGTGCTGCAGGAGGCCAACGGCATCGCGGTGCTGAACCTGCAGACGCAGGCCTTCGAACGCATCCACGACCTCGGTCTGAAGGACTTCTCCGCGCCCGGCAACGAGATCGATCCGAGCGACCGCGACGGCCGCATCGAGTTGCGCCGCGTGCCGGTGCAGGGCCTGTACCAGCCCGACACGATCGCCACGTTCGCGGCGCGCGGGCGCACCTGGCTGGCGATGGCCAACGAGGGCGACGCGCGCGACAACGGCGACGGCGACGGCGAGGACGAACGTCGCGGCGACGCCGGGCCGGCCGACGTCGAGTACGTGCCGGCGTCGAGCGAACTGGCGCGCACGACCTTCTCGAACGTCGACTCGGCGCGCGGCGGCGCGCTGGTGAAGTTCGGCGGCCACTCGCTGTCGATCCGCGACACCGACGGCCGCGTCGTCTACGACAGCGGCAGCCTGCTCGACCGCGAGGCGATCCGCCTGGGCATCTACGACGACGGGCGCAGCGACAACAAGGGCGTCGAGCCCGAGGGCCTGGCGCTGCTGCATGTCGAAGGGCGCGTGATCGCCTTTGTCGGCCTGGAGCGCACGCTGAAGGCCGCGTTCGCGGTGTTCGATGTCACCGACCCGCAGCAGGTGCGCCACGTCGACACGATCGTCAGCGAGGACGACCGCTCGCCCGAGGGGCTGGCCGCGTTCCGCGTCGGCAGCCGCTACTACGTTGCCGTCGCGCACGAGGTGAGCGACAGCACCTCGCTGTTCGAGATCTCGGTGTTCAAGGGCCAGGGCGCGGCGAACGGGCCCGCCCGGTGAGCGGCGGCCCGGGTGGCGCGGCCCCGAGGGCCGCGCCGCTCCAGCGCGTTCGCGGTCGATCGTTCCGGAGTCGGCGGGCAGCGACCGCCGAGCACGCCGGGGCCGGCGGGCTTCACCCCTCGAGCAGCGAACGCAGCATCCAGGCCGTCTTCTCGTGCACGTCCAGGCGCTGGGTCAGCAGGTCGGCGGTGGGCTGGTCGTCGGCCTTGTCGACCAGCGGGAACACGCTGCGCGCGGTGCGCGCGACCGCCTCGTGGCCCTCGACGAGGATGCGCACCATCTCCAGCGCCTTCGGCGGTGCGGCCGGCGCGTCCTTGATGCTGCTGAGCTTGCCGTACTGCGCGTAGCTGCCCGGCGCGACGTGGCCGAGCGCGCGGATGCGCTCGGCGATCGGGTCGACGGCGTTCCACAGCTCGGTGTACTGCGCCATGAACATCGCGTGCAGCGTGTTGAACATCGGGCCGGTGACGTTCCAGTGGAAGTTGTGTGTGGTCAGGTACAGCGTGTAGGTGTCGGCCAGCAGCTTCGACAGGCCGGCGGCGATCGCCGCGCGGTCCTTGTCGTCGATGCCGATGTCGATGCGGGGCGCGCCCGCAGCGCGGGATTTCTTGGCCATGACTCGCTCTCCGGGGGTGTCGGTGCTCGCCGGCGAGTCTAGCGAAGCGGCGCCCACCGCCGCGACCGGCGGGGTATCGCGCGGCTCACGACAGCCGCGCCACCCCCGGCAGCTCGCAGGCGTAGACCGCGTTGCGCAGCGCGGCGATCGCTTCGTAGCGCGTGAAGGTGCGCCGCCACGCCAGCACCACGCGGCGCGTGGGTACCGGCGGCGCGAACGGCACGTACACGACGTGCCGCTGCGGCTCGCGCGGCACCGACAGCTGCGGCACCACCGTCACGCCCATTCCCGAGCTCACCATGTGCTTGATCGTCTCCAGCGACGAACCCTCGAAGCTCTTGCGGATGCCCTCGGCGTCGCTCGAGAAGCGTGCGAACTCGGGGCAGACCTCGAGCACGTGGTCGCGGAAGCAGTGCCCGGTGCCCAGCAGCAGCATCGTCTCGCGCTTGAGCTCCTCGCTGGCGACCGCCTCGCGCTGGGCCAGCGGGTGCGCCTTCGGCACCACGACCATGAACGGCTCGTCGTACAGCGGCGCGATCGCCAGGCCGGTGTCGGGGAACGGTTCGGCCATGATCGCGCAGTCGAGTTCGCCGGTGCGCAGCATCTCGAGCAGCTTGACGGTGAAGTTCTCCTGCAGCATCAGCGGCATCTGCGGCGTCATCTCGATCGCGTGGCGCACCAGCTCGGGCAGCAGGTAGGGCCCGATCGTGTAGATGATGCCCAGCCGCAGCGGGCCGGCCAGCGGGTCCTTGCCGCGCTTGGCGATTTCCTTGATCGCCGCGGCCTGCTCGATCACCGCCTGCGCCTGGCGCACGATCTCCTCGCCCAGCGGCGTCACGCTGACCTCGCTGGTGCCGCGCTCGAAGATCTTGACGTCGAGCTCCTCCTCGAGCTTCTTGATCGCCACCGACAGCGTCGGCTGCGAGACGAAGCAGGCCTCGGCGGCGCGGCCGAAGTGCTTCTCGCGCGCGACCGCGACGATGTAGCGCAGCTCGGTGAGGGTCATGCGGGGGATTGTGCGTCAGCGTGCCTGGCGGCCGGCCTCAGGCTTTCAGGTAGTCGTGCCGTGCGCCGAGCCAGCGCGCCACGTGGGTGCGCGCCGCGGCAGGGGCGGCGTCGAGCAGCGCCTCGGCCGCCGAGCGCGCGCGCTGCAGCAACGCCTCGTCGGCACCGAGGTCGGCGAAGCGCAGCAGCGCGTCGCCGCTCTGGCGCGCGCCCATGAACTCGCCGGGGCCGCGGATCGCCAGATCGCGGCGCGCGATCTCGAAGCCGTCGGTCGTCTCGACCATCGCGCGCAGTCGCTGCTTGGCGGTGGCCGACAGCGGCGGCGTGTACAGCAGCACGCACACGCTGGCGGCGGCGCCACGGCCGACGCGGCCGCGCAGCTGGTGCAGCTGCGCCAGCCCGAAACGCTCGGCGTGTTCGACGACCATCAGGCTGGCGTTGGGCACGTCGACGCCGACCTCGATCACCGTGGTGGCCACCAGCACGGGCATGTCACCGCCGGCGAACTGCGCCATCACCGCCGCCTTCTCGGGCGCCGGCATTCGCCCGTGCAGCAGGCCGACCGCGACGTCGGGCATCGCAGCGGCGAGCTGCGCATGCGTCTCGGTGGCGTGGCGCAGGTCGATGTGCTCGGACTCCTCGACCAGTGGGCACACCCAGTACACCTGCCGGCCCTGCGCGACCTCGTCGCGGATGCGTGCGATGACCTGGTCGCGGCGCGAGTCGGCGAACACCTTGGTGACCACCGGCGTGCGACCGGGCGGCAGTTCGTCGATGGAGCTCACCGCGAGGTCGGCGTAGTAGGTCATTGCCAGCGTGCGCGGGATCGGCGTGGCGCTCATCATCAGCAGGTGGGGCTCGAGCCGCGCGTCGCCTCGTGACGCGCGGTCCTGCGGGGGGTCGCTGGCCGGCGCCGCCTCGTCGAGTTTCTGCCGCAGCGCCAGCCGCTGCGCGACGCCGAAGCGGTGCTGCTCGTCGACGATCGCCAGCCCGAGCCGCGCGAATGCGACGTCGTGCTGGATCACGGCGTGCGTGCCGACAACGAGCCGCGCGTCGCCGCTGGCGATGCGCCCGATCAACTGCGTGCGCGCACGTGCCTTGCGGCTGCCGGCGAGCCACGCCACGTCGACGCCCAGCGGCTCGAGCCAGTGCACCAGCTTGCCGAAGTGCTGCTCGGCGAGGATCTCGGTGGGGGCCATCAGCGCGCACTGCCAGCCGGCGTCGATCGCCACCGCGGCGGCCAGCGCCGCGACCACGGTCTTGCCCGAGCCGACGTCGCCTTGCAGCAGCCGGTGCATCGGCCGCGGCAGCGCCAGGTCGGCGGCGATCTCGTCGGCCACGCGGCGCTGCGCCGCCGTCAGCGTGAACGGCAGTGCCGCGAGCAGCCGCTCGGGCAGCCCGCCCGCGGGCGCGCGCAGCACCGGCGCGGCCAGCGTCGCTCGTTCGCGCTGCGCGAGCCGCTGCGACAGCTGCTGCGCGAGCAACTCGTCGAACTTCAGCCGCTGCCATGCGGGGTGGCTGCGGTCTTCGAGCGTGGCCAGCGGCGTGCCCTGCGGTGGGTGGTGGAGAAACTGCAGCGCGTCGCGCAGCGTCGGCAGCCCCGGCGGCCACCAGTCGCGACGCAGCGCCGCCGGCCACGGCTCGTCGAGCGGCGCGCGCGCCAGCGCGCCAGCCACCGCCTTGCGCAGATACGCCTGCGGCAGCCCGGCGCTGGTCGGGTAGACGGGCGTCAGCGCCGCAGGCAGCGGCGCGCCCGGCTCGACGGCGCGAAACACCGGGTGCACCATCTCGCGGCCGAAGAAGCCGCCGCGCACCTCGCCCATGGCGCGTACGCGCGCCCCCGGCGCGAGTACCTTGCGGTGCGACGGGTAGAAGTGCAGGAAGCGCAGCACCAGCGTGCCGCTGTCGTCGGCGACCTGCACGACGAGCTGGCGGCGCGCACGCGTCTCGACGCGCGTGTCGCGCACCACGGCCTCGACCTGCGCCATCGCGCCGTCGCGCAGATCGGCGATGGGCGTGATCCGCGTCTCGTCCTCGTAGCGCAGCGGCAGGTGCAGCGCGAGGTCGAGGTCGGTCTTCAGCCCGAGCTTGTCGAGCGCGCGCTGCGGACCGGACCGGGGGCTTTGCGGCGACGGCGACGACGCGATGGCGGCGACCATGGAACAATTCTGCCCCCGGTGAGGTCTTCAGGCCGGTACAGCCTGCGAGCCATGCACTCCCCCGCTTCTGCGCACATCCTCAGCGACTTCGACTTCACGCTGCCCGGCGAACTGGTGGCGCAGCATCCGGCGGTCGAGCGCAGCGCGTCGCGCCTGCTCGACGGTCGCGGCGACACGCCGGTCGACCGCGTGTTCCGCGACCTGCCGCAGCTGCTCGAACCCGGCGACCTGCTGGTGTTCAACGACACGCGCGTGATCAAGGCGCGGCTGTACGGCGAGAAGCCCACGGGCGGCGCGGTCGAGGCGCTGATCGAACGCGTGCTGCCCGGTCACGAAGTGCTCGCCCAACTGCGGGCGAGCAAGTCGCCGAAGCCGGGCGGCACGGTGCGCTTTGCCGACGCGTTCGACGCCGAGGTGCTCGGCCGCGACGGCGCCGACGGTTCGCTGTACCGGCTGCGCTTTCCGTCCGATGCACTGGCACTGCTCGAAGCGCACGGTCACGTGCCGCTGCCGCCGTACATCACGCACGCCGACACCGCCGACGACGCGCAGCGCTACCAGACCGTGTTCGCGCGCCGTCCGGGCGCCGTGGCCGCCCCCACCGCGTCGCTGCACTTCGACGAGGCGCTGCTCGCCGCGCTCGACGCACGCGGCGTGAAGCGCGCCGCGGTGACGCTGCACGTGGGCGCAGGCACGTTCCAGCCGGTGCGCAGCGAGCGGTTGGCCGAGCACCGCATGCACAGCGAGTGGTTCGATGTCGGCGCCGACGCGGTGGCCGCGATCGAGGCCGCACGCGCCAACGGCGGGCGCGTCGTCGCCGCCGGCACGACGACGCTGCGTGCGCTCGAGTCGGCCGCGCTGTCGGGCCGGCTCGAAGCCGGCGCCCGCGAGACGGACCTGTTCATCACGCCCGGCTTCACGTTCCGCGTCGTCGACCTGCTGATCACCAACTTCCACCTGCCCCGAAGCACGCTGCTGATGCTGGTGGCCGCGTTCGCCGGCTACAAGCACGTGATGGCGCTGTACCGGCACGGCGTCGAGGCGCGCTACCGCTTCTTCAGCTACGGCGACGCGATGCTGGTCGCCCGTGGTTGAGGCGCGGATCGTTCCGGACCCTGGCGGGGGGTTCGGGTTTCGGCCCGTCGCGGACGCTGGCGAAGGTTTCGTCGTTCTGCATGGCCGTGGCCCGCGCGGGTCGGCGCGTCGCGGCAGTCGGCACCCGCTGCGGGCTCACACTGGGGCGGTCGGCCCTGCGCGGCTCGCCACCGAGGTGAAGCGTCGCCGCCGGCGCGCTCGGCGCTTTGCCGCGCCAGCCGTGGCAGCACATCATGCGCCACGGCCCACCGTCGAGGTCGGTCACGGCCCGCCACCGGGCAAGGCGCGCGAAGTGCGACGGCGACAATGGCGCCCATGCTGCACTTCGAGATCCTCGCCACCGACGGCCAGGCGCGCCGCGGGCGGCTCACGCTCAACCACGGCGCCGTCGA
Organism: uncultured Azohydromonas sp.; assembly: GCA_964618555.1. Lineage (GTDB taxonomy): Bacteria > Pseudomonadota > Gammaproteobacteria > Burkholderiales > Burkholderiaceae_C > Calidifontimicrobium. The sequence goes on from CAZUBF010000041.1 coordinate 7,129, forward strand.
GACGCCGATGTTCATGCCGGTGGGCACCTACGGCACCGTCAAGGGCGTGCTGCCGCGCGACCTCGAGGCGATGGGCGCGCAGATCATCCTCGGCAACACCTTCCACCTCTGGATGCGGCCCGGGCTGGAGGTGCTGCGCGGCTTCGGCGGCCTGCACCGCTTCGAGGGCTGGTCGCGGCCGATCCTCACCGACAGCGGGGGCTTCCAGGTCTGGAGCCTCGGCGGCGCCGACGGCAAGGGGCGCAGGATCACCGAGGACGGCGTGCACTTCGCCTCGCCCGTCAACGGCGACAAGCTGCTCCTGACGCCCGAAGTCAGCATGCAGATCCAGACGGTGCTGGACTCGGACATCGTGATGCAGTTCGACGAGTGCACGCCGTACCAGACCGCCGGCCACGTGACGACCGAGCACGAGGCGCGCGCCTCGATGGAGCTGAGCCTGCGCTGGGCGAAGCGCTCCAAGGCCGAGTTCGATCGCCTGGGCAACCCCAACGCCCTGTTCGGCATCGTGCAGGGCGGCATGTACGAGCCGCTGCGCGAGGCGCCGGCCGCGGCGCTGACCGAGCTCGACCTGCCGGGCTACGCGATCGGCGGCGTCAGCGTCGGCGAGCCGAAGGAGGACATGCGCCGCCTCGTCGCGCACACGCCGCAGCGGCTGCCGGCGGGCAAGCCGCGCTACCTGATGGGCGTGGGCACGCCCGAGGACCTGGTCGACGGCGTGGCGCATGGCGTCGACCTGTTCGACTGCGTGATGCCGACGCGCAACGCCCGCAACGGCCACCTGTTCACGCGCTTCGGCGACCTGAAGATCCGCAACGCGAAGCACCGGACCGACCCGCGGCCGCTCGACGAGACCTGCAGCTGCTACGCGTGCCGGGGCACGACGCTGGCCGACGGCGGCGTGCGCGGCGGCTTCAGCCGTGCCTATCTGCACCACCTCGACCGCTGCGGCGAGATGCTGGGTCCGATGCTGGCCAGCATCCACAACCTGCACTACTACCTGAACCTGATGCGCGAGGTGCGCACCGCGCTCGACGCCGGCACGTTCGCGGCGTTCCGCGAGCGCTTCGCCGCCGACCGCGCGCGCGGCGTCGACTGATGCGCGGGGCGCCGCAGCGAACGCTCAGCCGCGCACCTGCACGCCCAGTCCCGTCGCCAGCAGCGTGAAGCTGACGAAGGCCGCCGCGGTCGACGCGAGGATGATGCGCGCGACGCGCCCGTTGTCGGCGCCGTAGCGCTCGGCCAGCAGCGAGACGTTGCTCGCGCTGGGCAGCGCGGCGGCCAGCGTCAGCACCGAGAGCTGGAATGCCGTCAGTGGCGCGCCCAGGCGCATCGCCGCGGCACCCACCGCGAACACCAGCAGCGGGTGCAGGAACAGCTTGATCGCCGCCACCACAGCACGGCGCCGATCGTGAACAGCGCCACCGGCGTGGCCGCGTCGGCGAGCATCTTCACCACCGCGTCGATCGGCCCCGGCAGCGTCAGCCCGGCCACCGAGAACAGCGCGCCGGCGGCGATCGCCCAGGGCAGCGGGTTGGCCAGCGTGCCGCGCAGCGTCTTCAGCGCCGCCTCGCGAGCGCCTCGGCCGCTGGCGTCGTGTGCCTGCGCCAGCGCGATGCACAGCGACGAGGTGACGAACAGGTCGGCCAGCAGCAGCGTGATCATCGGCCCGATGCCGGCCGGGCCCATCAGCGCCGCCAGCAGCGGCACGCCCATGAAGCCGGTGTTCGGGAACGCGGCCACCAGGGCGCCGAACGCCGCGTCCTTCAGGTGCACCGCCGGGCCCAGCGTGAAGGCGACCGTGAAGAACACGATCAGCAGCGCGCACGCCAGCCACACCGCGAGCACGGCGGGATTGAGCAGCTCGATCACCGGCGTGCCGGCGCCGAATCGAAACAGCATGCACGGCAGCGCGAAGTACAGCACGAAGGCGTTGAGCCCCGGGATCGCCGCCTCGGGCAACAGCCGGCGCTGCGCCGCGAGGTAACCCGCGAGCACGAGTGCGAAGAACGGCACGGTGACCGCGAGGACGGCTGCCATCGGGGCCGCAGTATCGCAACCCGTCGTCGCGGTGCGGGCATGATGCGCGCCATCCGAACGCCCCATGCCGCACGCCCGACCGATCCCGCCCGCCCCGCAGCACGACCGCGCCGACCCGGTGCCGGGATGGCGGCGCCTGCTCGCCGGCGCCGAGGGCAAGCTGCTCGCGGTCGGCCTGGCGATGGCGCTGGCGATCGCCGCGGCGGTCGGCGTCGGGCTGATGCTGGCACCTGCAGCGACGCTCGACTACGCCGCGGTGATCGGACTGAACCTGGTCGTCGGGCGTGCGGCCGGCATGAGTTACGGCATCGCCAGCGGGCTGGCGCCGCTTGAGGTGGTCCTGGCCAACGTGTTCGTCGAGACGACGCAGGTGCTGGTGGTCTACCCGCTGTTCGTGCTCGGCTGGCAGGAGCTGATCGACACGCGGCGCATCGCGCCGATGCTCGATCGCCTGCGCGCCGCCGCCGAGTCGGGACGCGGCGGCGTGCGGCGCTTCGGCATCGCGGGCCTGTTCGTGTTCGTGTTCATGCCGTTCTGGATGACCGGGCCGGTGGTCGGCGCGATCATCGGTTTCCTGCTCGGCCTGCGCGTGGCGGTCAACCTCGCGGTGGTGCTGTCGGCCACCACGCTGGCGATCGTCGTCTACGCCCGCTTCCTCGACGAGGTCGACGCCTGGGCCACCGCGCTGCACCCGTACGCGGTGTTCGCGGTGATCGTCGCGCTAGCCGTGCTCGCCTGGGTCGTGCGGCGTGTCCTGCGGCGCTCCGCGCCCGTCGCACCCGCCGCGCCCGACACGAAGCGGCGCGCGACGGCGCGCGACTGAAGCCGCGGCGCGCGCACGCCGCGCCGCGCGGGCCTTGGCTATCATCCGCTCCCTTTGCCTGCCCCGATGGCCGACGCGACCGAACGCCTGAACCCCGCCCAACTCGAGGCCGTGCACCATCTCGGCGGCCCGTGCCTGGTGCTGGCCGGCGCCGGTTCGGGCAAGACGCGCGTGATCACGCACAAGATCGCGCGCCTGCTGGCGGCCGGGATCGAGCCGGCGCAAATCGCCGCGATCACCTTCACCAACAAGGCCGCCGCCGAGATGCGCGAACGCGCCCGCGCGCTGGTCGGCGCGCGCGCGGCCAAGCCCCTGGTGGTGTCGACCTTCCACAGCCTGGGCGTGCGCCTGCTGCGCGAGGACGGGCCGGCGATCGGACTGAAGCCCAACTTCTCGATCCTCGACGCCGACGACGTGCTGGGTGTGCTGCGCGACGCCGGCGGCACCACCGACGCGAAGACCGCGCGGCGCTGGCAGTGGACGATCAGCCTGTGGAAGAACCAGGGCCTGGACGCGGCGCAGGCGCTGGCGGCCGCGGCCGACGACGACGAGGCGGTCGCCGCGCGGGTGATGCAGCGCTACCAGGAGCGGCTCGCCGCGTACCAGGCGGTCGACTTCGACGACCTGATCGGGCTGCCGCTGGCGCTGCTGCAGCGCGACGCCGCGGTGCGCGACAGGTGGCGCGAGCGCTTGCGCCACGTGCTGGTCGACGAGGTGCAGGACACCAACGCCGTGCAGTACGACCTGCTCAAGGCGCTGGTCGGCGAACGCGGCGTGTTCACCGCGGTGGGCGACGACGACCAGAGCATCTACGGCTGGCGCGGCGCGACGCTCGACAACCTGAAGCGCCTGCCGCAGGACTACCCGCGGCTGAAGGTCATCGCGCTGGAGCAGAACTACCGCTCGACCGGCCACATCCTGCGCGCGGCGAACGCGGTCATCGCCGCCAACCCGAAGCTGTTCGACAAGAAGCTGTGGAGCGAACTCGGCGACGGCGAGCCGGTGCGCGTGCTCGAGTGCGACGGCGAGGAGCACGAGGCCGAGCGCGCGGTGGCGCTGATCCAGTCGCTGCGCGGGCAGGGCGCGGCGGCGAAGTTCTCGCACTTCGCGGTGCTGTACCGCGCCAACCACCAGGCCAGGGCCTTCGAGCAGAAGCTGCGCGCGGCGCAGATCCCGTACAAGGTCTCGGGCGGCACCAGCTTCTTCGACCGCGCCGAGATCAAGGACCTGTGCGCCTGGCTGCGCCTGCTCGTCAACGCCGACGACGACCCCGCGTTCCTGCGCGCCGTCGGCACGCCCAAGCGCGGCATCGGCCACACCACGCTGGGCAAGCTCGGCGAGTTCGCCGCGCAGCGCCGCTGCAGCCTGTTCGACGCGCTCGCAGCGCCGACCCTGGAGACCGCGCTGGGCGCGAAGGTGCTGGGCTCGCTGCACGAGTTCGGCCGCTACGTCGCCGACCTCGAGTACCGCGCGCGCCACGCCGAGGGTGCCGAGGCGGCGCGCGCGCTGCTGCTCGACTGGCTGAAGGACATCGGCTACGAGCAGCATGTGCACGACGGCGAGGACAGCGCGCGGCTTGCCGCGGCACGCTGGGCCAACGTGCTCGACTTCGTCGACTGGATCGCGCGTCGCTGCGGAGGCGACATCGTGCACGACACCGGCACCTTCGAGACCGAACGCCAGTCGGTGCTGCAGGTGGCGCAGACGATCAGCGTGATCCTCAGCCTGGCCGAACGCGACGCCGAGCAGGACGTGGTCACGCTGTCGACGCTGCACGCCGCCAAGGGCCTCGAGTGGCCGCACGTGTTCCTGGCCGGCGTCAACGAGGGACTGCTGCCGTTCAAGTCCGACGACGACGAGATGACGCCGCAGCGGCTCGAGGAGGAGCGCCGGCTGATGTACGTGGGCATCACGCGTGCGCAGCGCACGCTGGCGGTGAGCACGCTGCGGCGGCGCAAGCGCGGCCGCGAGACGGTGGCCGGCGTGCCCAGCCGCTTCATCGCCGAGATGAAGCTCGGCGAGTCGCAGCCGAAGGTCGACCCGAAGGAGCGACTGAAGCAGCTGCGCGCGCAGCTCGCCGCGAAGGCGCCGGCGCCGGTGGACGGCGGCTGAGCGCGCGGCTCAGCGCGCGGCTCAGCGCGGTGGCAGCGGGAACCTCGCGAACGCGGCGACCACCGCCTGGTCGAGCGAGCGCTCGAGGTCGTCCATCGCCTTGGGCGTGACCTGGCCGACGACGATGCCCTCCCACACCAGCTGCTTGCGCTGCGCGTCGACGAGGTCGATGTTGACCGTGCCTTCCTGGTAGGTCGTCACCTCGGGGCGCTCGGCCCAGATCGGCCAGCCGGCGTACAGCCCGCGGCGGTAGCCGTAGTAGCCGAAGCCGACCATCCCCGACACCGGGCTCACGCGAACGCGCTCGGCCAGCGCGGCGTGGAAGTTGACGAGCAGCTGCGGCGCGGCCTCGTCGTAGCGCAGACCGCGCGCCTCGAGCTCGCGCCGTGTCGACGCCTTCAGGTGCTGCGAGACGAGGGTCTGGTAGCCGGCGCGGTCGGTGCCCAGCGGGCTGACGAAGGCGAACGTGCGGTAGCGCGACAGGTCGGTGCCGCGTTCGACCGTCGTGCGCACCTCGGGGCCGGTGGCGCAACCGGCAAACAGCGCGACCGCGGCCAGCGCGACCGCGCCGAGCCACGCGCGTCGGCGCGGGCGAACGATGGGGCCGGGACAGGCGTCGGTGACCATGGCGCAGGGACCTCCTGGCACATCGTAACGCCGGTGCAGGCGCCGGCGTTTACCGCCGTCGCGCCCGCTCACATGCTCTTGAACAGTCCGGTGTAGCTGCGGCTGACCTCGAGCTTCTCGGCGCTGCCGTGCACCGCGACGAGCTGGCGGCCGCGGAAGTCGCGCGTGACGCCGGCGATGTGCCGCGTGTTGACCAGCGTGCTGCGGTGGATCTGCCAGAACACCTCGGGATCGAGTTCGTCGACCAGCTCCTTGATCGGCTTGCGGATCAGCGCCTCGAACGCCGCGGTCTGCACGCGCGTGTACTTCTCGTCGCTGATGAAGAACAGCACCTCGTCGACCGGGATCATGCGGATCGTCTCGCCGACGCTGGCCTGGATCCACTTCAGGTAGCTGCGCGGCTGGCCCATGCCGGCGGACAGCTTGTGAAGCAGCTGCTGCAGCGGCGCCGCGGGTAGCGCGTCGGCGCCCGGTCCCGGCGGCGCGCCGTCACGGCGCGCCAGCCGCGCCTGCAGTCGCTGCACCGTCAGCTGCAGCCGCTCGCGTTCGGCGGGCTTGAGCACGTAGTCGGCCACGCCCTGCTCGAAGGCCTCGACCGCGTACTGGTCGTAGGCGGTGATGAACACGATCTCGGGCAGCGGCTGGTCGTCGGGCCAGCCGGGATCGGCGTCGAGTTGCGCGATGCGCCTCGCCGCCTCGACGCCGGTCAGCCCGGGCATGCGGATGTCGAGGAACACCAAGTCGGGGTGGTGCGCTGCGACCAGGTCGACCGCCTCCTGCCCGTTGCGCGCTTCGGCGACGATCGTCAGCCCGGGCCAGACCTCGGCCAGCCGTGCGCGCAGCTGCTCGCGCATCAGGCGTTCGTCGTCGGCGATCACGGCGGTGGGGGCGTCGTCCATCGCGCTCATTGTGCGTTCGGGGGCGCGGCGCGTCGATCGCGGCGCCACAGCCACCAGACCAGCAGCACGAGCAGCCACAGCGGCGACAACACCACCGCGAGCACGACACCGGACACCAGCAGCGGCAGCCCAAGGCCGAGCACCAGCGCCAGCGGCAGCAGCACCGCGAGCAGCGCGAACACCAGCACCAGCGCCGCGGCGGCCACCAGCCAGTGGCCGACGTGCATCGGCGGCAGGTGCCACTCGCGCCCGTCGACGATCACCTGCATCTGGTCCAGCGGCAGGCCCCAGACGAGCCAGGCCGCCACGGCGAGCACGCCCAGCAGCACCAGCAGCGCCAGCGCCACGAGCAGAAAGCGGGGCAGGTCTCTCACGACGGCGTCCCGTTCGCCAGGCTCAGGTGCTTGCCACGGCGGCGCCGTCGTCGCGAGCGCGCGCGACGTAGGGCACCGCGATCGTCGCCACCGTGCCGCCGCCGGCCTGGGCGGCCACGGTCAGCGACGCGCGGCTGCCGTACAGCAGCTTCAGCCGCTCGCGGATGTTCTCCAGCCCGACGCCGGTGCCGGCGGTGTCGGCGGCACCGAAGCCCACGCCGGTGTCGGCCACCGTCACCTCGAGGCGGCCGTCGACGACCTCGGCGCACACGCGCAGCGTGCCACCCTCGGGTTTGGGCTCGAGCCCGTGTTTGATCGCGTTCTCGACCAGCGTCTGCAGCATCATGGGCGGGAACTCGGCGGTCAGGAGCCCGGCGGGCACGCGGGTGTCGAGCTGCAGCCGGTCCTCCATGCGCATCTTCAGGATCTCGAGGTACGGCCGGATCACCGCCATCTCGCGGCCGAGTTCGCGCACCGCGCCGACCTGCGTCTCGCGCATCGTCGGCATGCTGGCGCGCAGCAGCGCGATCAGGTGCTTCTGCATCTGGCTGGCGCGCGGCGGGTCGGTCTCGATCAGGTGGTCGATCGATGCCAGCGTGTTGAACAGGAAGTGCGGTTCGACCTGCGCCTGCATCGCCGCCATGCGCGCCTCGACGACCTGGCGCTTGAGCTGTTCGGCCTCGGCGGTCTCGGTGGCCATCGCCGCCTTGACTTCGGCCTGCATGCGGCCCTTGTAGGTGATCTTCAGGATCATCGAGCCGAAGATCCAGATCAGCGCGAGGTCGGGCAGGAAGTCGCCCAGGCGCACCTTGGTCACGCGGATGCGCGGGCCGGCGCCACGCGCCGCCTCCGACGCCGCCTCGCCGGCCTCGCGCACGGCCCGCTCGGCGTCGCGCACCGCTTCCTCGGCGTCGCGCCGGGCCTCCTCGGCTGCGTCGAGCACTTCGCGGCGCACCTCCTCGATGGCCTCGCGCACCGCCTCGCTCGTGCCCGGCGGCAGGCGGATCTCGATGCCCGCTGCCGCCTCGGCGGCGCTGGCGGCCTGCGCGGCGGCGATCTCGGCAGCCGACGCCGCCTCGGCGGCGCGTGCCGCGGCGTCGCTGGCCGCGTTACCCGCGGGCCGGGCGCTGGGCTTGATCCGGATGCCCTTCTCGCCGATCGAGATCTCGACGCCGTCGCCGTCGCGCCCCGGGCGCTCGATCTTGATCATCGGCTCGCGCTCGCCGGCCGGCGCCGAGGGGGCCGACGGTGCGGGAGGCAGCGGCACCGCCGGCGGCTTCACCACGGTGGTGCGCGTCGGCCGCTCGGTGATCGTCTCGCTGACCGTCCAGCTGAACGGCGGGATCTCGGCGATCAGGTTGACGACGATCAGCAGCAGCACCGACAGCGCGACGAAGCGCTTCCAGCTGATGCCCACCAGCCAGTTCGCGTAGGCGTGGAATCCGCGCACCAGCGCGCCGCCGACGCGCTGCCAGCGCCCGGACGCGGGCGACGCCGGCGCAGCAGCAACCGGCGGAGGTGAAGGGGGCGGGGGCGTGGCGCTCATCGGGTGGCGGGATTCGGTGCGTGGCGCACTGTAGCGAGCCGGCCCGCAAAGCGACCACGGTTTGCGACGCGCTGCGGCGCCCGCGGCACAGGCTGCAGCCGGCGGCGACGCGGCGCCGCGGCAGCGCCTCTCCCCGGGGGGTCAGGCCTTGCGGTGCCTCGCCGCGCGCTCGCTCAGCGCGTTCGGGAAGTACATCGCGGTCAGGCTGCGGCTGTGCACCGGCGAGAAGCCGCCGGCGGCATCGCCGCCGAAGCGGCGCCAGTCGCGCACCCAGAAGATGTCGTCGCAGACCTCGAGCAGCCCTATCGTCTCGCGGTCGCCGATCAGGATGCCCTGCACGCGCAGGCCCAGCGCGGCGCGCGCCGCGTCGAGTCGCTCGAGCGTCGCCGCCGTGCAGCCGAACTCGCCGTCGCTGACGATCAGCAGGTCGGCGCCGGCCCAGCGCGCGGCGTCGCCGGCGGCGTGCACGGCGTCGACGGCACGTTCGATCGGCCCCTGCACGTCGGTGCCGCCGTCGAAGCCCTGGCCGAGCAGGTCGGCCAGCGCGTGCAGCCCGCCGGCGCCGTCGTCGAGGTCACGCTCGACGATCTCGCCGGGCCCGCCGAAGGCGATCAGCTTGCAGCCGCGCCTCTCGGCGTGCGCGGTGCGCAGCGCCTGCAGCACCAGCGCCTTGGCCAGTTGCTCGGGCGCGCCGGCCATCGAACCCGACGTGTCGAGGCAGACGACGATCGGCCCGCGCTGCAGCGGCGGCGGCGTGGCCGGCGCCGCCGGGGCGCGCGGGCGCGCCGCCGGGTCAGCGCGCCAGTCGACCAGCACTGCCTCGCTCTCCCAGGTCAGCAGGCGCGACTCGGCGCGGCGCGCGCGCCACAGCTTGTGGCCGACCGGGTGGTGCATCAGCGCCGCTTCGGCGGCGAGCTGGCGTTCGAGCCGGTCGGACAGGCGGATGCCGGTGATCTCTCCGGGGGCGTCGGGCAGCCGGGTCTCGATCGCGACGAGCGGCACCGGCGCGGCGCGGCCGGGCAGCGGCAGCGGCGCCGGCACGCGCGGCACGACGGCGACTTCTCGCCGGCCGAGCCGGCGCAGCAGCTCGACCAGCGCCGGGGCGCGCTCGAGCAGCGTCGCCAGCCGTTGCGCCTCGCGCCACTCGCGGCGCCGCCACAGACCCTGCAGTTCGTCCCAGCGCAGCCTGGCGAGATCGCCCAGCCCCTGCAGCAGCGCCAGCGCCTCGGCGCGGTCGGCGCGCTCGACCTGCCACTCTTCGCGAAACGCCCGCACCGCGCGCGCGACGGCCGCGTCGCGCGGCTCGTGCACCGCCCGGTCGATCACGCGGTCGGCGTGCCACAGCAGCGTGCGCAGCACCTGCTCGGCCAGCGCAGGCACGCCGCGCGCGAGCGCGGGCAGGTCGAGTTCACCCGCCGCCTCGCGCAGCGCACCGAACAGCGGCGCGTCGCCGCAGTCGGCTTCGGGCGGCGGCAGCACGCCGGCTTCGAGCGCGTCGCGCCAGCACGGCAGGTCGACGAGACGCCGGTCGGCGCTGCCGCCGCTGGTCGTCAGCGCCGGCAGCCACAACCCGCGCGGCAGCGCCGCGAGCCGGTGATAGGGCGCGTCGCGCGGGGCCACGCCGGCTCAGGCCGTCGCCGGCAGCGCAACCGGCGCCGGGGCTTCACCGGCCAGCCCCGGGTCGAGCGGCAGCGCCGCGAAGCCGTCGCGCGCTGCGGCCAAACGCTCGAGCAGCGCCTGCGCGTGCGCCAGCGTCACCGTCGGGCCCTGCCGCAGCCGATCGGCCAGCGTCGGCGGCAGCCACAGCCGCCCGGCGAGCCTCGCCTGCAGCGCCGCCAGGCGCGACTGCGCCTCGTCGCGCGCGCGACGAGCGTCGGCGGCCACCGCGTCGACCTGCGCGCAGCGTGCGTCGACGTGCACCGGGCTGAAACGCCGTCGCAGGCGCTGCTCGAGCGCGTCGGCGACGATGCGCAGCATGCCGTCGGGCTGTGCGCCTCCGATGGCGCGCGCCAGAGCGATCTTGCCCGCCGCGTCGTCGCCTTCGTCGGCGGGCAGCGAACGTTCGATCTCGAGCTGCCGCTCGAACGCCTCGACCGCGCGTGCCAGCCACGGCAGGTCGTGAGGCGCGGCGTCGGCGACGCGGTCGACGAACCAGTCGGTCAGCGCCGGCTGCTGCGCCGGCTCGTGCGCCAGCACGTACGGCGCGAGCCATAGGTCGAGCGCGTCGGCCACGGCGCGATGCTCGGTGGCCGCGGCGGTGCGCAGCAGCCCGACGAACTGGCGCCAGCGCCGGTCGGACACCGCGATGCCGTCGTCGCGCAGCCGCGCGCGCAGCGCGTGCAGCGCGTCGCGCAGGTCGTCGCCGAGCGCGACGCGGTCGCGCGCGCGCCGCACCGCGTCGCGCTCGGCGGCGATCAGCGGCACCGGTGCCGCGTCGACGCTCGCCAACGCGAGCAGCGCGTCGAACGCAGCGTCGCTGACCGGCTGCACCGGCACGCGCACCAGGAAGCGGTCGTAGAACGCCAGCAGCGCCTCGTCGGCGGGCACCTCGTTGCTCGCGCCGACCACGCTGATCAGCGGCGTGCGTGCGCGACCGGCGCCGTTGTCGAACTCGCGCTCGTTGAGCAGCGTCAGCAGCGCGTTGAGGATCGCCGAGTTGGCCTTGAACACCTCGTCGAGGAAGGCCACGCCGGCGGTGGGCAGGTAGCCGTCGACGAGGCGCTCGTAGCGGTCGGCCTCGAGCGCCTTCAGCGACAGCGGGCCGAACAGTTCCTCGGGCGTCGAGAAGCGCGTGAGCAGCCGCTCGAAGTAGCGGCAGTCGGCGAAGGCGCGGTGCAGCCGGCGCGCGAGCTCGCTCTTGGCGGTGCCCGGCGGGCCGATCAGCAGCACGTGCTCGCCGGCCAGCGCGGCGAGCAGCGCCAGCCGCACCGCGGCGTCGCGCTCGAGCAAACCACTTTCGAGCGAAGCGATCAGCGCGCGCAGCGCCGCGACGGGCACGGGCGGGCCGGGGCGCGGTTCCATCGACGCATTGTGACGCGCGCGCAGCGCGCGCCGGCCGGTCAGATCGCGGCCATCACCCGCTGCAGACGCTCGCGCACCTGCGCCGCGACCCGTGCCACCGCGGCGCTGTCGGACAGCTTGTGCATCGTGTCGGGGTCCATGAACTCGACCTGCACGGCGCCCGCGGCGTCCTGCCGCACGACGACGTTGCAAGGCAGCAGCAGGCCGATGGTCGGCTCGGCCTCGATCGCCTGGCGCGCGAACGGCGGGTTGCACGCGCCGAGGATGCGGTACGGCGGCATGTCGTGGTCGAGCTTCTTCTTCATCGTCGCCGCGACGTCGATCTCGGTGAGGATGCCGAAGCCCTCGGCGGCCAGCGCCGCGGTGACGCGCGCGACCGCGTCGTCGAAAGGCATCGCGACGGTCTTGCCGAAGCCGTAGGCGTTTTGCATGGACTGCTCCATTTGAACCGGAGCGCGCATTGTCGCCCCTGGGCGCGGGTCTCAGCGCCCGAGGATGCCGCGCAGCAGGTCGCCGGCCCTGGGCAGCAGGCGCGGCTTGTCCTCGGCCGGCGGCGCCTCGGCGCCCGGCGTCGACTGGCGCTCTTCGCCGCCGGCGTCGACGCCGAGCATCGCGGTGGCGGTCGACTTCACGCGCACCTTCACGGCCCACTGCGGCTCCCACGCCACCCTCGGGTCGGCGGGGCGCGGCGGCTGCGCCAGGTTCAGCTCGCTGCCGTAGGCGATCGCACGCAGCATCGCGCCGCCCTCGGCGAATACGCCTCTGGGCACCGTGCACTCGCTCGCCGTCGGGGCGAGCAGCACCTGGTCGCGCAGCCAGCGGTCGACGGCGGCGTTGGTCTGGTAGTCGAGCAGGCCGAAGCCGCTGTCGGGCAGTTCGCTCGAGGTCCAGATCACCATGTGTCCGTCCTCACCCTCCTTCTGACCCATCGCCATCAGGAAGTAGGCGCGCGCTTGCGGCAGCGCCGTCCAGCGCAGCCGCGTGGCACCGCCGGCGTCGGCCTGCGCGATCGCCAGCGGCGGCATCAGGTCCTGGGCGGCGGGCAGCGTGAAGCGCATCCCCTCGGGCACGCCGCTGCCGTTGAAGGCGTGTTCGCCGACCAGGCTGGCCTGGGCCGGCACCAGGCGCGAGTCCTGGTCGTTGGGCCAGATCGGCCGGCCGACGGCGGCGTGCGCGCCGCGCTGCGTCGCGCGCCGGCCCTTCAGGATCTGCGCCAGTTCGGCCCCCGCCGCGTGCAACGGCGTCTTTGCCAGGTCGACGGTGCGAGGCTGGCCGGCGCGCACCGCGTCGCCGCAACCCCAGTACAGCGAGAACTTGCCGCGCAGTTCCTCGCGCCCGTCGTCGGACTCCTCGTCGTCGCGCTCGGGCGGCGGTGCCTTCTGCGTCCTGGGCGACAGCAGCTGCAGCGTCGGCGCGAGCCCCGAGCCGGCCGGCACGCTGTGCGTGGCCTGCGCCAGCGCCGGGTTGGCGCGCGTGGCGAGCGTGACGTCCATCCAGCGCCCCGGGGGGTCGGTGCGCGTGTGGCCGAACACGTTCTTCGCGGCCCCCCCGCCGCCGAACAAGCTGCCCAGTGCCGCCATCGGGTTGCCCCCGATGGCCCCCATCGCGCCCATGCCGGCGATGCCGGTGGAGGTGCCGAGGTCGATCCAGGCCTGCGCCACCGGCGGGCTGACCCGCTGCGCGGCGCTCTGGGCGAGGGCGGCCGTGGGCAGTGCGGCGACCGCGGCGAGCAGGGTCCGCAGGACGTAAGAGCGAGGCATCGTGTCCCTTCTTCGAGGGTGAAGCGAACCGCCCCGGTGCCGCATCTCGGCCGGGGCCGGGCCGGGAAGAAGTATCCCGCCCGTTCGACCGGCATGTCCCTCGCCGACGGCGCGCACGCCCCGCGTACCGCGGCGTTGTACCGCTGCGGGGCATCGGCACTGCGTTCAGGGCGGCGGGCCGTCGTGCACCAGAGCGTCGCGCAGGTGCAACGCCCCGGCGGCGGCGAGTTCGTGCACCAGCGCCTCGCACCAGCCGTGCAGGCTGCCGCGGGGGCGGCCGAGGTCGTGCCACAGCCGGCGCAGGTACGGCGTGTCGCCGGCCCACAGCACCAGGCGCGGCAGGCTCTGTGCGCGCTCCTCCATCAGGTGGTACTTCAGCAGCACCTTGGCGGCGTGGCGGCGGTGCCGCTGCGGGTCGGCACGCAGGCGCTCGAGCAGGGCATTCGCGCGCTGCAGTGCGGCGGGCACGTCGTTGAACGGCGCGCCGTGGCCGGGCACGACCCAGCGTGCCCCCAGCCCGCCGATCAGTTCCAGCGTCGCCGCGACCTCGTCGAAACCCGGCTCGCCGACCAGCTCGGGAAACACCACGCCGAAGCCGTTCTCCCACAGCGCGTCGGCCGAGATCAGCACCCCGTGCCGGTCGTCGAACAGCACCACCGAGTGCGGGTCGTGACCCGGCGCGGCCAGCACCTGCCAGCGGCGGTCGCCGAGCTGCAGCGCTTCGCCCGGCGTCACCGTGCCGTGCGGCTCGAAACGCTCGCACCGCTGCTGCGTCGGTCGGTAGCTCAGCGCGTCCTCGTCCCAGTCGACCGCGGCGCGCCACTGCCCCGGGGGAATGAACACCTTGGCGCCGAATGCACGCTGCAGCGCGGCGTTGCCGCCGCAGTGGTCGGAATGCAGGTGCGTGTTGACGACCGCCGCCAGCGTCGCGCCGCGCAGCGCCCGGCGCACCAGCGCCACCGTCTGCTCGGCGTGGCGGCAGTGGCCGCTGTCGACGAGCACCGCGCTGCCGTCGTCGCCGGCGAGCAGCACGTTGTTCGACGACAGCCACCCGCGCTCGAGCACGGTCAGCCCTTGCATGACCGGGTGCGGCACCGTCGTCGGCGTGGCGCTGCCGGGTGTCGTCGAGGGGTTCGCCACGGCGCTCAGCGGGCGCAGTGCTGCCACAGCCACTGCGCCGTGCGCAGCAGGCGCGCATCGTCGCCGCGTCGTGCGACCAGCTGCACGCCGATCGGCAGCCCAGCGGCGCCGCGCAGCAGCGGCAGCGTGATCGCAGGCAGGCCCGCGGCGGTCCACAGCGTGCACATGATCGGGTCGCCGGTCGACGACAGTCCCGCCGGCGCCTCGCCAAGCGCGGCCGGGGTGAGCAGCGCATCGAAGCGCTCGAACGCCGGCGCGAGGTCGTCGGCAAAGCGCGCGATGCCGGCGAGCGCGAAGCGGTGCCCGACCGCACTGACCCGCCGCCCGCGCTCGATCTGGCCGCGAAGCGACGCCGACAGGCAGTCGCGCCCGCGCTCGTAGAGCTCGTGGTACGAGCCGGCGATCTCGGCCTCCATCACGTCGCGGTGCCAGTCGACGACCTGCGCGGCCTGCGCCGGCAACGGGCCATCGGCGACGTGCCCGTCGAGCGCACGCCGCAGCGCGTCGAAGGCGCTTGCAGCGTCGGGCGCGACGCGGTCCCAGAACGGCGTCGGCACCCAGCCCAGGCGCGGCGGCGTCGGTGACGGCTGCAGCGCGGCGGCGCGCAGCGGCGGCGTCGCGCGCAGCTGCGTGGCGGCATCGGCGGCGTCGTCGCCGGCCAGCACCTCGGCCAGCAGCGCGGCGTCGGCCACGCAGCGCGCGAACACGCCGATCTGGTCGAAGCTCGGCGACTGGGTCAGCACGCCGCTGCGGCCGATCCAGCCGAACGTCGGCTTGTAGCCGACCACCCCGCAGAACGACGCCGGGCGGATCACCGAGCCGTTGGTCTGCGTGCCCACCGCCAGCGGCACGTGGCCGGCGGCCACCGCGGCGGCCGAGCCGCTCGACGACCCGCCGGGCGTATGCGCCGGGTCGTGCGGGTTGCGCGTCGGACCGGGGGCGTAGGTGGCCAGCTCGGTGGTCACGGTCTTGCCCATCACCAGTGCGCCGGCGGCGCGCAGCCGGCGCACCAGCGCCGCGTCGTGCGTCGGCTGGCGCCCGGCGTGCAGTGCCGTGCCGTTCTCGGTGGGCA